>JBPOIX010000033.1:0-9485 GCA_052034175.1 Actinomycetota bacterium
ACTCAACCCGGCGCGGCTGATGGACACCCGCGCCAACGGCAGCACCACCGACGGCCAGTTCCGTGGCGGTGGCACCGTCGGCCCGGCAGGCAGCACCACCCTCACCGTCACCGGCCGCGGTGGCGTGCCGGCCAGCGGCGTGGGCGCCGTGGCCCTCAACGTGACGGTCGTGATGCCACCGGCCACCACCTGGCTGACCGCCTACCCCACCGGCCGCGTGCGCCCCCCGGCGCGCAACCTCAACGCGCCCGCGGGGCGCACGACGGCGGCGATGGGGATCGTGCCGGTCGGCCCCGGCGGGCAGGTGAGCCTGTATCAACACGCCGGCGCGGCGCACCTGGTGGTGGACGTGCTGGCCTGGTTCGCCGGCGAGCCGTTGGCGCCCACGGTGCCCCAGGTGCCTGAAGGTCGCCCGCGCATCTACCTGCCCAGCGAACTGCCCCGCCTGCAGGCGATGGTGGCGGCGAATCATCCCGCGGCCACCCGCTTCCTGTCCCTGATGCAGAGCCGCCGCTCGCTCAGCTACGCCCAACTGCGCAACAGCGGGTACAGCCTGTGGCAGTTCGCGCTCGCATCGCACCTCACGGGCGACATCTCGTACTGCACCTTCGCCGTCACCGGGGTGGAGCAGTGGGTGGCAAGCGAGGAGGCACTGGTGGAGGGCGGCGGCCGCGCCGCCGTGGCCGGCGACAGCTACCTCGAGGTCGGCCACTTCGTGGGCGACGTGGCGATGGTGCTGGATTGGTGCCACGGCCGCACCACGCCCGCGCAACGGACCAGGTGGCTGGCCTACGCCGACCAGGCGGTGTGGAACGTGTGGCATCACCAACAGGCCACGTGGGGTGGGCGGTCGTACCCGTGGACCGGGTGGTCCGTGAACAACCCGAGCAACAACTACTACTACTCGTTCCTGCGGGCCACGATGCTGCTCGGCATCGCCGGCCACGGCGAGCTCGCCACGGCGGACGGCTGGCTGCAGTTCTTCCGCACGGACAAGATCGCCGCCCAACTGGTGCCGACGTTCGAACGCGACCTGCAGGGAGGCGGCTCCCGCGAGGGCACCGGCTACGGCACAGCGATGATGAACCTGTGGGAGCTGTACGACCTGTGGGAGACGAGCACGGGCGAGGACATCTCGGCGCTCACCGGCCACACGCGGGCGTCACTCGTGCACTTCCTGCACTACGTCCTGCCCACCTTCGACGGGGTGTCGCTGAACGGCGACCACTCCCGCGATCAGACGGGCGAGTTCTTCGACTACCACCGCCACTACGCGCAGGCAGCCGCCTCGCTGCTGCCCGCGGACGACCCGTTGGCCGCGCGGGCCCGCTGGCTGGTGGCCCACAGCAGTGTGACGCAGATGACCTCCGGGTTCATGTTCGTCCATGACCTGCTGTACGCCGACCCGGCCACCGTGCCGCAACCGTTGACCGGGCTCAACACCGCCTACTACGCGCCGGGCATCGGGCAGGGCTACGCCCGCAGCTCATGGACCGGGAGCGCGGCGTGGATGAACGTGACCGCCGGCCCGTACACGGAGAGCCACGCCCACCGCGACCAGGGGTCGTTCCTGTTGCACCAGGGCGAGTGGCTGGCGTACGACCCGAACTACCACTCGGCCTCGGGCATCGAGCAGGAGGAGGCACTGCACAACCTGGTGCGCATCACCTCCGCCGGGCAGACGCTGCGCCAGTGGGAAGGCGGCGTCAGCACGATGCAGGCGGTGCAGCAGGGCACCGGCTGGGTCCACTTCGCCGCCGACATCACACCCGTCTACCGCCTCAACGGCGACCCACCGGTGGACCGCGTCCAGCGGGAATGGGTGTGGGTCGACCCAGGCGTGGTGGTCGTGTTCGACCGGATCACCAGCGACAGCGGCACCCAACAGGTGTGGCAGCTGAACTCACCCGTGCAACCCGTGATCAACGGCACCACGGCCACGTTCACCAACGGCGCCAACTCGTTGAAGGTGCAGCGGGTCATCCCGCCCACGGCCACGAGCACCATCTACGACTGGACGCAAGCGGGCTTCAGCGACGGCTACCGCCTCGACGAGACGGTGGCCGGCGGCGCCAACACGTTCCTCCATGTGCTGTCGTTCGGCTCGGTGGTCGTGTCGTCCGCGCGCAGCGACAGCGCCGGCCGCCAGGGTGTGCAGGTGACGCTCGGCGACGGCCGCGTGGTGTCGGTGCGCTTCTCCACGACCGGCGTCGACGGCACGCTGGAGATCCGCAACGCCGCCGGCGCCGTTGTCGTGAACGCGGCGCTCAACCCTGGTGTGCGCTCCCTGCCCGAACTCGCCGCGTCCTGAGCGCCCCCTCGGCTCGCCCTACGATTCGGCGATGGACGCCTTCGACGAGGACCCGTTCGCCAGACCCGGTCCGGAAACCCACGCCGCCCCGCCATTGGGCGGGCCGGCGGGCGCTCGGCCCGAGGACGACGAGGACGACGAGGACCAGCGCCTGTTCGATCGCTACTCAGCGGGGGAGCGGATCCCCGCCGGCTACCAGGCCTATCGACAGGACGAAGAGCAGCGACGTGGTCGGCTGACGTTCGCCATGGCCGTGCTGAGCGGTATCCGCGCCGCGGTCGGTCTCACCGGCATCCTGTTGGCTGCGCAGCGCGCGATGATCGGGTCGGTCGACGCCTGGGAGCTGAACGGGGTCGGCACCCTCCTGGTCGTCACCATCATGCTGACGGTCGCCACGTTCGCCTACCTCGCCGACCAGCGTGGCGCCCCGGCACTGAGCCTCACCGCCGACAGCGTCCAGCTGCTGGTCACGGTCAACTCGTTCATCCAAGCGTCCAGTTTCGAGGGCAAGCAGGTCGCCTTCGTGCAGCTGGTGATCCTGCCCGGAACCTCCGTCGTGCTCGCGATCCGGGTCCTCCTGTCGGCGCGCACGGCGGCGCGCGAGGAGCTGGAACGCGGCTGGTGAGTCGAGCGTTCGATCGCCCTCAGCGGGCCCAGGGGGCGGTGGGGCTGACGCTGCCGGGGGCGGTCAGCACGTCCACGCCGTCCTCCGTGACGAGCACGGTGTGCTCGAACTGGGCGGTGCGCTTGCCGTCCGTGGTGACGGCGGTCCAGTCGTCGTCGAACACCATCTTGTGCTGCCATGAACCGAGGGTGATCATCGGCTCGATCGTGAAGGTCATGCCCGGCCGCATGATCATGCTGGCCCGCTCGTCGTAGTAGTGCAGCACCTGGATGTCGGTGTGGAACTGCTCGCCGATCCCGTGGCCGATGAACGCCTTCACCACGCCCAGCTTGTTCGCCTTGGCATGGTTCTCGATCGCGCGCCCGATGTCGCTGAGCGGGCGCCCCGGCTGCACGGCCTCGATGCCCTTCCACATGCACTCCTCGGTGACCCGCACCAGGTTGCGGCTGACAGGGTCCGCGGCGCCGACGAAGAAGGTGGCGTTGGTGTCGCCGTGCACTCCACCGACGTAGCAGGTGACATCGAGGTTGACGATGTCGCCGTCCTGCAGCGGCCGGCTGTCCGGGATGCCGTGGCAGATGACCTCGTTCACCGAGGTGCAGACGCTCTTTGGATAGCCGTGGTAGTTCAGCGGGCTGGGGTACGCGCCGCGGGCGATGGTCTCGTCGTGGACGAACACGTCGATCTCGTCGGTGGTGAGGCCGGGGCGCACGATGCCCCCGGCCAGGGTGAGGATCTCGCTGGCCATCGCGCAGGCCACACGCATGCGCTCCAGCACGTCGGGGCTCTTGATGCGCGGTTCGTCCCACCGCACGGCTTCACCGGTGGCCGCGTAGGGAGGCGCGACGATGTGGGCCGGCACCGCCCGCATCGGGCTGATGACGCCCTGCAGAACCCGGCCTTCGAGGGGGCGGTGGCACCGCTTGTACTTGCGGCCGCTGCCACACCAGCAGGCGTCGTTGGCCTGGGGCAGCACGGAGGGCGGGTTGGTTTGCAGCACGTTCGACAGTGTATTTGCGTCGTTCGGCCACTGCGCCGCGTGGAAGGTGCTGGCACAACAGGCTCCGCTTGTGAGAATGTGACCTTGGGCCCTGCCACCCGATTGGGGCCAGTAAGGCAGACTGCAGACCCTATGGACGACTCACCTCAGCCGATCCACGTATTCCTGCTCGACGATCACGAGATCGTGCGCCGCGGCGTGCGTGAACTCCTCGAGGCCGAGGACGGCATCGTGGTCGTCGGTGAAGCCTCCACGGCCGAGGAGGCCCTCCAGCGCATTCCCGCCACCCGGCCCCACGTGGCCGTGCTCGACGTGCGCCTACCCGACGGCAGCGGGGTGGAGGTCTGCCGCGAGGTTCGCAGCCAACTCCCCGGCCTGGCCTGCCTGATGCTCACGTCGTTCAGCGACGACGACGCCCTGTTCGAAGCCATCATGGCCGGCGCCTCCGGCTATGTGCTGAAGCAGATCCGCGGCAACGACCTCATCACCGCCATCCGCCGCGTGGCCCGAGGTGAGAGCCTGCTCGACCCGACGGTCACCACCAAGGTGCTGCACCGCCTGCGCAACCCGAGCGAGGAGGACGAGCGCCTGGCCAAGCTCACCCCCCAGGAGCGCCGCATTCTCGACCTCATCGCCGAAGGTGCCACCAACCGCCAGATCGGCGCCGAGCTGCACCTGGCGGAGAAGACCGTGAAGAACTACGTCAGCAACATGCTGATGAAGCTCGGCATGAGCCGCCGCACCGAGGCTGCCGTGTTCGCGGTGAAGGCCGGCGTCGGCCGCAAGGACACCTGACACACCGGGCACACCGGGCACACCGGGCACCCGACGCGTGAGGTGCCCGCCGGGGCCGCACGCGCGGCCGCGGCAGCTCGCGCAGCCTCAGCCGCCGGTGGGTACGTGCCAGCGGACCGTCGTGCCGGCGTGTTCGCCAGAGGTCACGGTGCACACGCCGCCCAGGCGCGACGCACGATCCTGCATGTTCAGCAGGCCACTCCCCAGCCGGTGGCTGGAAGGAATGCCCGCGCCGTCGTCGCTGACCACAAGGGTCAGCTCGTCGGCAAGGTGGCTGAGGAGGACCTCCACCTTCTTCGCCCGAGCGTGGCGGGCCACATTGCTCAGCGCCTCGCGCACCACGGCGGCCACCTCGTCGGTGATGCCGACGTCGATGGTGTCCAGCACACCGTTGAAGTGCAAGGTCGGCCGGAAGCCCAGCACCCGGGCGGATTCATCCACCAGGTCGTTCACCACGACGCGGATGGTGCGGCCGGCGCTGCGCTTGCTGGCCAGGCCGAAGATGGCGGTGCGCAGTTCGTGGATGGCATCGTCCTGATCGTCGAGGATGCGTTCGATCTTGGCCTTCGCCGCGTCCGGCACGATGGGGAGCACGCTCTGCAGGCTGAGCCCGGCGGCGAAGAGGCGTTGGATGACGGTGTCGTGCAGGTCGCGGGCGATGCGCTCGTGGTCCTCCGCCAGCAGCACGCGCTGGCGGGCGGCTTCCAGCTCGGCGTCGGCCAGGCGGTTGGCGGTGACATCGCGGATGGTGGCGATGACCATCGGCTCTCCTCCGACCTCGGTGGGTGCGAGGGAGATCTCCACGGGGAAGGTGCTGCCGTCCGCGCGGCGGGCGGTGAGTTGCATCCCGTGCCCCATTGCCCGGCGGTGCGGGGCGGCCGAGTACTTCGCACGGTGGCGATGGTGGGCGCCGCGTAGGGCATCGGGAAGCAGGATCTCCACCTTGGCCCCGAGCAGCTCCTCACGGCGGTAGCCGACGAGGCGCTCGATCTCTCTGTTGACGAGCACCATCTCGCCCTCGTCGTTGACGATGACGACGCCGTCGGGCATCGCCTCGACCACCTCGAGCAGCCAGTGTTCCTCGTTCATCATGCGGTCCTGGACACATCCTCACACGTCGGGGGGGTCCGCCACCGCATCGCGTCGGCGGGCCTTGGCCACCATCAACGCCTGATCGGCCAGGTCGATGGCGTCCGTCACCGTGGCGGCGGCGGGGCACGAGGCCGTGCCGAGCGACGCCAACTCCTCCACCCCGTCCAGAGTGGCCGCGCCGAGCCCTGCGGAGAGGCGATCGGCGAAGCCATCGAGGTCGTACTCGTCGCGGGTGGTGACCCACAGCACGCCGAACTCGTCGCCGCCCAAGCGGGCCACCAGCGCGTCGTCGGGGGCGGCCGCGCGCAGGGCCTTCGCGGTGGCGGCGATCAGGGCATCGCCCACCACATGCCCCAGGGAATCGTTGACCGCCTTCAACCGGTCCACGTCGGCCATCGCCACGAGCGCCACCCGGGTGCCCCAGCCGGCGTCCAGTTCGGCCTGGGCGCGCTGCACTTCCTCATGCCAGGCGCGCCGGTTGGCCACGCCGGTGAGCGTGTCGACGCGCGCCTGGTCGCGGGCTTCGACGACCGCCTGGCCGAGTTCGATCGCGGCGTCCACCTGGCGCTTGCGGTCGCGGGCCACCAACCAGGCGAACGCCAGCGGCGCCGCCACGAACGGCAACGCCGTCAACCTGGCCCCGGTGGCGGCCACCGCGGCCAGGCCCACGGCACCGGTGGCGGTGTCCATGCCGAACGTCCACACGAGCAGGCGGGGCAGGTCCTTCCATGCCAGCTTCAACACCATGGTGCGCATCGCCAGCATCGCGGCGTCGATGGCGAACTGTGCGGCCAGCGCCGCCAGGTACCACGGCCAGTGCCGCAGGTCGGGCGACTCGATGCCCCGCCACCACAGCACCAGGGCCGGGCCCAGGGCCTGCATTCCCGAGGCGGCCCGCAGCAGGAACCCGTGCAGGCGATGCGGGCGGCGCAGGTAGCCGAGCCCGATCAGCTGCAGGCCGGCCAGGATGACCAGCGGCGCCATGGTGACCGGCACCATGAACAGCGCGGCCACCAACACGGACTCCGAGGGTGCGGCGCTGCCGTGAGTGGCCTCGAAGGCCACCCGGTAGGAGGACGCGTAGAGCACCACCAGCGCGGCCGCGGCAACCCACTGGCGGCCGGACATCGAGGTGGTGCACAACGCCATGGCCACCGCCGCGGCCACCTGCACCCCGCCCATCAGCGCGGTGACCACCCGATCGTGCGCCCGGGGTTGGCTGGCGGCGGCCCGCCGGCGAGCCAGCTCGAGCGTGTTGTCGAGCACACCGTCGGCAGGTGACGCGGACGGCACGTCGGCGGGCGAGGGCGACGGTACGGAATTCGCAGCATTGTGGTCACCCGCAGTCCCCATGTCCCCTCCCTCAGTGTCGGCGTCCCGCCGGGAGCGTACCGCGACCGGTTCGAGGTGGCTCGGGTGACACGATGGAGTCGTGCACCTCGAGGGCCCGTGGGCGAAACCGACGATCGAGGGCGACCGTGTGCAGTTGCGGCCGATCGTCGCCGCCGACGCCGAGGCGATGTGGGAGATGGTGAACGACCCAGAGGGCAACGACCTCACCCAGACCCCACCCGGCAGCTTCACCCTGGAGCGGATCGCCGAATGGTGCACCGGCCGGGCCGACGCCGACGAGCGGCTGGACCTGGCGATCATCGAACGTGCCACCGGCCAGTGGGCCGGGGAGGTGGTGCTGAACGAGTTCAGCGCCGGCGACCTCACTGCCAACTTCCGCATCGCGTTGCGCGGCCCGGCGTGGTTCGGCCGCGGCCTCGGTGGGGAGGCCACCCGGCTGATCGTGGCGCACGGCCTCGGCCCCGTGGGGCTACGGCGCATCACCCTCACCGTGTTGGCCCGCAATCAGCGGGCGATCCGCGCCTACGAGCGGGCGGGCTTCCACCGCCACGCCGACTACTCCGAGGACGGGGAGCAGTGGGTGGCGATGGAGATCACACGCCCTGCTGAGGGCAGCTCAGCCGCGACCGCTCACTCGCTGTAGAACCCGCAGCCGACCGCGAGGCTGCCCGCCAGCTCGTCCTCGGGCAGCACGTACCAGTCGCTGCCGAGCGGGTTGTAGACCACGAACGAGGCGTCGCCGTCCGGTGTGCTGACGATCCATCGCCAGCCTCCGTCCGCCGCGCCGCCATCGGTGAAGTCGCCGCTGACACCGCAGTCGAGCATGAGCTGGTCGAGGATCGTCAGCGCGGCCGTGGCCTCGTCCGTGAACTCGCCACCCGGGTCGGTTCCGGGGTCGGTGCCGGGGTCGGTGCCCGGGCCGGCGGTCCCGACGTCGAAGGCGTACAGCAACGCGGGGACATCGGTGGTCACCATGCCGGTGCCGCTCACCTGGCCCATCAGCGTGCCGTCCGCCGCCACCTCGTACAGCGGTACCTCCTGCCCGCCGACAAGGACGGTGAGGGTGAAGCTGTGGGCGTCGCCGGCACCGCAGCTGTCGAAGTTGTTGACGACCACGAAGTAGCGGCCCTCAGGCGGGACGTCGGCCCAGATGATGTTCTCTGCCGGGGACGCTGCCACACTCCCGCAGTTGCCGTTGGCGTCGACATCGAGTGCACCGCCGCTGCTGACGGAGCGTGCGTTGTAGTCGACGGTCTCACCGGTCGGGTCGGTGACGGACAGGTCGAGGTCGGCGCTGTCGTTCCAGCGCAGGGTGATGCGGATGTCGCCGGTGGCCAGGTCCGGAGTGTCCGGAGTGGCGCCCACCGTGCGGATGATCAGTTCGCCGCTCGTCAGGTCGACGAGCACGAAGCCTTCGTCGTCCACCGGGTCGCCGGCCACGACGATGATGATCACCGTCGGATCGAAGTCCGGCCACGGATCACCGACATAGATCGGCGCCTGGGGCAGCGGCTGCGGGGGTGCCAGCGGGTTGCCGCAGGAGCACTTCGCCCGCGGCACGCCCCAACGGTCCACCAGCACGGCGTGGCCACGCTGCAGGACCGACGGGTGGGCATAGGCCTGCCCGTTGCGGAAGCCGTGGTTGGTGACCCGGGTGTCGCGAGTGAGGACGACTGGCGTGAGGCCTTCGATGAACGTGCGGATCTCGGAGACCTGGATGCCCTGCACGCCGGCCCAGGCCGCAGCCTTGTCCGGGTTGGCTTCGAGGAATGCGATCATCGCCTCCTGGTCACATGCCGCGGCATCACGGGTGCCGCCGTACAGGCCGGGGTTGTTGCCGGTGACCTGTGCGGTCACCGCTGGACCGCCCGCCACCACGGTGGTGCTGGTGGACGGAAGTGGGATGTCCGGCAGCGACACCGTCGGCACGGTCTCCGGCTGGACGGACATCGTGTCCGTGAACGGGTCCTGCGTCGGCCCGCCGACCGGCTCGA
Source organism: Actinomycetota bacterium (assembly GCA_052034175.1). Classification (GTDB taxonomy): domain Bacteria; phylum Actinomycetota; class Acidimicrobiia; order Acidimicrobiales; family Ilumatobacteraceae; genus UBA668. The sequence goes on from JBPOIX010000033.1 coordinate 9,171, forward strand.
GGAACACCTCGCCCGGGCCGAGGGCGGACGGGTCGGCCGGGCCGGCGGCGAACAGGGTGGTCGTGGTCGCGCCGGGCACCGTGCCGGCCGACAGGACCGTGGTACTGGCCGAGGTGGTGGCGGGATCGTCGTCCGAGGTCATCACCACGACCGCGCCGACGAGCGCGACGGCACCGACGATGCCGCCGATGATCAGGGCCGGGCTGCGCTTCTTCCCGGCCGGGGCGGCCATGGGCGGTGGTGGCACGCCCGGCGGCTGGGCCGGCGGGCCGACCGGGCTGGGGGCGGTGGGCGCCCCCATGGGCGGGGGCATCG
>JBPOIX010000431.1:0-5926 GCA_052034175.1 Actinomycetota bacterium
GTGAGCGACCCGTGTCAGGACGTGGTGGCGATACCGCCGTCCACCGGGATGACCGCTCCGGTGAGGTAGGAACCCGCCCGGCTGGAGAGGAACACGGCCACGCCGGCCATGTCGTCGGGGCGGCCGATGCGGCCGAGCGGGGCGGACTTGGCGATGCCGTCGCCGAAGGCTTTCAGCGTGGCCGCCATCATCTTGCTCTCGAACGGGCCAGGCGCCACGGCGTTCACCGTGATGTGCTGCGGCCCCAGCTTGCGGGCCAGGGCCCGGGTCAGGTGGTGCACGCCGGCCTTGCTGGCGGCGTAGCTGTAGGTATCCATCGGGTTCACGTGCAGGCCGTCGATCGAGCCGATGTTGATCACCCGGGCCGGGTCGTCCGCCGTGCCCGCGGCGCGCAACTGGGGCAGCAGCCGCTGGGTGAGGAAGAACAGACCCTTGACGTTGGTGTCCATCACCTTGTCCCAGGCGTTCTCGTCGAACTCGTCGAGCGGCATGCCCCACGTGGCGCCGGCGTTGTTGACGAGGATGTTCAGCGTGGGGAAGTGCGCGGCCACAGCCTCGGCCAGCGCGGCCACGCCGTCCATCGTGGACAGGTCGGCGCGCACGGTGTGGACGTCGCCGTGCGCCGACAACTCGTCCTTCGCCGCCGCCAACTCGTGCTCCTTGCGGGCCGAGATGAGGACGGACGCGCCGGCGTCCAGCAGGCCGCGGGCGATCATCGCCCCGATGCCGCGGCTGCCGCCGGTGACGACCGCAGTCTTGCCGGACAGGGAGAACAGATCGGAGTGGCTCATGACCGCCCATCCTGCCCCACACCCCCACCCAAGTTGGCGTTGGGACGGGACAGGACACAGCGCCACCGCCAACTTGCAGTCACCCCGCCCAACCCCCACCCAAGTTGGCGTTGGGACGGGACAGGACACAGCGCGACCGCCAACTTGGGGAGGCGACGGTAGCGTGCGCAGGCGATGGCGACCAGCGTGCCCTTCCTCGACGCGGCGAACGGCCGCCCGGCAGCCCACACCCCGGTGTGGTTCATGCGCCAGGCCGGCCGCAGCCTGCCCGAGTACCGCGCGGTGCGCGGCGAGGGCAGCATCCTCGACGCCATCAAGCGGCCCGACGACGCCGCCGAACTGACGCTGCAACCGGTCCGCCGTTACGGCGTGGACGCCGCCGTGCTGTACAGCGACATCGTCGTGCCCGCCCATGCGGTGGGGTTCGGCATCGACGTCGCACCCGGCACCGGCCCGGTGGCGCCCGAGCCGTTCCGCGACCACACCGACCTGCACCGGCTGCGCGAGTTCGAACCGGAGGCCGACACGCCGTACGTGCTGCAGACCGTGCGCACGCTGGCCGCGGAACTGCCGCCCGCCGTGCCCCTGCTGGCGTTCGCAGGCGCCCCGTTCACGGTGGCCAGCTACCTCGTGGAAGGCCGCCCGAGCCGCACCTACGAGCACACCAAGCGGATGATGCACACCGTGCCTGCGCTGTGGCACGCACTGATGGAGCGCCTCACCCAGCACGCCGTGGCCAGCATCGCCAGCCAGCTGCGCAACGGCGCACGGGCCTTCCAACTGTTCGACTCGTGGGCGGGCAACCTCAGCCGGGCGGACTACGACCGGTTCGTGTTCCCCCACTCGCAGGCCGTGTTCACCCAGCTCGCCGAGCAGTTCCCCGGGGTGCCCGGCATCCACTTCGGCATCGGCTGCGACCACCTGCTGGAACGCATGCACGCCGCCGGCCCCTCCGTGCTCGGCCTGGACTGGCGCACCCCCATTCGTGAGGCAAGGGCCCGCATGGGCGCCGACCTCGTGGTGCAAGGCAACCTCGACCCGGCGCTCGTACTGGCCGGCACCGAGGTGGCGCTGGCCGGCACCGACGCCGTGCTGGCGGACAACATGCTGGCGGACGGCACTCGTCATCCGGGCCACATCTTCAACCTCGGCCACGGGGTGAACCCGTCCACCGACCCCGAGGTGCTCCACGCGGTCGTCCGCCGGGTGCACGAGGTGACGGCGCAGTGACGGCCGGCCCGCACGAGAACGAGCCCGCAGCCCCCGCCGGCTCGACGGCAGTCCTGCTGATGGCGTACGGCACGCCGCGCACCCGCGACGAGATCGAGCCGTACTACACCGACATCCGCCGTGGACGCCCGCCGACCCCGGAGCAGCTGGCCGACCTGACGGCGCGCTACGACGCGCTCGGCGGCACGTCGCCCCTGGCGGCGCGCACGGAGGCGCAGCGGGCCGCACTGCAGCAGGCCCTCGACGCCGCCGCCCCCGGCGGGTACCACGTGGCGCTCGGCCTCAAGCACGCCGAACCGAAGATCGAAGCCGCCGTGGACGCGCTGGCCGCGCAGGGCTTCCGGCGCATCATCGGCCTGGTGCTGGCGCCCCACTACAGCGCCTACTCGGTGGGCCAGTACCTGGATCGCCTGCGCGCCGCGGCCGAGCCCCACGGCATCACCACGGCCGGCGTGCAGAGCTGGGCGACAGAGCCGGCGTTCATCGAGTTCGTCGCCACCGACGTGCGGGCCAGGTTGGCCGCCATGCCGGCCAACACCAAGGTCGTGTTCACCGCCCACTCCCTGCCCCAGCGCATCGTGGCCACCGGCGACCCGTACCCGGACGAACTGCGCGCCACCGCCGAAGCCGTGGCCGCGGCGGCAGGCATCAGCGGCTGGACCCGCTGGTCGATCGCATGGCAGAGCGCCGGCCGCACCCCGGAGCCCTGGCTGGGCCCGGACATCCTCCAGGTCATCGACGACCTGGCCGCGGCGGAGAACGACGCGGCCAGCGAGCAGGGCCTGCTGGTGAGCGCCGTCGGCTTCGTGGCCGACCATCTCGAGGTGCTCTACGACCTCGACATCGAGGCCGCCCGGCGGGCCGCGGGGCACGGCATCGCCTTCGCCCGCACCGCCTGCGTGAACGACGACCCCACCGTGCTGGCCGCGCTCGCCCAGCGGGTGATCGCCGCCGATCAGGGGCGCACCACGTGAGCCGGGTCGCGGTCGTCGGTGCCGGGATCGCCGGGCTCGCCGCCGCGCATGCCCTGGCCACCGGGGAGCACCCCACCGAGGTGGTGCTGCTGGAGCGCGACGACCGCCTCGGCGGCAAGCTGCGCACCTCCCCCTTCGCCGGGCACCCGGCCATCGACGAGGGGCCCGACGCCTTCCTCGCCCGCCTCCCGTGGGGCACCGGCCTGGCCCGTGCCGTCGGCCTCGGCGAGGCACTGGCCGCCCCCACCGAGGGCCTCAAGGCCGCGGTCTACTGGGAACGCCTGCACGGCATTCCGGAGGGTCTGTTCCTCGGCATGCCCACCGACGTGATGGCGATGGCGCGCTCGCACCTGATGACCTGGCCGGGCAAGTTGCGTGCCGCCACCGAACCGTTCCGTCGCCGCACCTCCACCGAGGCGGACTCCCTGGGCGGCTATGTGCGCGCCCGCTTCGGCGACGAAGTGCACCTGCGCCTGGTGGACCCTCTGGTGGGCAGCATCTATGCCGCGGACACCGACCACTTCAGCATGCAGGCCGTGCCGCAGATCGCCGAGCTGGCGAACAAGGAGCGCAGCATCCTGCTGGCCGGGCGCAAGATGCCCAAGCCCGCCAGCGGCACGGCGTCCGCGGCCGCGGCCGGGCCGGTGTTCTATGCCCCTCGCGGCGGGTTCGGCCAGCTGGTGGATGCCGTGGCGGCGGCCGTGCGGGCGGCCGGCGGCGAACTGCGGACGAACGCCGGCGTCAACGAACTGACACCCGACGGCCGTGGCTGGCGCGTGGACGGCGAGGCCTTCGATGCGGTGGTCCTGGCCTGCCCTGCGCCCGCGGCTGCCAACCTGCTGCGCGCCGTGCCGACGGTGCCGGCCGACGCGGTGGACACCCTGGCGGCCATTCCCGCAGCCGATGTGGTGATGGTGACGATGGCGGTGGACAAGGCCGACTGGCCGGAGCACCTGCGCCCGTACAGCGGCTACCTGGTTCCCAAGCCGCAGCAGCGGTTGGTGACCGCGGTGTCGTTCGGCTCGCAGAAGTGGGCTCATTGGGCGGACGACAGGCAGGTCATCCTGCGTGTGTCGCTCGGGCGCGACGGGCTGCCCGTGCTGCACCTCAGCGACGAGCAGCTGCTGGCGGCCGCGGTGAACGACGTCGGCCATCACCTCGGGCTCACGGTGCAGCCGTTGCACGCGCGGGTCAGCCGCTGGGCGGGGGCGTTCCCCCAGTACCGCCCGCAGCACGCGCAGCGCATCGCCGCGGTGCTGGCCGCGCTGCCCGGTGGGCTGGCGCTGGCAGGGGCGGGCTACCACGGCATCGGCATGCCCGCCTGCATCCGGTCGGCGCAGCAGGCGGCCGCCGCGGCGACCAACTGGCTTCGGCCCGTGGCAGACTGACCCGATGCGCCGCCGCCCCGCTGTCGCCTTCTGCCTGTCCGCCGCGCTGCTCATGGCGGCGTGCTCCGACGACGGCGAGACCACCGCCGCCTCCACGACCACACCCGCCGCCACCACCACGGTGAAGGCCACCACCACCACGGTGAAGGCCACCACGACGTCATCGACGCTGGCACCGACCACCTCGAGCACCTCCACCACCTCCACCCTGGCGGCCACCACCACCTCGGAGGCTCTGCCGGTGCCGGCCGAGCCGCCGCCGCCCCGCGCTGCGGAGCCCAAGGTGGAGCTCGGCACGATCGAGATCCCCAAGATCGGCGTCACCAAGTCGCTGTTCGAAGGGGTCACGCTCACCACCCTGGATCACGGCCCCGGCCACTGGCCCGGCACGGCGATGCCCGGCCATGTCGGCAACGTCGTCGTCGGCGGGCACCGCACCAGCAAGGACCGCCCGTTCCGCAACATCGACCAGCTCGCCATCGGCGACGAGGTCATCTTCAACACGGCAGAGGGTCGCTTCGTCTACAAGGTCACCAAGACCCAGATCGTCACCCCCGACGCCATCTGGATCATCGATCAGACGGCGGCGTTCACCGCCACCCTGTTCGCCTGCCACCCGGTCGGCTCCACGCGGGAGCGCTACATCGTGTTCCTCGAACTCACCAACCCCTGATCGCACGTGCGCCTGCGTCGCCCGTCGCGGGCCACCCTGCTTGCGGTCATCGGCGGCGTGCTCACCGCCTTCGCCCTGCCGCCCTGGGGGTGGTGGCCGCTGGCATTCGTCGGTGTGGCCATGCTGGAGTCCTCGCTCGGTGAGGCCCCCACCCGCCGCCAACGCTTCGGGCGGGTGTGGCTGTTCGCTGCGGCGTGGTTCTACCTGGGCATGTGCTGGATGTGGTTCCTCACCGTGCCCGGCTACCTGCTCGCCGCCCCCCTGTTCGCCTGCTTCCACGGTGCCGCTGCGCTGGTGGCACCCACGGGCCGGTGGCGGGTCATCGGCCGCCCCGCGGCGCACACCCTGGCGGAGGCACTGAGGTTCTGCTTCCCCTTCGGCGGGGTGCCGTTGGCCAGCCTGCCGATCAGCCAGGCGGCCGGTCCGTTCGTGGGTGTGGTGCGCGTCGGCGGCGCCCTGCTGCTGACCTGGTTCGTCTTCCAGGTCGGGTTCGCGCTCGCCGGGCCGTCGCCCGTGGTGCCCGCGCTGGCCCGCCAGCGAGGCGTCACCGCCAAGGGCGACTGGATCGGCGCCATCGGGTTCGGCGTGGCAGTTGCAGTGTGGCTGGTGTCGCCGCTGGCGGCCACCGGCACCGAGGCCACGGGGCAGTCCTTGCGCATCGCCGTCGTCCAGGGTGGCGGGCCGCAGGGCACCCACGCCATCGACACTCCCTCGTCGTTCGTGCTGCAGCGTCACCTGGAAGCGACGCGCACGATCGAGCCCGGCACCGTGGACATGGTGCTGTGGCCGGAGAACGTGGTCGACGTGGATTACATGCCGTTCGAGGGCAGCCCGGAGCACCTGGCGGTCGCCGCCGAGGCGGAACGGCTC
>JBPOIX010000126.1:0-4213 GCA_052034175.1 Actinomycetota bacterium
CGGGTGACGGTGAGACCCTCGACCTCGGCAACGCCGAGCTCCACCGCCTCACCACACCGGTGTCGCTCGACACGACGCTCGGCGACGACGGCGACGCCACCCTCGGCGACCTGATGGCCAACGGCGACGGCACCCCCGAGGACGCCGTGATGTCGATGGTCGACAGCGATCTCCTCGACGAGTTGCTCGGCACGCTCGACAAGCGGGCCCGCTACGCGGTCGAGGCCCGGTTCGGCCTCCTCGACGGTGAGCGCAAGAGCTTCCGCGAGGTCGGCGAGAACCTCGGCGTGACGGCCGAGGCCGCCCGCCGCCTCGTCAGCCGGGCCGTCGCCGGGCTGCGCGAGGACGCCGTGCGCATCCTCGCTGTCTGACGAACTCCGTTCCCTCGAACGCCCCCGGCCATCCGGCAGGGGGCGTTCGCCGTTTTCCCCTGGGGCCGAGCAGGGCCGCGCCGTTAGGCTTCCCGCCGTGGCGAAAGACTGGACCCCCTCGAGCTGGCAGGCCTTCACGGCAGCCCAGCAGCCGGATTGGCCCGACCAGGCCGACCTCGATCGTGCCCTGAAGCAGATCGCCTCCTATCCCCCGCTGGTCTTCGCCGGTGAAGCCCGCTCGCTCCAGGCTTCCCTCGGCCAGGTGGCCGCCGGCAACGCCTTCCTCCTGCAGGCCGGCGACTGCGCCGAGAGCTTCGAGGAGTTCTCGGCCAACAACATCCGCGAGAAGCTGCGCGTCATCCTGCAGATGGCGGTTGTCCTCACCTACTCGCTCGGCGTGCCGGTGGTGAAGGTCGGGCGCATGGCCGGGCAGTTCGCCAAGCCGCGCTCCAGCCCCACCGAGAAGGTCGGCGACCTCGAGCTGCCGAGCTTCCGCGGCCACATCGTCAACGGCGACGCCGCCACGGAGGCGGCACGCATCCCCAGCCCGGACCGTCTGGTGCAGGCGTACAACCAGTCCGCCGCCACCCTCAACCTGCTGCGGGCGTTCACGAAGGGCGGTTTCGCCGACCTCGGCCGGGTGCACGCCTGGACGCAGGAGTTCGTCGGCAGCAGCCCCGAAGGACAGCGCTACGAGCAGCTGGCCAGCGAGATCGACCGTGCGCTGCGGTTCATGCGTGCCTGTGGCATCGACACCGAGGTCACCCACCCTCTGCACGAGACCGACGTCTACACCAGCCACGAGGCCCTGTTGCTGGGCTACGAGGAAGCGCTCACCCGTGTGGACACGCTCACCGGCGCCTGGTACGACTGCTCTGCCCACATGCTCTGGATTGGCGAGCGCACCCGCCAGCTGGACAGCGCCCATGTCGAGTTCCTGCGCGGCGTGGGCAACCCGATCGGCTGCAAGGTCGGCCCGAGCACGGACGTCTCGTACGTGTTGGAGCTATGCGAGAAGCTCAACCCGGCGCGCATCCCTGGCCGCCTCACCCTGATCAGCCGGATGGGGGCGAACAAGGTGGAGGACGCTTTGCGCCCGCTGTTGCGCGCCGCACGCGACGCCGGCCACCCGGTTGTGTGGGCCTGCGACCCGATGCACGGCAACACGGTCACCGCGGCGAACGGGCGCAAGACACGCCAGTTCGACGAGATCTGTGCCGAGATCGATGGGTTCGTGCGCGCCCACCACGCCGAGGGCACCTGGCCCGGCGGCATCCATGTGGAGCTCACGGGCGACAATGTCACCGAGTGCACGGGTGGCGGCGACAACATCCTCGAAGGCCAGTTGAACGACGCCTACCAGACGGTGTGCGACCCCCGGCTGAACGGCCGCCAGGGTGTGGACCTGTCGTTCCGCGTGGCCGAATCGCTGCGCGTCAACGGCCTCGCGTGACCCCACGGCCATGAGGGCCCTGCGCCTCACCGCCGAGTGGCCCGTCACCACGGTGGCTGCGGCGACTGTCTTCCCCGGCGGCGAGGTTCGCACCAGCGGGCCGGTGCAGCACCGGTTCCGCATCGCGTCGATCGCCAAGATGCTGGTGGGCTACGCCGTCCTGATCGCTGCCGAGGAGGGCACTCTCGGCCTGGACGACCCGGCCGGCCAGCCCGGCTGCACCGTGCGGCACCTGCTGGCCCACGCCGGCGGCTACGCGTTCGACGGTCCCGACCCAATCGCCAAGCCCGGCCTGCGTCGCATCTACAGCAACACTGGCATCGAGGTCGCCGCAGATGCGTTGGCGCAGGCGGCAGGCATGCCATTCGCCGACTATCTGCGCGAGGCGGTGCTCGAACCGCTGGGAATGGACGCCACCCTGCTGCGCGGCTCGCCCGCCCACGCCGTGCAGAGCACCCTCGCCGACCTGTTGGCGTTCGTCGGCGAAGTGCGCACCCCACGCCTCATCGCCGCGGAGTCCGCTCGGCAGTTCCGCACGGTGCAGTTCCCCGGGCTGAGCGGTGTCGTGCCCGGCGTCGGCCGGTTCACCGACTGCACCTGGGGGCTGGGGACCGAGATCCGCGGCACCAAGACCCCTCACTGGACGGGTACCCGGAACTCCCCCGCCACGTTCGGTCACTTCGGTGGAGCCGGTACCCTCCTGTGGATGGACCCGGGGCTCGACGTGGCGTGCATCGCCTTGACCGACCGCCCGTTCGACGAATGGTCGGCGGAGGCGCTGCGGCTGTGGCCGGCGTTCAGCGATGCCGTCCTCGCGGAGGCCGGCAGCTGATGCTCAACCCCGGCGACCGCATCCGATACGAGTGCACCGGCGACGACGGCTTGCCGCTCGTGCGCTACGGCTTCGTCGGTGGCCTGGCCGGCACCGAGGGCCCGGTCGTGGTGTTGTTGGACGGCGAGCTGGGTGGCGACGTGGTCAACCGCTATCAGGTGCAGCCGGTGGAGGTCACCACCGTGGAACTCCTGCTCCACGGCACCGATCTGGTGGACGACCCCGAGTTGCGACGCGGCCTGCTGGCCCTGTGGCAGGCCGAGGCGGATACCGCGGGGCTGGACATCGACTGCACGCGCACCATCGGCGACGGGGAGTGCGATGCCCCCGGTGGCTGGTGCTTGGCGGAGCTCAACGCCGGCGGCGACCGCTACGTGCTGCGCGCCGTGCAGCTGCCTCACGAGCCGGAGATGGTCCGGGTGCGCGCCGAGATGCACACCCGAGGCTCGGGTTGAGCCGGCCGGTCACCGGCTGGTACCCACTCCTGCTCGCCACGTTCAGCATCGGCGTCGCCAACAGCGTCGTCTTCTCACTGCTCAGCGACCTGCAGGACAAGTACCACTTCGCCGACTACGGCCTCAGCCTGATCGCCGGCTCGGGCTTCCTCGTCGGCTTCATCGGGCAGATCTTCCTCGCGCCCTACGCCGACCGCGGCCACTCAAAGGCGCTGCTGCTCGCCGGCCTGGCGATGGCGGTCGTCGGCAGTGTGCTCTTCGCGGTGTCGACCACCCTGCTCGGCTTCGTGCTCTCGCGCGCCGTCGTCGGGTTGTCGAACAGCCTGTTCCTACCCGCCGCACGGGCGATTGCCGTCAGCATCGAACCGAGTGAGGTGGCGCGCCGTCTGAGCGTCCTCGGCGGCCTCGAACTCGCCGGCTTCGTCACCGGGCCGGTGCTCGGCGGGTGGCTGGTCGAACCCTACGGCGTCCATGTGCCATTCCTGGTGGCCGGCCTGTTCGCCCTCGCCGGCGGCCTGATGCTGTTGCCCAAGGAACTCCCGCAGCCGCCGATCGGCCCAGCGCGCGGCCTCGCCTTCGATCTGCTGCGCATCCCCCGCATCCGCGCCGGGGTGGCGTTGAACGTCGCCCTGTTCGTCCCGGTCGGCTTCTACGACGCCGTGCTCGACCGCTACATGACCGACCGCGGCGCGTCCAACACGATGATCGGGTTCGCCTTCCTGGCGTTCGGGGTGCCCTTCGCCATCGTCGCCACCACCGGCGGCAAGCTGGCCGGCCGCTACGGGGCGTTGCGTGTCGGCCTGATCGCGACAGCACTCGTGGTGCCGATCACCGTCGGGTACGGCTTCGCCACCATCCCGCTGGTGATCGTCGCCATGAGCGCCGTCGAGGGTGTGATCCAGGCACTGGGTTCGCCGGCCAGCCAGGCCGTGGTGGCCGACGGCGCACCCGTCGGCCGAGCCGCGGCTGCGCAAGGCTTAGCCGGCTCGATGAACCTTCTGGTCGGAGCGTTCACCGGCTACGCCGCGGGCAGCATCTACGGCGCCTGGGGCTCGGAGATCATGTTCGGTATCGCCGGTACCGGCGTCGTGCTGTTCGGCCT
>JBPOIX010000278.1:0-14603 GCA_052034175.1 Actinomycetota bacterium
CCTTACCCCTGCACTCATGTTTGCCGCGGCCTGGCGGCTCTGGGTCCAGGCCCCGAGCGGCGCGCCGGAGCTGTCGACCGCAGCGGTCCGCGACTTCCTCAGGCACATTCCGTCGCTCAGCGTGTTCACCATTGGGCGAATCGGATGGTTGGTCACCCACACGGCTCTGATCGTGGGAGGCCTCTGGTTGCTCGTCGCTTCGGTTGTGTGCCGAGCCGCCCTGCGGAGTGCTCCGCGCCGACTGGCGACGATCGTATCCGGGGTCAGCAGCTGGCTTGCGTTGAACGCGCTGCTGGAGGCAACCCTGCGGCCGACCGGATTCGGAGTGCAGGCGAGATTCGGCCTTCCCATCGCCGTCGCCACGCTGGCGATCACCGCGACGCTGCCGGATGAGCATGCCACGAACGACAGTCGCGATCGTCGCCTACTCGCCATGTGCGCCTCCCTGAGTTCGCTCGGGCTCCTCGCGAGCATGGTCACCATGGTGTGGCGACACACACGAGGCCTCTGGAATGGGCTGCCGTTCATCGACCCGGCGTGGAATCCCCTCATTGGCTGGCCGGCCACATGGTTACTCGTTGCGATCGCCGCGACTGCGCCGATTGTGATCGCTCGACTAGCGACTCGTCCCGCTCACTCCCCTATCGCTGCATGAAGCGGTAGTCACGACGGCCGAGCCGGCCGGCGGCACCGTCGATCGCGGCACGGGCTCTGGCGGCGGCGAAGGTGTAGCCCCTTCCCGGTCGAACCAGTTCGACCACCGCGGCCGCCAGCAAGCGCGCCGTCTGGAACAGCCGGCGGCGCTCGGCGAGGGCGATGAGGTTTCGTGCCGAGTAGTAGAGCCGGGTCGGGCTGACGTAGCCGTCGAAGCGGCCCATCCCCTTGTTGGCATGGATCGCCACCGCAGCGGTCGCCCTCACGATGGGGATGCCCGCCCGCGACAGTCGGTTGGCGAACTCCCAATCTTCCTGCCCCACGAAGAGCCGCTCGTCGAGCGGGCCGACCCGCTGGACGACCTGCCTCGGGATCAGCGGGCCGTTGAGGGTCACCCGCGCCACGCGGGTTCGGTCGGCCGTGACCGGGATGTCGGCACGCTCGTAGTTGTTGCGCGCGAGTTCGGTGGCAACCACGCAGTCGCCCTCGCAGCTCTCGTACACCGCGATTAGTTCGGCGAGGCAGCTGGGGTCGGGGAAGGTGTCGTGCTCCAGCACCCACACCAGGTCCCCGGCGTGCGCATCGAGGGCCCTGGCGATACCGAGGTTGTGCCCGCCGCCCACACCGAGGTTGGTCGCCGAGCGAACGATGTCGAACTCGGTGAGCCCGACCGGGCTGTGCTCGAACGGTTCCGGGCTGCCGTTGTCCACCACGACAACGGCCTCGACCGGCCGAGTCTGCGCGGCGAGACAGCGCATGACCTCACGGGTGCCCCATGGGTTCTGCCAGTGGAGCACCGTGGCAACAACTCGCCTACCGCTCATGCCGCGCCCCGCCGCAAGCGAACGGTGGCCTCCGGGCAACGGGACTCGGTGCGACACTGCCGCGCCCTGCGACGCATCGCATCGCGTTCACGCTCGGAGATCAACGCCGCGGACGCGTGAGCCGGCGGCACCCGGCGGGCGATCAACTCGCTGAACACGAAGTGGTCCACGGGAGCCTCTGGCACGACCGCATCGACGCCTAAACCGTTGGCGGCTGCAAGCGACTTGAGACCATCGATGGTGGGGACCCACAGGTGCAGCCCGGGCGACAGCGCCCACCAGTTGTCGCGGAACTCGTGCCACACCGGGCCCTGCGCCAGTGGCAGCCTCACAGTCACCGCCGCCGCGCCGCCACCCGCCGCGCCGTCACCTGCGGGACCGAAGATCGCCCTCGGCGGGGCCGACAACACGTCCAGCCAGCGCAAAGGAAGCCCCGCTCGATCCGCCGGCGGAGCGGTGGGGGGAATCGCCAGCGTCCCGCACGCCCCACACTCCGCGACGGACGCGGTGGCCCAGGCCTCGCCGCGCGCCATCGGGGCAGCGAACCGGGTTCGAGCCGCACTTCCGCAGCACGGGCACGAGTCGCCGTCGATGCGAGTGTTCCCGGGCAGCACGCCCACAACCTAAGGCCTCGCCACCCGATCCACCGGCGCGGATGTGCAGCGCCGAAGGGCAGCGGGTCGGACATGATGGACCGGTGACGATCGAGTTGTCCGTGCTGGCCCACCCCTCCGACCTTCCATTTCTCGAGCCCACCCTCCGCCACCAGCTTCGTCACTTCGCCGCATCGACGGCCGTCAGCCGCCGGGTGGTGGTGGCCGATTATGCGCTCGCCACGCCCGAAGCAGCCGGCCAGCTGCGGCGCCTGCTCGGCCACCTCGCGGACGAGGGAGCGATCGACGACGTGAGGGAGGTCGACTGGGCGCCGGCAGCCGTGGAGTCGGCAATGAACCGGTGGTTCGGCAGCCCGGACGTGTCGCCCCGCGCAGGGCGGACCCGGGCGCGCTACCAGTACGCCTACTCGATCGACGTTGCCCAACGAGATCTGGTGCTCCACCTGGACAGCGATGTCCTCTTCTGGGGATCGCTCACATGGATCGAAACGGCACCGGCCACCTTCGCCGAGGCCGAACACCTGCTGGCGATCGTCCCAATGGCCGGCCCGCCTCAGGCGCGGACACCAAAGGAATGGTTGCTGGGGCCACGAGTGGGGCGCAGCCAATGGCCGCTCGGGCCACAGACCTCGGAGGCGATCACCACGCGCCACGTGCTGCTCCATCGGCAACGCCTCCTGGAGATCTGCCCGCTCGTGGCGTCGGCGGACGAACACTTCGAGGCGAGCGTCAGCCGCGCGATGCGGGCAGCCGAGTTGCAGCGACTCACCACGATCGGTTCCGAGTCGCTCGCCTGGCACCCGCACGATCACAACTCCAACCACGCCCGGGGTGTGGAACACCTCATCCGCGTGGTCGAGGCGGGCGGCTATCCCTTCCGACGTTGGGGCCAGCCATGGGACATCGCCACCGCCGGGCGCGGGTACATCCCGTGGCGCCTCGCGCGGCCACGGCAGCAACGGAGCGGTTGGGCGGCCCACGATGAACGGGACTGAGGGCCGTCGCCGCTCCCCGCTGGTGTCGGTGATCGTGCCGGCCTACAACGCGCACGCCACCGTGCAACGCTCGGTCGAGAGCCTGCTGCAGCAGTCACTCGACGACATCGAGATCGTGGTCGTCAACGACGGCTCGACCGACTCCACCGCATCGGTCGTGGCCGCGCTCGCGGCCGAGGACGCACGGGTGTGCGTGATCGATCGACGCGAGAACAGGGGCCTGGTGTTCTCCCTGCAGGAGGGTCTGACGGCTGCTCGGGCGCCCCTCATCGCCCGCCTCGACGCCGACGACACCGCGCACCGAGAGCGACTCGAACGCCAGGTGCGAAGCTTCCAGGACCCGGCCGTCGTGCTGTGTGCCACGGCGTACCGGCGGGTGCGCCGAGACGGTGCGCTCATCCGTGAGTCCCACCCGCCGGCGGCCCACGCAGCGATGGCTGCCGCGCTGCTGGACGGCAACCGCATCTGCCATTCGTCGGTGATGTTTCGGCTGGACGCAGCGCGCTCCGTGGGCGGGTATCGGGCCGAGTGGTACCCCGTGGAGGACTACGACCTCTGGCTGCGGCTGATGGAAGTCGGCCGGTACACCGGCATCGACGAGCCACTCGTGGACTATCTCGAGAACGAGGCCGGCGTGTCGTCGACCAACACCGGGCTTCAAGGTGCACGCCTCGACGAACGGCGAGCCCAGTACCGCGCCAGCGTGCTCAACGCCGACAGGTCGCCCGCAGGTTCCCCGCGCACCGCGGCGACGGCCCGGCGACGGCTGCACGAACGACTGGCGAGTCGCGGCATCGACACCGCGGGGCTCGACGCCCAGTGCTACTCGATGGCGGTCAGCGGGCCGGGCCCGACCTGGAGGCGCCGGTTGCGGATGCTGGCGGCGCCGCGGCTCGTATGGCGCGGCCTTCGGGGCTGAACCACCCGACGACGCGACCCCACTGACGGAGCACCCCGCCCACCCACTCGTGCCGGGACGAGCGCGACCAGGCGTACTTGGGGGCGACGGCGACCAGCTTGAGGAGGAGCACGATGGAGCGCGGCGGTGTGCAGAGCGGCCGCAGGTGGGCACCGCCGGCGCACCCCGCTGCCACACCCTGGCCGCGGCCGGAGCGGTAGCGCATCCGCCGCCACGCTCTGGCGCCGGGGCGGAGCCGGTACGCGACCACCGCCCCTGGTACCACGTGCGGACGGAAGCCGGCGTCGAACGCCCGCATGAAGAACTCGTTCTCATCGGTTGGCCCGCTCAGCCTCGGATCGAAGCCACCGACCGCCTCCCACATCGAACGGAGGAACGCGCACGACCCGCCAAAGGTGCGATCCACGTACGGGGTCGTCACATTCGGAACTGCGGAGTCGGCGCAACCCCAGGTGGCCACCGTGGCGTCGTCGTTCAGCGATCGATAGTCGACGGCACCCGCGGCCCAATGAGCCTCGTCGACCCCGGCGCAGAGCGAAGCCACCCAGGCCGGGGCAACCTCGTCGTCGGCATCACAGAGCAGCACGATCCCATCGGCTGCGGCGCGAACGCCTGCGTTGCGGGCACGGTTCACCCCTGGGGCGGCCTCCTGCACCACCTGCAGGCGCAGCTTGCCCTCGGCGGCAGCACGAGCCACGGCGACCGTGTCGTCCGTGCAACCGTTGTCCACGAGGACCACGTCGAACGAGGGGGCGGCCCGCTGGTGCGCGAGCGCCTCGATCTGGCGGCCGATGGTCGCGGCGCCGTTGAGCACGGGGATCACCACGCTGACGGGCTGCGCCGGCATCAGCGGCCCACCAGCGCGCGCAGCAGGCGGGCGTACCCGATCGGGGCCAACGGCCGTTGCGCAATCGACCGGGCCAGGAAGCGAACCGCCTCGCGGCGATGGCCCAAGCGACTCGCGGCGACGCCGGCGATCCCCAGGTTCGCCGCGAACGCAGACCGGTCGCGACGCAGCATGTCGCTTCCGTGCTGCAGCGTGGTGACCGCGCTCTCGTAGTACAGGGCGGCGTCGTACGGCCGATCTCGGCGGTGCACGATCGCCAGTGGAGTATCGATCGAGTCGACGGCCAGCGCCTCGGTGGCGTGCAGCCGACCGATCGCCATCCACAGCATCGTGTTCTCGCCGTGCCGCAAACCCGCCACGTAGCCGCCCGCGGTGGTGAACACCGACTTCGAGAGCCCGAACGCCCCCGGCTGGTACCGGCCGTGCAAACCCCCGAACGCCGGCCCGAGCGCCGACGGCGCAGCGACGACGTCACCCCGTCCGTCGTGCCGCTCGATGTTCGCGCAGCTGAACACGTCGAGCCCTCGGTGCGCGGCATCGATCATGGCATCGACCCAGCCGGCGAGCACGAGGTCGTCGCTGTCGAGAAACGCGACGAAGGCAGCGTTGGCCGCAGCCACTCCTTCGTTCCGTGCCACCGACACCCCCGAGGCGGGGATGCTGACCACACGCACTCGGGAGTCGCCGATTCGTTCCGCAGCTGCACGGGTGTCATCGGTGGAGCCATCGTCGACGACTACGACCTCGATGTCTGCACCAGCTTCTGCCAGCACGGACAGCACCGCGGCGCACACGGCACCGGGGCGATTCCGCACGGGGACGACCACCGACAGCACGGGTGAGCAGGGTTGTGGCCGCGACTGGTTCCGGGCCAGCGGGCTAGTCACGGCACCACACGTCGGCGTGGCAGGCCCCGGTCCTCACCGGACGGAGTGTAGACGGGTAGGGTGCCGACGGCCCGTGAAGCACCGGAGAACGACATCGATGACGCCCTACGACCACGACTTCTACGGCGCCCAGGCAGCCGGGTCGGAGCGCAGCGCCGATGCGGTCCTGCCAGTGATGTTCGAGCTGCTGCAGCCGACCTCGATGGTCGATGTGGGCTGCGGGATCGGTACCTGGCTGGCGGCAGCGAAGCGACTTGGAGTCGACGACATCTGCGGCCTCGACGGGTCGTACGCGATCGATGCCGGGCTGCGCATCCCCAACGAATGCTTCCGGCCCACCGACCTTGCCAGCCCGCTGCCACCGCCTGACCGCAGGTTCGACCTGGCCATCAGCCTTGAGGTCGCCGAACATCTTCCGGCGGCACGGAGCGACACCTTCGTGGCCGACCTGTGCTCGCTTTCCGATGTGGTGCTGTTCTCCGCAGCGATTCCCGGCCAGCTGGGCACGGACCACGTCACCCTCGAGTTCCAGCACACCTGGGCCGATCGCTTCGGCGGCCACGGATACCTGGCGTTCGACATCGTCAGGCCCAGGGTGTGGCACGACTCCGATGTTGAAGCCTTCTATCGCCAGAACACGCTCGTGTTCGTCAGCAGCGCCCGGAGCGACCTGGTCGATCGCGCTTCCTCGCTGGCGCGTGCATGCCCACCCGTGCTCGACACGGTGCACCCGGAACTGTTGGCGTTCTGGGTTCGGCGGGCCACTCGGCCGGTCTCCACCAGCCAAGCCGTTCGGCAGGTCGGCACATCGGCGCGCAACGCCCTTCGCCGCAGGCTCTCCCGAGCGCGATGACGCTGAAGGTCGCGTTCACCGACTTCTGGAAGGCGTTCGATCCGGACACCGAATGGCTGGTGCGCGTGCTGCGCACCCGGCTCGACTTCGAGATCACCAGACAGCCGGCGGAGGCCGACCTGCTGCTTGCCTCCTGCTTCGGCAACGACCACCTGCAGTTCGACTGCACGAGGGTGTTCGTCTGCTGGGAGAACCAGGCATGGCCGCGGTCCCGTTTCGACTGGGCGTTCAGCGGCGATTACGTCGCCAGCCCGCGCCACCATCGGCTCCCGCTCTGGGTGGTGCACCTCGACCTCCATCCTGAGCACACCATCGACCACCCGGAGGATGTGCTGGCGGCCAAGTCGCGCTTCGCCGCGATGGTCGTCTCCAGCCCGCACGGCGCGGTGCGGAACCGGCTGCACGAGCTGTTGGACGCCTACAAGCCTGTCGCCTCGGGCGGCCGCTACAAGAACAACGTCGGCGGCCCGGTCGACGACAAGATGGCGTTCATCAGCACTGCCAAGTTCACGTTCGCCTGCGAGGGGTCCTCGCACCCCGGTTACACGACCGAGAAGTTGATCCATGGCCTCGCCGCCGACACCGTGCCGATCTACTGGGGCAACCCGCGGGTCGGGGAGGAGTTCAATTCGCGACGCTTCATCAACTTCCACGACTTCCCGACCGAGCGGGCCTTCATCGAACGGATCATCGAGGTCGACCGCAACGATGCCCTCTACCTGGACATGCTCCGGGAGCCGTGGTTCCGAGACGGGGTGCTGCCACGTCCAGCCGACAAGAAGCTCCTGCTCGATCAGTTCGAGCGCATCGTGGCCTGGACCGGCACCCCCGTGGCGCAGCGATCGCGCGCTGGCCGCCTCCCGTCTGCGCTCGCTGATCGGTATCGGGCACGACAGCGATTCGCCGAGCGCCGCCAGGCCACAACAGGCTGAGCGAGCCGAGCGAGCCGAGCAGGTCTCAGCCGCGACCGGTGTCCGACGGGATCGTCCACACGCGGGGCACGAAGACGTCGTCCCAGCCGAGTCGCAAGAGAAGTTGGTAACCCTGCCGCCACATCCGCCGACGGAGCGCGCGGGACGAGTAGTTGTTCTCCACGACGACGATCTCGACACGGAAGTCCGCGAGGCGAAGCGAGTCCAGCACGCCGACCTCTCCGCCCTCGACGTCGACCGACAGCATGTCGACCTTCTCCACTCCGTGTTCCCTCAACACATCGTCGAGTCGCCGCACCGGCACCCGGACGCTGACCGCGTTGGACGCAGCAGAGTCACGCAGCATGCGTGCCCTGTGCCGACGGGAGTAGCCGCTGGTGAGGCCGCTCAGCATCTCCGCATCGCCATCGATCATGGTGAAGTCCGCGGTACCGGCGCGGGCCCCGATCGCCACATTGACACAGGTGGCTGTTCGTGCCGCCTGCAGAGTGGGAAACACCGCGGGTGATGCTTCGACGCAGAGCCCCTTCCACCCTCGCTCGCGTTCGAAGAAGAGCGAGTTCGACAGGGTGGTGCCGTCGTGTGCCCCGACGTCGACGAACACTCCGTTCCGTCGACCACCGAGGAGCCGGTCGACGAGCACGTCCTGTCCGAGCTGAGAGCTGTATCCCAACGCGGCGATGTCGGCAGCAGCCATTCGGCGGAGGGCAGGCAGCACACCAACCCGCGAGAGTTGGGTCCGGGCAACAGCCACGCGGCTCATCGACTCGCACCACTGTCGGGCCCATCGCCGCGGCGTGCGCGGCGCCGCCCTTGACCCTTCGGCCGCGTGCCTCCCTGCACCACCTCGGCGTAGAAGGCTTCCAGCCGGTCAGCGGCGGTGGCGATTCCGAAGCGCCTCTCGAAGTCCGTCTGCGCGTGCTCCACCATGTCCGCCAGCTTCGCAGGGTTCGTGAGCACGGCTGCCAGTTCGTCGGCCATCGCCCGCTGGTCGCCTTGGGGCACGAGGCGGCAGTTCACACCGTGGACGAGGATGCCCCGCGGGCCTTCCATCTCGGTGCACACCACCGGCAGCCGTAGCGCCATCGCTTCCAGCGCCGAGCCGGCGGTGCCTTCATAGCGGCTCGGGATCGCCATCACGTCGGCCGCACACATCAGGTCCGGGACATCGAGCCGATGACCGAGCAGACGAATCACCGCGGCAGCGGCCGGCCTGGCGGCCAACGCTGCCTTCAGCGCGGGCGTGGCATTCCCTTCCCTGCCGGCCAACAGCACCACGACCTCCGGCACTTGCGCCCGCAGGAGGTCGACGGCCTCCACGAAGCTGTCGAGGCCCTTGGCATGCTCCTGCCGAGCTGCGATGAGCACCACCGGCTGGCCGGCGGCCACACCCAGCCCGGCACGAACCGTCGCCCTTCGCTCCGGCGACGGCATGCCGAGCACGGAGCGATCGCGGCCGCGCTCCACCACGGTGATGCGCCGGCGGGGATACCGCAGGTCGCGGGCGGCCGCATCCGCGGCGCCGTCCGACACCGCCTGCAGACGATCCGCCCCACACCGCGCGGTAAGGCCGTCGACCACCTGCACCAGGCGCAGTTTCCATGGCGTGACCGACGGGTCGGCGTAGCGAGCCGGCACGTAGGGCGTGCTGACGACGGTGGACACCACCTTCGCCCGCATGCCAACTCCCGCGACGCGGCCCAACACGTCGCAGCTGAAGAGAGACGTGTGCACGATGTCGGGCGCGAACTCGCGCACTACACGACGCAGCTCTCGAACGCGGGCGAACCATGACTGAGCGCGAAGGGGCCGCACCGCGAATCCGGATGCCCGCACCCGGTCCTCGTCACCGAACTTGGAGTCGTACAAGGTGGCCACGGCCACCTCGTGCCCGCGCCGTTGGAGCTCCGGAAGCATGAGGAACGTGGAGTGCTCTGCCCCGCCCGCGCCCAAGCTGTCGATCACGTACAACACCCTCACCGCCGCACTCCTCGCAGCAGTTCGGCCCACTGCTCGACCACGACCGGCCAGGTGAACTCCGCGGCGCCGCCCCCGTTGACCGATCGGCCGAGCCACCGGCCGAGGGCGGCAGCGTTCTCCTGCGGCGACGCGTCCGCCGGCACCACCTCACCACCATCACCGACCACCTCGCGCACGGCGCCGACGTCGGTGGCCACCAGTGGCAGGCCGCGGAGGCGGGCTTCGATCAGCACGCCGGGCATGCCTTCAGTGCGGCTGGTGAGCAACGCCACGTCGGCAGCAGCCCACAGCGGCGCCAGGCCGGGCAGCACGCCGGGCAGCAGGTGACGGCCGGGCAGAAGGCGCGCGGCCGCGGCCTCAACGTCGGCGCGCATCGGGCCGTCGCCGGCGAGCGCCAGCCACGCACCAGGCACAGCGGCGACGGCGTCCACCGCGGCGAGCGGGCGCTTCTCCTCGCTCAGCGCGCCGGCCCACACCACCACCAGCGCATCGTCGGGCAGGCCGAACAGTGCTCGCGCGTCCGCGCGGGTCGGTTCGGTGGCCTCCGGCAGTGGGCGGGCGTTGGGGATGCACACCACCTTCTCCGCCGGCACGCCGTACAGCCCGGAGATCGCGGTTGCGGCCTCGGGCCACAGCGCCACCACACGCGCCGCGCGGCGGAACAGCCAGCCCGTGCGGCGACGGTGCCAGCCGCCGCGCACCCAGCGGGCAGGGTCGCCGATGCTGCGATACACGAACGGCACCTTCGTGCCCCGGAGCGCCAGCGCGCAGGCCGGCAGCGTCGAGGAGCCGTACGCCACCACCACGTCCACACCGCGCGCCTCGCGCCGTAGGGCACGCAGCGTGCCCATCCCCTTGGCCCGTGAGCCGAGCACCGGCACGTCCAGGCCGCCTGTGGCGCCACGGGCAAGCGCCACACAGCGGGCCGCATGCCCGAGGGCGCGCAGTTCCTCGGCGAGCTGGGCGCCTTCCACCTCCGCCCCGCGGCGATCGGTGGACGTCACCACCACGAGCACGTTCATGCGCGGCCGCCCATCGTCAGAACAGCACCACGTCGGCAAGGTGCAACGCCCATTCGTCCAGCGGCGGCATCGGCTCCGGGCGCAACATGCGGCAGGTGAGCAGCGGCCCGGCGTCGGGCACGCGCACGAAGCCGCCGGCAGGACGCGGCGGCCCGAGGCGCAGCGCCACATCGGCCCTGGCGGCCTTCATCGTCCGACGCAACAGCCGGTCCACCGCCGCTGGGGGCCCGAACGCCAGCAGGCACACCAACTCCACGACCTCGCCGCGGTGTCGCCGCTCCACCACCACCGTGGCCCGATCGCTGTCCACCACCCGGCAGGGTTGCAGCGGCGATCCGAACCGCCATTGCATGTACTCCGCGGTGAGCGCAGTGCGCAGCCGGCCGGCCCCGTCGTTGGCAGCCGCGCCGGCCACGGTGGCGCGCACGCGTTCCAGCCCACCCTTCGCCAACCACTCCGCGACCGGCAGGCCGACGGTGAGCACGTCAGGGAAGAGCGCTGCCGGCACACGGGACTTCAGCACCCGCGGGAGCGCGAGCGGCGACCGGGCCGTCAGCGCCGGCCGAACGCGCCCCACGTCGCGCCACCCCATCTTCAGGTAGCCCGGCCGGCTCTTGGCGTTCGGGGTGTTGAACACGAACTCCACACCCTCGGCCTCCAACTCCCCCAGGCCCTGGAGCGTGAGCGCGGTGAACAGGCCCTTGCCCTGATAGTCCGGGTGGGTGGCGGTGTCCACCGCGCGCACGGCCTTCACCACCTCGCCGTTGCGGATGAACTCCCAGCGCATGAACACCCGAACGGCGACGATGCGGCCACCGTCGATGGCGATCCACATCGGCGACGACCCGAACGGGTTGTCGCGATGCTTCCAGTGGAACAGCGCCGCCCAGTCGCCATGGCCGGTATCGCCAGGATCGGCCGGGGCGTCGCCGGCGTGGCCGAGGACCACACGGCACAACTCGACGGCCTCGGCCTCGTCGGCGGCCGTGGCCCGGCGGACCACCAACCCATCCATGCCGACCGGCGCTGCCCACGGCGGCACCGGCGGCGCGTAGTGGTGCTCGATCGCGCGTGCGGCGCGGGCCACGTCGAACTGGGCTGCAGCTGCGGCGCTGCGAGCTGCGAGCCGCGCCCGCAGCGCATCATCGGCTCCGACCTCGGCCAGGGCATCGGCCAGCGCACCCGGGTCGGCGGGTGGCACCCAGCGCGCACCGTCGGCGCCGAGCGCGTCCGGCATGCCGCCCACTTCCGTCAGCACGCACGGCAGGCCCAGCGCCGTGGCCTCCATCAACGCCACCGGCAGCCCCTCCCACTTCGAGGCCATCACGAACACGTCGGCCGCGGCCAGCACATCCACCGCATCGGCCCGATAGCCCAGGAGCTGCACCTGCTCGCCGAGGCCGAGTTGGGCATGCAGTGCTCGCATCTCGGCTTCCAACGGGCCCTGCCCCACGGCCACCAGGCGGAACGGCACCCCACGCTGACGCATGCGGGCACATGCCGCCAGCAATGTCGGGTAGTCCTTCTGGGCACGGAAGTTCGCCACGGTTGCTAGCAGCAGCTCACCCTCCGCCACCCCGAACTCGGCCCTCCGCTCCGCTCGTTTCGCGAAGGCTGCACGGGCAGTCTCCAGGTCGATGCCGTGGGTGAGCACCGTGCTGCGCTCGACCACCGGGCCGCGCAACGACCGCGCCACCTCCGCGCTCACCGCGAACGTGTGCCGATCCCCGCGGTTGGTGAGCCGGTTGAGCCAGCGGGTGGGGGCGCGGAACGTGCCCCAGGCGTTGTGTTCGGTGGTGAAGACCTGCGGCCGTCGCGATGCCTTCATCGTCCGCGCCGCCAGCCGCGCCACGCTGCCCGGGAGCGGCGAGTGCACATGGACCACGTCGAACCGGCCGGACCGCACCAGGCGCGCCAGGCGCAACGGCCAGCGCAGGTCGCGCCTCGCGTGCGACACGCATTGGCACGGCACGTTGCGCGCTTCCAGGTCGGGCACCAGGTGCCCCTTCCAGGGCACCACGTACGCACACTCGAAGGTGGCCACCTGCGGGTCGTGCGCCGCGGCCATGGACACCAGCAGCCGCTCCGCGCCGCCAGGGCCCAAGCCCTTGATCACCCACAACACGTGCACGGCCACCACCGCAACCTAGACGAACACCCCGACGAGCACGAGGTGACGCACCGGGCATCGCGGTCGGCGCGACACCTCCCCGGCGCACGGCGACTCCCTGACCCTGGCCTGCCACGCTCCACGGCGAAATCGGAAGAAGGTGAAACAAGAGCCTCACTTGCCCATCTTCCTCGTGTTGTCATGTTGACATACGAACTGTTGTTCGCTAGGCTCGCAGTTGTGTACACCCAGCTCGCCGATCTCGACACCACCATCGCCGCGGTCGCGGCCGTCGAGCTCCACGCGCTCACCGCGGAGGCGTTGGGTACCGCCGCCATCTCCCTGCAGCACTTCCTCGACCGCTTGACCCTCGTGCACGCCCGGGTCGTGGTCGAGGCGGATCGGGCGGGCGTGTGGGCGGGCTCCGGCTACCGCAACGTCGCCGACTGGCTGGCCGGCCACACCAAGACGTCCCACAGCGACGCGATGGACAGGGTGAAGCTCGGCGACGCCGCGGACCTGTCCCCCGAGTTGAACACCGCCGTCGCCACCGGCGAGATGTCCGCCAAGTCCGCGGTGTCCCTCCATTCGGCCATCAAGAGCGCGCCCTCCGGCTCGGATGTCGCCGGCCTCGTCGCCGCCACGAAGGGTGCCTCGCCACGGGAAGCACATGCGGCCGGGGAGAAGTTCCGCGAGATGAACCGTCCGCGTCCGGAGACCCCGGAGGAGGCCGAAGAACGCCGCTACCAGCGCCGCTCCGTGCGCGCCGGCCACGCGGACGACGGCCTTGTCACCACCACGGTCATCCTGCCCGTCCTGCAGCACCGCCAGTTCTGGAACACCATCTCGCACATCGCCGGCGACCCCTACGACGGCGATGCGCGCACCACGGAGCAGCGCCTGGCGGACGGCCTCACGCTGTTGTGCGACGCCTGGGCCAAGGGCACCGTCAGCGGCGGCCGCGAACGCCCCACCCTGCTGCTCGTCATGGACGCCGAGAGCTACACCGGCGCGAACGACGAGCCTGCCACCACCGGCCAGCGCGACCACATTCCGGCCCACATCGCCCGCCGCCTCGCCGAGAACGCCAACCTGCAGCGAGTCATCCGCGCCGGCACCCACATTCTCGACCTCGGTCGCAGTGCCCGCTACGCCACGGAGCAGCAGTACCGGGCACTTCTCGTCCGCGATGGCGGCTGCCGCTGGCCCGGGTGCCACATCCCCGCCGCCTGGTGCGAGCTCGACCACATCACCCCGTGGGAGGCCGGCGGCACTACCGACCTGAGCAACCTGGTGATGTGGTGCAGCCACCACCACCACGAGAAGCACCGCCCCGGCGTCACCGTCAGCGGCGACGCACACGATCTCTGGCTCACGCTCGCCAACGGCAGCAGCGTTCACTGCCCTGCTCCACCGCGAACAACCTCGGCGGCGGCCTGACGCCCCACCGGTGCCAACCCATCTGCCACCGGCACACCCCGCCCACCACCCGGGCGGGGTACGGGCGCGCGAGGGCCTATCCTCTGCGGCGATGCGGATCGTGGTCACCGGCGGCGCCGGCTTCATCGGTGGCAACCTCTGCCGGGAGCTGCTCGGCCGCGGGCACACCGTCGCCGTGCTCGACGACCTGTCGACCGGCAGCGCGGACAACCTGCCCGGCGCGGGCACCGCGTCGAGCCCGGGGCGGGCGGACGGCATCGACCTCACCGTGGGCTCCATCCTCGACCCGGCCGCACTCGACGAGGTGTGCGAGCACGCCGAGGCGATCGTCCATCTGGCGGCCCTCGGCAGCGTGCCGCGCTCCATTGCAGCGCCACTGCCCACATTGGCCACCAACGCCGAGGGCACGGCGCAGGTCCTCGACGCGGCGCGGCGGCACGGCGGCCTGCACATGGTGATGGCCGGCAGCAGCAGCGTGTACGGGGCGAACCCGGAGCTGCCCAAGCACGAGGGCCTGGTGCCCGCA
>JBPOIX010000042.1:0-8323 GCA_052034175.1 Actinomycetota bacterium
GCGGGTGAGGGCGGCGTCCAGGGGGCACTCCACCACGCCGACCTCCTGAACGACGGCGTCCAGCCAGGGCGGGCGGACCACCGCGGCCACGGCCAGCGGCTCGTCGAGGCCGGAGTGCTCCAGCGCCAGGCGTACGAACAGCGTCGCGTAGTCCCGCGGGCGAAGGTCCTTGCTCATCTCGTGCAGGGCGTAGGGGTCGGGGACCGTGCCGCGGTCGGCGTCGGCGAGGACGACGAAGTCCGCCGAGGTCGGCCCCTGCGCCCCGCCCATCAGGCCTGGCCCGTCGCACAGCACCGCGCCGCGCACCTGGGTGGCCCGTGCCCCCGCCAGCATCAGCGCGATGTAGGCACCGAGGCCGCGGCCGACGACCGTGCACTCGCCGAGATGGGCCAGCGCAACGTCGGCGTCGCCGAGCAGGATCTCGGCGGAGTACCCGCCGCCGACGGGCAGGGTGGACTGCCCGTGGCCGGTGAAGTCCAGCGCGTGCACAGGGCCCGGCCACCGCACCCATTCGGGCACGCCCGCAGGTGACTGCTCGCCCAACCCGTGGAGCAGGAGCAGCGGCCGCCCGCTGCCACCCTGCAACTCGTGCAGCGCGAGCTGCACCCGGTTGTGGGACAGGAACGTCGTGCTCATCGCGCACCCCCGAGAAAGCCGAGGACCAGGTCGGCCACCGCGGCCGGCTGCTCGATGTGGACGAAGTGGCCGACGCCTTCGAGGATCTCCAGCCGCCCGCCCACGGGAATGAGCGGGGTGATCTGGCCCGGCACGGTGCCCCAACCCATGGGCTCCTGCTCGGTGCCCATCACGCCGAGGAACGGCATGCCGAGGCCGGGTAGGCGGTACGCAGTCCATTCCGGGCGCCACGGGCCGAAGCCACCGAAGCGCATCGACGGGTCGAGTTTCCAGCGCCAGCCGTCGGCGTCCTCGCGTGCGCCGACGGTGACCAGGTAGCGCAACCACTCCATCGACAGGCGAGGGTTGGATCGCGCCCGGCGCGCGGCCAGTTCCTCCAACGTGCCCGGCTTGCGCTGCGCCGTGGCAGTGGTGCGGCGATGGTCCAGCCAGCCGGCGAGGTCGCTCATCATCATCCGGCCGCGCTCGTGCTCGGCCACATCGCTCATCGGCCGCTTGGACGGCAGCCCGTCGAGGTTGACCAGGTGGCTGAAGCGGTACGGCTGGGCGTCGGCGAGCTGGATCATCAGCGCCCCGCCCTTGCTGTGCCCGACCACCGGCGCCGGCCGGGAGGTGAAGTGGGACATCACGCCGATCGCGTCGCGGTTGTCGGCGTCCCACCCGTACAGCGCAGCGACGCCGGAGTCCCCGTGGCCGCGTTGATCCCAGGCGATCACCCTCCAACCGGCGGCGGCCAGGCGGGGGGCGAACTCGTCGTACGTGCGGGCGAAGTCCGAGCCGCCGTGCACCAGGAAGAGCGGGTCGGCGTCCTCCGCGCCCCACTCGTGCACGGCGATCTGCACCCCGCCCACATCCAGCCGGTGCTGGCGGTCGGGGGCCTGGGCCCCGGGGAAGGTCACGATCGTCACCCGGTCGAGGCTACGGCGCTGCGTCGGCTGCGCCCGAACCCGCCTACACTGCGCCACGTGGGACGAACCCGATTGCTGGGTCTGGCAGCGGTGCTGGCGGTCGCGCCCGTGATGGGGGCCGCGTGCGGCGACGACACCGAGGTGACGTCCACCCTGCCGCCGATCGCCACCACGATCGTCACGACCACCACGATCATCACCACCACCACGGTGCCCCGCTACTACACGGTGCAACCGGGGGACATCCTCAGCGTCATCGCCGAGAACTTCGGGGTGACCGTGGAAGAGATCATGGCCCTCAACGGGATCTCCGACCCGGACCACATCGAGCTCGGTGAGGAGTTGATGATCCCCCAGCCGGGCGAGGTCATCCCGACCACCACCGCAGTCGCGGATTCCACGGTCACGACCTGACTCCCCCTAGACTCCTGCGAGCGGGCCGAATCGAAGGATGTCCACGTGATGCGTCGTCGCCTTGCCCGCATTGCAGTCAGCACGGTGCTCGTGGCCGCTGCGCTGGCCTCGCCGATCTCCCCCCTGCCCGTCCCGGTTGCCTCCGCCGCACCTCAGGTGATCCCCTGCCCGCCGGGCAGCGAGTGGCAGATGCGCGACCTGGTGAACGCCTACCGTGCCGCCAACAACCGCGCCTCGCTCGTGCTCAGCGCCGAGTTGATGGTGAAGGCGCAGGCCTGGAGCGACCACATGGCCGCGCAGAACAAGCTGCTCCACAGCACCCTCAGCAATGGCGTCTCCGCCGGGTGGGGTGCCATCGCCGAGAACATTGCCGTCAACTACAGCGTCAGCGGTGCCCAGACGGCGTTGCAGAACTCGCCGCCGCACCGGGCGAACCTGCTCGGCAGTTACACGGAGATGGGGCTGGGCATCAGCGAGGGCGCCAACGGCACGATCTGGGTCGCCCAGGTGTTCGTCAGCCGGGGCACGCCCACGCCGGCCTATCGGGGGCCGGCCAACGCCGGTGCGTACCAGGGGGTCGCCCCTACCGTGGTGTTCGACCCTGGCGCGGTGGCCGCCGGCACCACGTCCACCTTCGCCGTGGCCGGGGTCGGTGGGGTGCCGTCCGGCGCCACCGCCGCGGTCGTCACCCTGGAAGGCACGGGTGCGGCTACCCGCGGCTGGGTGCAGGCGCTGGGGCCGGGTGCCACCGTCGGGTCGTCCTCCAACCTCAACCTTGTCGACGGCGCGGCCGTCAACACGGCGGTCGTCCCCTTGGCCACCGACGGCACGATGAGGCTGTACAACTCGGTCACGGCCTCGCTGAAGGTCACGGTCACGGGCTACTTCGCCGCCACCGGTGGCCCGGTGAACGCCGGCCGGTTGGTGGCCCTGCCGCCCTCGCGGTTGTTCGACACCCGGCCGCAGTACGCCACCGGGTACAGCGGGGCCAAGCCGGAAGCGGGCGACACCGTGACGGTGCAGGTCGGCGGCCGCGGTGGTGTGCCTTCCTCGGGCGTGCGTGCCGCGGTGCTCAACGTGGTGGCCGTGCAGCCGGAGGACGAGGGTGAGGTGCAGGCCGGTGCGGCAGGCATGGCGCCCGGTGCATGGCGCAACCTGCTGATCGCCCGCCCCGGGCAGGTGATCGCCAACCTGGTGATCGTGCCGCTCGATTCGAATGGCCGGGCCGCGTTGCGCACCACCGTCGGGACCCACCTCGTGGTGGACGTGCAGGGGTGGTTCACCGGGCCGTCGGCGGCAGCCACGACGGCTGGCCTGTTCGTTCCCATCACCCCGGCGCGCTTCATGGACACTCGGGGTGGTTCGCCCGTGCTGGGCCCGGCCCTGGTGGACACCGCCCGGCGGTTCGACATGCCGGCATGCCCACGGGCGGTGCTCGGCAACCTCACGGTCATCCCCGCCACCGCCACCTCCTTCGCCCAACTGGGCCCGTACAACCAGTACCTCGGTGGCACGTACTCCAACCTCAACGCCGACGTCGTCGGCGCGCCGGTGGCCAATGCTGCGTTGGTCCTGACGGGCTCCGGCTACGACCTGGGCGTGTGGACCTCGAGCCCGACCCACGTGATCATGGACATGTCCGGCTGGTTCGTCTGAGGCTGGCCCGGCGAGGCCAGGTCGGCCACGCGGCGTGACAACGTTCACCCGCTAGGTACTTTGGTCCCTAACAACCGTTTTTCATCATTTGGTAATGTGGCCCCCATGAGCTTCTGGCCCACCAAGGAACACTGGAGCACGCCGCTACCGCTGCGTACCGAGCACTACATCTGCCCGTCGCTGGAGAAGGATGGCTTCGTCATCCTCACCCCGTTCGACGGCGAGATTCCCACCGAGGAGTGGGAAGCACTGCAGTACTTCGACTGGAAGAGCGGTGGCGACACCAACTGGGCGCCGCTGGCCTCGGCCGACGGTGAGCTGGAGTGCCGCGGCTTCTGGGACAAGGGCAAGCCGGACAAGGACGCCCTGTGGACGGCCAACGCGGAGAACGCCCCGACGATGAAGAAGTACGTCGAGAGCATCGGCGCCAACTTCGGTCGGGTGCGCATCATCCGCCTGGAGCCCGCCACCCATGAGGAAGCCTTCCGCAGCTTCCACCGCGACGACAACAACCGCCTCAACCCGGCCGGCGAAGGCTGGGTGCTGCGCACCTGGATCGAGCTCACCGACGACCCGGACAGCTACATGCTGTTGATGGACCTCGACGAGAACAACCTTCCCGACCCGAGCACCGAGCGCCGCATCCCGCTGCCGAAGTACTCCCGCTTCGTGGTGGACACCCAGCGCCTGTGGCACGTCGTGGTGCATCGCCAGACGCACTCCCGCTTCGCGCTGATCACCAGCGTCGAGAGCAGCCCGCAGCTGGAAGAGTGGATCCAGAGCCAGGTGCCCGCGCTCGTCTGAGCGTCGTCCACATCACCAACCCATCGCACGAGCCCGGCCGGAGCGGAGGCCGGGCTCGTTCGCGTCACGCCACCGCCGGCTCGTCCTCCCAACGGCGGACGTCGTGGTCGACGCGCAGTTGGCGGACGATGCGATCGCGGGTGGGGCCGAGGCTGCCCACCGGCCGGCCGCTGCGGGCGCTGATCTCCTGGTAGCTGAAGCCGCGCTCGTCGATCAGGAGGAGGAGCAGGTCGCGCTCGTGGTGCCGGAGGCGACCCGCCGCCCGGCGGACGGCATGGCCGCGTTCGCGCTGCTCGAGCTCGATGCAGGCGTCGTCCTCGTGCAACCCCCACGCCCCCAGATCGTCGTCGCGGGTCGGTTGCTCGCGGGCTGCCTTGGCTGCCTGGCGATATGCGGCGCGGGTGGCAACGGTGCGCAGCCACGCGCCGAGGCGGCGCTGATCCGTCACCTGATGGGCGAAGCGGAGGTAGGCGATCCAGGTCTCCTGCACCACATCGTCGGCGTCCGCGCCGCGGACGTAGCGGTGGGCGACGGCACGCACGAGCGGTCCGTAGTCGGCCATGAGGGTGCGCAGCTCGTCTGCGGCCGGCTGGTGGGGGTGCCGTGTTCGTTGCGTCATGCGGTCCGCTCGCCTCCTTGGCCTCCGGTCGGTCCCGATGGCGGAACCGTACGGATGTGCCGGCGAGCGCACTACGGGGGAATCCCTCAACCTCCACGGGGGTCGTGTCGGGCCGGTGCTCGGCGACGGCGGCCGTTCAGCCCGGCAGTCGCCGGAACCGCAGATGCTCCCCGCGCACCCTGGCTACGCTGTCGCGGTCGTGGGTCAGTCGTTCGAAGTCTCCGAGTTCACCGCCAGGGTGCAGTTGGTCATCACCCTGCGCGTGGCCATTGCTGCCGCCCTGGGTGCCGTGATCGGCTGGGAACGCGGGCGCAACGGGCGGTCGGCCGGCATGCGCACCCACATGCTGGTGTCGGCGGCTGCCGGGCTGGCGGTCGGTGTCGGCGCCGCAGCCGACCAGGCGATGGGCAATGGCGACCCCACCCGCGCCCTGCACGCCGTGGTCACCGGGGTGGGCTTCCTCGGTGGTGGCCTGATCTTCGTGCGCAGCCAGGGCTCCCGGCCGAGCGGGGTCACGTCGGCGGCCACGATCTTCCTGGTGGCCGTCATCGGATGTACGGCAGGCCTCGGTGCGCCGATCCTTGCGGTGACGGTGACGGCATTGTCGTTGGGCACGCTGCTGGGCATCTCCCAGCTGGAGACCTATGCCAAGCGGATGGTGCCGCCGATTCGCCGCCGGCGCAACGGCGACGGTGACGACCACGACGACAACGACGAGGTGTACGGCTGACCCGTGGGCCGGCCGCGGCCCTTGCTCAGCCCGTTTCCGCGGCACGCCGTTCGCGCAGCGATGCCACACGCTCGGCGCGGGCGGCCCGCAAGCGGGCGCCGCGGCTGTGCTCCAGCGGGTCGAACGGCTCGGGGTCGGGCGGGATGGCCGCCGGGTCGACCAGCTGCTGGCCCATGAACATCTCGACGATCAACGGGCGGTCGAGGATCTTCGAGGCACAGAACACCCCGCCCGTCACGCCGCCGGCGATCCCGTGGCCGGACACCGTGTTCGCGCCTACCCCCCCCAGGCCATCGATCTCGGTGCGGTGGTCGGGCCGGTTGTCGCCGGTCTGGTCCGGCGAGTGGCGGAACCCGTAGCTGGTGCCGCCGGTGGAGTGGATGTAGCGCTCGTGGCTGAGCGTGGTGGCCATCTCGCAATGCACGATGTGGTCGCGGAACGGCCCGAGCACCCCTTCGGCGGCGTCGAGCAGGCGGTCGGTGAGCTCCTGCTTGCGGGCCAGGTAGGTCTCGTTGCGGCGGTACTTCCCGCCATCGGCCGGGCCGGCGTCCACCCCCCAGAACTCGTTGCCGCGTGGGGCCAGCGTCATGATCTGGAAGTTGGTGTGCCCGGGTGGGCACAGCTCGGGGTTGTCGGGGTCCTTGCGCGAGGCCAGCGCCACATAGGCGAAGGGCACGTTGCCGGCGGGGAGCACACCAGTGTCGAGTTCCTCGTAGAGCTCGTCCGTGCGGTAGTCGGGGAAGACGAAGTAGTTCGTGTTCGGCCCGTCGAGGGGGATGTCCACCGCCACGTACACGCACACCAGGCCGAGGGTCATCACCGCGTTCTCGGCCCAGGCAACCGTGCCGGGCGACAGGTGTTCGGCGCCGACCATGTGGTCGATGGTGCGCCGGTAGTCGGCGTTGGACACCACGAGCGGAGCTTCCACCACGGTGCCGTCCTCCAGCCGCACACCGGTGGCGCGGCCGCCGTCGACAAGGATGCGATCCACCCCCGCCAGGCAGCGCACCTCGCCACCGAGGGCCTCGATCACCTGCACCAACCGGGCGGGGATGACCTGCCCGCCGCCCTCGGGGTAGTAGGCCCCGTTCATGTAGTGGTTGATGATCCCGGCGTGCATCAGCACGATGCTCTGCTTCGGGCCGCCGGCGTACAGGCCGCTCCAGTGGTCGAGCACGGCGATCGCCTGCTGGCCCAGTTCGCACTCGCTGAACAGCTCGTGCAGGGTGCGGTGCGCCCACAGGTCGAACGTCGGCCGCTCGCCACCGAACACGTCGCGGCTCTGCTCGGCGACCTCGCGCAGCACCTTCATGCAGCGCTCGATGCCCGCCTTCTCAGTGGGGAACTGCTCGACCAGGCGGCGCTCGTACTCCGCCCAGCCGGCGGGCACGCGGAACGTGAAGTCGGGGAAGGTGAGCGTGTCGAAGCCGTCGTCGTCGAGGCGGCGGAACTGCAACCGGTGGCCGATGCCGAGCGCGTTGAACACTGCGGGGAACAACCCGCCCGGCCCGCACTCGCCGATGTAGTGCACGCCGACGTCGAACTCGAACCAGTCGTGCCCACCGTCCGGCCGGGCGTGGTTGCGGCGGAAGACCTGCATGTTGCCGCCCGCCACGTCGTGCCGTTCGAGCACGAGCACCTTCTTGCCGGCGGACGCCAGGCAGGCCGCGGTGACGAGGCCGCCGGGCCCCGAGCCGACGACGACTGCGTCCCACTGTTCGGTCTGTTCCGTGGTCATCGCCATTCCCCCTCAGGTCGCTCGACGCCGCGACCGTAGACGGCGCCACGAACCGTCCGTAGGGCCGAACGTCCCCGCAACTTCCCGGGCGCGTATCAGCAAGGCGCTCCCGGGGCTCCTTCACTCGCGGCCCGTGATGCCGCTGAAACCCGAGGAGCATCATCATGTCCCGAACCCCTTCCCTCCCGCGTCGCGCAGCAGCCGCCATCGTCGGGGTGGCGATGGTTGCCGCCCTTGCCGCGTGTGGCGACGACGGCACGTCCAGCCCGGCGGCGGTGGCGACGGACCCGGCCGGTTCCACATCCCCCGGTGGGACCACCACGGTGCCGGCGGGAGGCCCGAACGAGACGACGTCGCCTGCGCCGGCCCCTGCGGGCGACGAGTGCTACGGCGCGTTCTCCGCGGCGGTGGCCGGTGAGATCGCGGCGCAGGCCACCGACCCCATCTGGCCGGTCATCGAACCGTCGCAGGACACCTCACGCGGCATCGTGGTCTGCTACCAGCAGTTCTACGGCGCACCGGACGCCGGCCTGGGCGACACCGACGCCTACCTCGGCGTGACCCTGTCGGACTCCAGCCGCTACGTCGACGGGATCGGCGAAGCCGTCACCCTCGACACCTACAAGGAGTTCGCCATCGGGGCCATGCCGATGACCTTCGGTGACGACTCCCTGGCCTGGGGCGCCGGCGACGACACCGACTACCGCCACTACCGCTACGTGGCGTTCGTGAAGGGCGACCTGGTGGTGATGGTCTACGCCGGCTTCGAGCCGTACGCCGCCGGGAGCGACTGGTCCACGGCTGACGCCCTGCTGGAG
>JBPOIX010000076.1:0-16459 GCA_052034175.1 Actinomycetota bacterium
GTGAACACGAACGCTCCGCACAGTGCCCGTGTCGGCCGCGGCGACTCCAGGACCTCGGTTCCTGCGATGGCCGGATGCCAGATCCAGCCGACGGGGGTGATGCGCTCGAACACGGTCACCGGTACCGGCCCGGGCTCGGGGATCACGTCGCGACCGTCGATCACGTCGTAGAGCGGGAGGTGCGACGAGATCAGCGGCTTCGCTGTCCCGGTCTGCTGCATCATGTCGATGAGCGCGCTGTCCCACCCGGCCGCCATTCGCATGTGCGAGTCGATCTGCATCGTGAAACCCTCTCCGCGGTACAACCCCTGCGCAACGTGACGCGCCCAGCACCCACCCTTGCTCTGGGTCCAGTCGAAGCTCAGCCCTGAGACGTCGGCGGCGATGCCGTCGAGGCAGTCGGGCTGGGTCTCCGGCGGGCCGCTGCGGTCGTGCTGGAGACAGACCCCGAACCGCAGCCGGCTCGGCTCGGCGGCCATCGCCACGCAGCTCTCGATCGTGCGGCGCAGCTCGGGTTCGCGGTAGGCCGCGATGGCCACGAAGATCTTGTCGTTGGGGGTGTCGATCATGGGCGAACCTTCCGCGGTCGGCTCGGTGCGACGGCGCGGGTGATCGCGGCCTTGACCGATGCCAGGAGGAGCCGGCGGCGGTTGGCGGTGGGCAGCAGCCACGTCGGAATGAAGCGGAGCCGTTGGCCGCGCGGCACCTCGCGAAAGCGGCCGAGGTGCTCGGGCACCAGCCGCCGATGCGCAGCGAGGAAGGTGGTGCGGTCGAGCCAGTCCGGTTGCCGCCACCCGTCGAGTGCGCGCAGGACGTCGGTCCGCCCACTCAGCTGGGCCTCCACCTGCAGACCTGCGCCGACGAGCGACTCGACCCCGAGTGCCGCTGCGAACCGGCGGGCTTCGTCGAGGTCGAGGTCGTCGCGGCGAAGCAGGCGGGCGATGTCGACGACCCCGGACATCCGCCGGGTGCCGGGCTGAGCGATCATGAAATGCCCGGCGGCGTGCACGAGTCGGTGCTCGGCGCGCAGCCCATGTCCGGGCACAAGGTGGAGCGGCTCGCCGGCATCGGCGAACAGCTCGTCGTCGAAGGGGCTGCGGAGGAAGAGCCGGTTGTGCAGGTCGACCTCGACCCCGTTCGGCGCGTCGAGTGTCCACCCGCGCAACAGCGCCGGATGCTGCGAGGGGGAGGGGCGGAGGGCGCCGGCGGCACGGTCGGCCACGGGGACGGGCTGCAGGCGATGGCCGTTGTCCAGGAGCACCTCCACGGCACGGTCGAGGTCGCCTGGGCGGACTGCGAGATCGACGTCGCCGGTGTGGCGCAGTTGGTGGTTCGGATAGTCGAGCTCGGCCGTCGCCAGGCCTTTGAGCACTCGTGTCTCGATGCCCGCGCCGTGGAGCAGTGAGAGGACGGCGGCCGCTGCAGATCTGATGCGCAGATGGGTTGCCGCGATTCCGAGGTGCTGCTGGCGGAGCCATCCACGCTGTGGTTCGTCGACGAGTGCGAGCGGTACGAGGGTGGAGATCCGGTGCCGCTCGAGCAGCGTGCGTGTCCGTGGTGACGTGAGGTCGATCGGGTCGTCGCTCGTCCAGTCGTTGTTCGCCAGACGGAGGATCTGCGGCAGCACGGTGCGGGCCTCGGGCTCGGCGGCATACTCGTCGATCAGTTGCCACAGGTCGTCCGGATCACGACGGCGTGCGGTCATCGGCGCACCTTACCGACTGCGGCCTTGCCCCGATCCACCCGCCAGCGTGATCTGCACGCCGCCGCCGGGGGCCATCGACACGGTGCCGGTGGGCTTGGGGGTGGTGGCATACGCGGGTGTGAAGTCGAGGGACGCGAGCGCGGCCGTGAACACGACGAGTTCCTGCAACGCGAAGGCGAAGCCGATGCATCGCCGTCCGCCGCCGCCGAAGGGCACGTACGAATACGGGTGGTGCGTGTGGTGATCGGGGTGGCCTTCGATCCACCGGGTCGGCTTGAACGCCGTGGGGTCGGGGAAGTCGGTCGGGTTCTGCCCGCTGACGTACCCGGAGTAGGCCACGAGGTGTGTGCCGGGAATGGTGTGGCCGTGAAGCGTGAACTCATCGACCGACTGGCGTACCGAGATCACGGCCGGCGGCAGCAGCCGCAGCACTTCGTTCACCACGCCGGCGGTGAGCTTCAGCTGGGGAAGGTGGTCGATCGTGGGCGTGTCGCCGCCGGTGACCGAGGCGACCTCGGCTCGCACGGCATGCCGGAGCGCGGCGTCCTCGGCGAGTTTCACCGTGATCCATCCGATGGTCGAGGCGGTGGTGTCGTATGCCGCCGCGATCAGGCTGATCACCTGGTCCCGCACCTCCTGATCGGTGAGTTGCCCACCGTCGTCCTGGGCCTCCATCAGCCAGCCCATGATGTCGTCACCGACCTGCCCGGACTCCCGACGGCGGCCGATCTCGTCGAAGACCATCGTGTCCAACACCCGGCGGGCTCGAATCGCTTTGCGGTAGGCGGGCGACAGCCATTCGTTGTCGAGGCGCCGCAGCGGAGAACGGTTCGCGTACTCGCGCGGGATCTCGAGATGGTCGACGAACTGTTGCTCACGCTCGCCCGAGAACGCCTCGCCGAACAGGCACCGCAACACGATGCGACGGATGGCGAAGCGCATTTCGGCGTAGGCGTCGACGGTCGAGCCGGGCAACCATCCAGCGAGGAGACGGTCGGTCTCCTCCGCCATCACGTCGAAGTAGCCCGAGATGCGCTTGCGATGGAACGCGGGGAGGACGATCGCCTTGCGGCGCCGGTGATCCTCGCCGTCGCTCACGACGAGAGCAGTGTCGCCGTCGATGACGACGAGCGGCCAGAACGCCTCTCGCCAGGTGAAGTTGTCGGCGTGTGAGTGCAGCACGTACTCGTTGGCTTCGGCCCCGAACAGCCACACGTAACTGAACTTCCCGAACCCGATCCGGCCCACCGGCCCGTACCGGTGGTACAGGTCGAGCAGCGCGCGGTGCGGGTCCTTCAGCAGCGTTCGAGACATACCGAGCTGGGCAAGCAGGCGGGGGCCTGGAAGTCGGGTTGTCATCGGGAGCCTCCGCGCTTCTTCTTCGACGTGTCGGTGGCCGGTGCAGGGTTGATGCCCGCGAACAGGGGAGCGAACGCCGTGACCCACGCGGCGACGAAGCGCTCCTCGCTGATGTCGAGCGGCGTGAAGCCGAGCATGTGCTGCTTGATCTTGAAGTCGATCGTCGGGCCGACTGCTACTGCCGCCAGTGCTTCGGCATCGATCGGCCCGGGCGAGATGGATTCGAGAAGCCGGGCCAGCAGAACCGTCGCGCTCGCCAGGCCGTCGCGGACCTTGGCCAGAAGGTGCGGGAACTGGTCGAGATCGCGGAACACGATGTTCATCAGCTCCGCCTGTCGATCGAGTTGTGAAAGCCCGTTGCGCACGACGAACTCGGCGGCCTGCTCTGCCGTGAGCGGCTGCGAGGGCACCTCGGTCGTTGCGAAGAACGCGTCGTTCTCCGCGACAGCAAGGTCGATGACAGCCTCGAGGAGCGCCTTCTTCGAAGCGAAGTGACGGTAGATGCCACCCGCCCTCGGGGAGTACCCCGCCTCGCGCTCGATGTCGGCGATGGTCGTTCCCGCGTAACCCTTGGTGGCGAAGCAGTGACTGGCGGCCGCCACGATCCGATCCGCCGGGGCCACTGGTCGCGCGGCGCGAGAACCGTCGTTGGAGGACGCCGAGTCGGCCATACGCAAATACTTGCTTACTGACTGGCTGATGTCAATCGGCTCCGCGGAGCACCGCGTGGGCACAACACCGTCACCGCCACCGCCGCCGTCACCGTGCTCGTGCTCGTGCTCGTGCTCGTGATCGTGATCGTGATCGTGGTCGTGGCAAGTGGGCTACTTGTGCAGTAGGTAGCTTCCGGCGCTACCTACTGCACAAGTATCAACCCCATCAGTTCGCGCCACGCCACGCCGTTCACGGATGCCGGGTCGATGGGGCCGGTGCCGTAGGGCACGAACGGCAGCCATTGCCAGTGCTCCGGCCCAGGGCAGGCCAGAGGAACCCATCGATCGAGAAGGTCCTCCAGGGAGCTGGCGAGCACGTACCCGTGCCCTTCGCCGTCGTCGTGACTGAGGTAGACGATCGCCCCGAGGCGGCGAGGGTCGAGATCGACCGCGAGGACGTCACCGTTGGGCACGCTGGCGAAACCGAGCTTGTGATGCCAAACCCTGTCGTAGGGGTCGGCGGCATTCGGGAAGCACTCCTGAACCCAACTCAGGTAGCCGCGGTGGTGTTCGCAGAGGTTGTCCAGCGACCAGTCGAGCCCGCCGGAGAAGATATCGCGAAATGAGCCCTCGAACCCGTGGTCGTCGGCTGTCTGCCAACTCCAGTGCACGCCACGCGCGATGGTCTCAAAGGCGTGGCGGAGAGTCTGAGGAATCGGGATACCAAGAGCTGCTTCGACTTCGTCGACTTCCTGTGGCGAAGCAACGTCGGCGACCTCTGGCCGATCGACGTCCACACCGCGCGATCGCAGGCTGTGGGTGTGCGATTCGAGGGCGTGCTGCAGCTCCGTTCGGTCCATCGGAGAATCCTCGCACGACGCCGCCCGAGCGCGCCCGGTCGCAACAATGGCAAACTGGCACCACGCGTGCCCCGACGGAAGAAACAGCATGACGATGAGTGATTTCCGATTTGCACCGAGGTCCATCCTCGGCGTGGGGTTTGTTGCCGCGACGGTGGTCGCGCTTGCCGCGTGTTCCCGCGAGGATTCCTCGCCCAGCACCGTCGCCACGTCGACCAGCGCTGCGCCCGACGAGAGCGTGCCTCCTGAGGTCACTGGCACGACAATCCGGCCGGACGACGGGCCTGTTGTGTTCACAGGGACCGGCACGGCAGATGTCGTGTACCCGGAAGCTGCGGGTCGAGCCGTGTTGCACGCCACTCACTCGGGATCGGGAGCGTTCTCGGTGGGGGTCGTCGATACCAAGGGTGAGCCCGTCGAGAGCGTGGCGTTTGCCCTTCCGGGCGACCCTTACGACGGCACACAGTTGATCACCACGCCGCTGGCAGAGGTCAGCCTGTTGCGCGTGCGGGCCGACGGGGCGTGGACAATCGAACTGCTGACGGCAGCAGACGTTCCTGTGGTCGGTGAGGAGTTCTCCGGCGACGGGGCAACCGTCGTGCGCTACGAGGGCGCCGGTGGAGCTGCCGCCATCGCCAGCGACGCGATCGGCGTGTTCCGGGTTCGGCTGCTCGACGGGCGTTTCGTGGTGCCTGAGCGCAACGGCCCCGTCTCGGCGACCGAGTCGCTGCCGCCGGGCCCAGTCCTCGTCGAGGTGAAGTCGTTCGGCTATTGGGCGGTGGTTGTCGACCCCGCCGGCCCAGCGGCAGAACCCACCGAGACGGCGGGGAGCACCATCAGCGAGGCCGACGCAGCGCTGGTCAATCTGTGCCTCAGCCGTTGGGTCGATGCACAGGCCCTGGCCGCCGAGGACCCCATCGCCAAGGAGCGGTGGGACGCCGCTTTCGTAAGCCTCACGGATGCCTGCGCTGCGGCCCAGGGTGTGGTGGCCCCGATAGCCATCCGGTCACCGCTCGGCTCACCGATGTCTGTACTCGGTGATGTTGTGGACGGCATCCTCCTGTTGGCCGCTGACACAGCGGCGCAGATGGGGTCCTGCGTCGGCGCGTGCGACCTCAGTGACAGCGTGCGACAGACCTTGATGCAGTTCGAACGCGAGCGGTTTGAGGTTCCCGAATCGCTTTACGGCGAACTCTCGGGCGGGCCGGCCATTACCGTCGCCAGCATTCCCGAGCTGCTCGTGACAGGGTGAACTCTCCCGGCCGTGCGTCATCTTGCCCCGCGTCCGCGGCGCTTCTGTGAACCCGCCGCCCACTTCACGGGCAGCGAGTTCATCGAGACCACCAGACGACGGTCTTACCGATGGTGGACTTCCCGAGGCCGGGTTTGCCGGCGACGATGACGTTGGGGTTGGAGGCGAGTTCGGCGTCGAGCAGCCCGAACGGGTCGAGCGTGGGCGTCGGAGAGGGTCAGAGGCGGAGGCTGAACCTGGCGTACGGCCGATCGTCGGGTGGGTAGGTCTCGTCGGCGTCAGGGAAGCTCGTGCGACTGAAGGCGACCGAGCCGAGATTGGCAGGGTGGGCCAGCCAGCTTGCCGAACGCACGCCGTCGAGTTGCATCTCCGCGAGGATCGACTCGAGGAGGGCGGTGGCGATTCCGCCGCGTCGGTGGTCGGCGCGAACGGCGACCACCATCACGTAACGGTGTTCGGCTAGTGGACCGAGGGTCTCATGTTCAATGCGCTCGTGGGCGGCGACGGCGACGATGCCACTGTCGAGTTCGGCAACGGCCACACACCGATCGAGGGCAGCGTGCTCCGGGTCGTCTCGCCTACGGGCCAGGCCAGCGACGATCTCGGCGCCCTCGTCGAGCCATGCCGATGGTTGTCCGCCAAGGTCGAATGAGTCCAGCGCAGCGGAGTCGGCGGGTGTGAGATCGCGGACGATCACTGGATCTCGTGCGAGGCCGCTCTCGGATGCTGCCTCGGCCGCCACCGAGTGCTCGGCGGTGTCGGGACGTCGGTGACCTTGCCGCCATTGGCGAGGCTCCGCCGCCGCGGTCGCTCTGTGGTGGCGAGAGCGGCAGAGATCCGTTGAATCGTGGACCATCGAGCGTCGAGTAGCCCGTTCTCGATGCGCGAGATGTCGGCCTGCGGCACGCCGGTTCGCTTGGCCAGTTCGGACTGCGTCCAGCCCAACTCGATGCGCCGCTCGCGAATGGAGTCGCCCGGGTGGTTCAGTTCGGCAAGTGCAGACCAAGTTCCCACGACACCAAGCCTATGTGGAATGGCACATCGTCGCAACGGACGATCCAGCCGTCACCGAGCGACCGACGAGTGCAACATGAGCACAACATGAGCGCGGAACAGATGACCCCTCGGCACCGTCGCCGCATGGTCACCACCGTAAAACGGCAGGTGGGCGGCCACTACGGCCGCCCACTCACTCAGCGCGCGCGAAGGGACGCGAACCCCTAACCTTTTGATCCGTAGTCAAATGCTCTATCCATTGAGCTACGAGCGCTTGCGGTTCGCCAGTCTAGGGGCCCGGCGCCCCATCGGCTACCCGGTTTCTACAGCCTGGCGTCGAGGACGGGGGTGGCGCCGGTGAGGTCGGCCAGGGCTACGCGGCGGCCCATGGCGGCCAGCAGCAGCGACAGGGCGGGCCCGCGCACCTCGTCGCCACTGCCCCACGCCCAGTTCATGTCGGTGGCCACCAGGCGCAGGCCTTGCAGGCGGCGGCGCGGGAGGAACGTGCCATGGTCGCGGCCGGAGGTGATGAACTCCAGCGCGCACCGCAGCGCGGCTTCCGGCACTTCGCGGCGCACGCCGACGGGGCGGCGGATGTCCTCCCCGTGCACGATCACGTCGGTCAGCGGCGCCGCGGGCATGCCCGGCGGGTGCTTGCGGTGGCCGGCGTGGGCGCGCACGCTGGCGGCCAGCTCGTTGATCGGCCGCTTCGCCAGCTCCTGCGTCAACGCTTCCACCGCCCTCGGGAACGAGCCCCGTGCCTTCACCACGCGCCACACCATCGAGGGCATGGACACGCTCCAGAGCGTGGTGAGGTGTGCGGCCACATGGTGCACCGTCCACCCGCCGCACAGCGAGGGCAGGTCGATCTGTTCGGGGGTCAGCGTCTCCAGCAGTGACGCCAGCGCCAACCTCTCGACCGCCACCGCCTCGGCGATCTCGTTGTCCTTCACACAACCTCCCCGGTAGCCGAGGAACTTTACAGCTTCCAGGGTCCCCAGCCGGCAGCCCGGTTGTACAGGGCGACGGCGGCGTAGGCGTTGATGCGCGGGTCCAGAAGCTGCTGCGCAGAGGTGATGCCCATCTGCGCCAACCAGCTCTTGTGCACGTCGAAGTAGATCTGGAACAGGCCGTAGCAGCAGAAGTTCTTCGCCGTCGGAGTCAGGTTGCTCTCGCGGGTGGCGATGCGCACCGCCTCGTTCTCCAGGTCGTCCGGCCAGGTGGCGCGGATGATGGCTTCCACCTCGGCCCGAGTCCAGTTCGTCTTGGGCGTGGTGGTCGGCGGGGCCGTGGTGGTGGGCGGCTTCGTGGTGGTCGGTGCCGCTGTCGTCGGGGCGGGCTTCGCCGTGGTGACACGGGCCGCGGTGGTGGGTGCGGCGGTGGTGGGGGCGGACGCGTTCGCCGGCAGGCAGACCGTGCCACCCGGGAAGATGGCCGTCGACGTGGTGGCCTTGTTCGCCGCCAACAACTCGTCCAGCGTGACGCTGACCTTCTTGGCGATGAGGATCCAGTAGTCGCCACCGACGACCGTGTAGGTCTTCGTGCACTGCGCCGCCTGCTCGGTTTCGATCCGGGCCGGCTGGGTGGCGGCGGTCGGAGCCGCCGTCTCGGTGGGCACCGTGGTGGGCACCGAGGAACCCTCCGCCGTGGCGGGCGGGTCGGTGTTCACGGGGATGGCCGGCGGCAGGTCCTCCGGGTTGATCACCACTTGCTCGGCAGCCTGGCCGCTGCCATCAGCGACCGCGGCGTCCGCGCCTGCGGGCAACACATTCCCGTTGGCGTCGACTTCACCGGCAGTTGCCGGCGTGGTGGCGACGGGGCCCACCGCGGCACCATCGTCGTCCGGCCGCATGGCCATGGCGACGGGCACGAACAGGGCCACGATCAGGGCCAGGGTGCCCAGCCGGCGCAGCAACGGGTCCACCTGCTGCAGCGCCAGGCCGAGGCCGGAGCTCGAGCCGCCGGCCGAGGGCCGGCTGAAGGCGGCGTCGTCTGCGGCCTCGCCAGTGAGTGGCCGGCCGAGTGCGGGGCGACCCACGCCGGGGCGACGTGCGCCCGGCCGGCCCGCGCCAGGGTGCCCGGCGCCAGGGTGCCCGGCACCGGGGCGACCGGCCGTGGGGCGGGCGTCGGAAGAGCGGGCGTCGGAGGGGCGAGCGGCACCCGGCTCGACCCGCGGGATGGACTGGGTGTCGCCGTGGCTGCGGCTGCCGGCGGGGCGAACCGGGCCGGTGGGGCGGCGCACGACGAACGGCTCACCGTCGAACAGGGGCCGACGCAACACCACGGTGTCGTCGTCGCGGTGGGCCGGGGTGGCGGCGGGCGTGGTGGCGCCAGTGGCCGCGGCACGGCGCTGCGGCGTGCGTGAGGTGGCGGGTGCCGGTGCCGTTACGGCGGGCTCGTCGAGGTCGACCCGGAAGTCCCACTCCTCGGCGCGCCGCTTCGGCTGGCGACCGTGCACCTGCGGCAAGCGCTGGGTGATCTTCTCCAAACGGCTGGTGGGCTCATTCGCCCAGAAACCATGGTTGTCGTCGAACTGATCCTCGAACTGGTCGTTCCGCATCGTGCTCGTCACCCCTTCCGGGCCCCGCCAGGGCCGTCGGCCGTGAAAGATGACGATCTGTCTACACCGCTCGTAACGAAAACGCAACAGTGTGTCAGATGGATGACGGCGAGTGGTGGATGGTCGCCCAGGTCAGCCCCACGATCCGCCCGCCCCAGCCGGATGTCACACCGCCCCCGTTTCGGGCCAGCCCCCGCCCGCAGCGGCCGCGAAAACGGCGATGGCCCGGTGGCGAACCACCGGGCCATCCAGCGCGGAGAGGGTGGGATTTGAACCCACGGACCACTTTAAAGGTGGTCCCCGCATTAGCAGTGCGGTCCCTTCGACCTGACTCGGGCACCTCTCCAGGCGGCAGAAGGTTATCGCAGCCCGCACCACGCGCCACCACGAATCCGCCGCCCGGCGACCGGTCGGGGCCGGTCTCCTAGGCGTCGCCCTCGGGCCCGAGGTCGCCTTCCCACGGCGGTGCGCAGCCGTACGGCGGCGTCCACGGGCTGCGGCCGCAGAACACCCACAGGTCGCTGGCGGCATCGGCGCAGTTCTGCATGCTGGCCTTCACGTTCTCCGCCGTCCACCCGCGGCGCCCGAGCTCCGCGTTGGGCTGGAACATGCCGGCCATCGCGTTCAGCTGGAACGTGCAGTGGGAGTCGTCCTTGGTGGCCAGGTTGTAGTTCACGGCCAGGTAGTTGCAGCTGCCCTCGCGGCTGGCGATGTAGACGAAGAACTGCTGGGTGGCGGAGTCCGCCCCGTCCTTGGCGAACTCCATCGCGATCGTGTCCGCATCCGCCCGGCTGCACACCCGCCGGCCGTTGTAGTACGGGATGCCCTGATTCACCCGGAAATTGGGCTCGGCCTGCAACGTGGCGGGGAACCAGTTGAGCTGGATCGGCGCCTCGCCGGCACTGTCGGTGAACCCGCTCCAGATCCCCAAGGCGGCCAGCGTCTGCGTGCCCGCCACCCCGTCGGCCACGATCGGTGGGCTGGCCAGCTGGAACGCCTTCACCGCGTCCTGCGTAGTGCGCCCGTACTGCCCGTCCACCGCCCCGGTGAAGTAGCCGAGGTCGGCCAAGGTGTGCTGCACGCACTCGGTGGACGGCCCGCGATCCCCTGGCGCCACCGGGGCGTCGGCCAGGCACGGCGGCGGGGGAGCGTTGTCCACCCCCGAGTAGATGCCGAGCGCGGTGAGCGTCTCCGCGTTGGCGTGGCCGTTCACCCGCAGGCGGGTGGCCTGCTGGTAGGCGATGACCGCGTTGAACGTGTCGTCGCCGTACTGCCCGTTCACCAGCCCGCGGTAGTAGCCCAGCCACAGCAGGTTCCACTGCACGCACACCACGCTGCCGCCCTCGCTGCCCACCACCAGCTCGGCGTCGGCTAGGCACGGCGCCATCTCGGGGATCTGCGCCTGCGCGGTGGGTGCCAGCGGTTGCGGCACGGCCACCGCCATCAGCGCAGAGGCCACGATGGCGACGGCTCGGCGCAGTGCGGTCACAGGGCGGAATCGTAGAGCCACGCCGTATTGATCGGCAGGCGCCGCCGATTTCTTTGCCGAATCGCCGATCTCGTTGTGCACCTGTAAGACGTGGAGAGTTCCGCCGCGACAAATCCGAGAATCTCGACCGAATCGGCGTCATGGAAACCGGAGTCTTTCGTCATTCCTGCGCTCGACGTGAGGAGGCGGCGGACGATGGCGAACATGATGGCGGCGCGCCAGGCAGGGGCGCCCGCCGGTCTGGAGCGGCGGTGGAGGGCGGCCTGGGCCGCTGTCGGCGGAACGTGGCGGGTGGCATTCGCCGCCGCGGCGTGTGCCTCGGTTGCGCTGGCGTGGGCCTGGCGGACGGCCGCGGGCGCCGTCGGCGGCGAGCCGGCACACGTTCCGGCCACGCTGGCAATCGGCCTCGTGGTCACCGGTGGCGCCGCGGCCGCGGCGGCCCTCGTCGATGTCCACGAGCACCGTCTCCCGAACGCGCTCGTCGGCCTTGTGGCGCTGTCGTCGCTGCTGGCCGCCACGGCCACCGGCCAGCCCTGGACGCTCGGCCGGGCCGTGCTCGGCGGGGCCCTCGCCGGTGGGCTGATGTTCACGGTGCACCTCTCCCGCGGCGTCGGCCTCGGCGACGTCAA
Source organism: Actinomycetota bacterium (assembly GCA_052034175.1). GTDB lineage: Bacteria > Actinomycetota > Acidimicrobiia > Acidimicrobiales > Ilumatobacteraceae > UBA668. The sequence continues at coordinate 11,504 of JBPOIX010000076.1, forward strand.
GCTCGCCGCCGCGCTCGGCTGCTCCGTCGGCCCGTTGGCGGTGCTGGCCGCACCGGCCGCGGTCGGCATCGCGGCAGCCACCGCAGCTGGCGTCGGCTACTCACTGCGGAAGGCGCGTCTGGCGCTCGGCCCCGCGCTCTGGCTCGGTTGGGCGGTGGCCACGGCCGCCGCAGCGAAGGGATGGTTGGCATGACCTCGACGGCAAAGGCGCGCGGCAAGGTCCGCACCCAATGGCTGGCGCTCGGTGCGGCACTCGTGGTGCTGGCCGGGGTGTTGGTGGCGTGGGCGCTCAGCCGCGCCGCGGACCGCGTGCAAGTGGTGTCGGTGGCCCAACCGATCCGCGCCGGTGAAGTCATCGACATGGAGGACCTCACGGTCACCGGCATCGCCTTCGACGGCACGGTCACCGGCCTCGTCCCCGACACCTCGCTCGACGCGCTGGTGGGCAAGGTGGCCGCGGTGGACCTGGAGGCCGGCGCGCTCGTGCAGGTCGGCATGTGGCGTGATGGCGCCGAGGTGGCACCGGGCGAGCGCACCATCGGCGCCGTGCTGGCTGCCGGGCAGTTTCCCGTGGGCCTCGGCCAGGGCGACTCGGCTCTCGCCGCCCCACTCGACCCGGAGAACACCACCGCCCCGGTGGTGGTGCGCGTGTTGGCCGCCACGCCCACCGACGACGGCAGCCTGGGCGTCACCCTTGCGGTGCCGGAGGAACACGCGGTGTCCCTGGCGCAGCTGGCGGCGAACGACCTCCTGGTGCTGGTGGGGATGGGGACGGCGGAGGGCACGCCGTGATCGTCGCCGTCGCCGGATGGCGTGGCATCGGCACCACGACGACCGCCCTGCTGCTGGCCCTCGAACTGGCCGGCGCGCACGGCCAGTCCTGGCTGATCGAGGCGGACCCCGCCGGCGGCTCGCTGGCCGGCCGCCTGCAACTCCCGGGCGAGACGGTGGGCGCGTTGGAGCGCATCGCCTTCCCGACCGCCCGCACCGACGCCACCACGTCGTTCACCGACGGCGCCGCGGCGTTCGGGCGCATCTCCGTCGTCACCGCCCCGGTGGACCCGTTCCGCGCTCACGCCTGCCACCAACCGCGCCTGCCGTGGGTGCCCGCCCTCGCGGAGCTCGGCGCGCCAGTGGTGGTGGACGTCGGCCGTCTCCGTGCGGCCAGCCCGGTGTGGCCCGTGCTGCACCACTGCGACGCGATGGTGCTCACCACCGCACCCGAGGTGGCCGCGGCCGTCGGTGCGGCGGAGTGGCTGCGCGCCGGAGGGCGCGTATCGCCCAGCGACCCGGTGCTGCCCGACGGCCGGTGCCGCATCGCCGTCGTCGACGCGCCCGGTGGGGTGGCATTCCCCCGTGCCACCCTGCGCGCCGACCTCGGTGAGGAGTGGGGCTCCTGGTTGCCCTGGGAGCCTTCCACCGTGGACCTCGTGCACCGCGGTGCCCCCTCCACCGACCGCCGCCTCCGCAAGAGCACCCTGCTCGGTGCCGTCCACGAACTGCACACCGCCCTGCCCGCCCCGGCCACCCCAGCCTTCGGTACCGCCCCGGCCAATCCGGCCAATCCGGCCGCCCCGGCCGCCCCGGCCAATCCGGCCGCGATGAGGGCTGGGTCATGACCGACGACGAACTCGACCTGGTGGTCATCGACGTCCGCCGGCAGTGGGGCGACCGCCTGCCCGTGCCGGGCCGCGACGAGACCTCCGCGGAACGCGATCTGCGCGAGGAGATCACCCGTGATGTGCTCGACCGGGTCGTGCTGCCGGAACTGGAACGCCAGCGCCTCGGCGCGCGGCTGGCCCCGCTCACCGGGGCGGAGCAGACGGCGCTCGTGGAGCTCGTGGTCTCGGAGATCTTCGGCCTGCCTCGCCTGCTCACCGTGCTCCGCGACCCGCTGGTCACTGACGTGCTCGTCTTCGGTGCGGACCCTGTGCGCGTCGAGCGCGCCGACGGCACCCGCCAACTGCTCCCTCCGCTCGTCCGGCGCGACCGCGACCTCGAACGGATCATCTACGACACCGCCACGTCGCGGCGCCGCCCCTTCAACCGCGAGCACCCGTTCGTGGACCTGGAACTGGAGCCTGGCGTGCGGTTCCACGGCGAGGGCTACGACGTGGTGCAGCGCCCCCTGGTCACCATCCGCCGCGCGGCGGTGTTCGGCATGGGGCTGGACGACCTGGCCGAGCGCGGCATGCTCGACCCCGGTGCGGTGGGCCTGTTGCGCACGGCAGTGGCCGCAGACCTGAACATCGTGATCTGCGGCCGCATGGGGTCCGGCAAGACAACCCTGCTGCGAGCCCTCGTGGCGGAGATGGACGAGACCGACGTGATCGTCACCGTCGAGACCGACTTCGAGTTGAACGTCGGTGCGATGGGCCGCCACCCGTACGTGCACGCGTACCAGGCCCGCATCCCGAGCACCAGCGACGGCCAGGGAATCAGCTGCCAGGACATGATGGTGCCGGCGGTGCGCACCCGCGCCGACTGGATCGTGGTCGGCGAGGTCCGCGGGGCGGAAGGCACCGCGCTGATCCAGGCGATGTCGATCGGCCAGGGCGCGATGGCCACCGTGCACGGCGGGTCCGCCAAGGACGGGGTGGAGCGCCTGGCCGAGCTGATCGCCTATCACAGCGGTGTCGAGTTGAAGATGGCCCGCTGGCAGGTCTACCGCAGCGTGGACCTCGTGGTGCACGTCAACGGGGACAATGTGCACGGCCGCTACGTCACCGAGATCGCCGCCCCCGGCGTGGAGGAGGACGGGGCACGATTCGTGCTGCACCGCCTGTTCGCCTCGGTGCCCGGCGCCCCCGACCGGCGGGCCCGGCCGGCGAACGAGCCGCAACGGCCGATGCTGGAGCGCCTGCTCGCCGCCGACCCCGGCTTCTCCACCCACTGCTGGCATCGCGGGGTGCACGCGTGAACACCGCCGCCGTCGCCCTCGCCGTGATGTTCCTGCTCGCCGCCGCCGGTGCTGCGGCAGCCACTGCCTTCCGCCCGCCCACGGTGCGAGCCCGCTCGGCCTCCACCCCGCACGCACTCGCCGGCATCAGCGGCGGCCGCATCGCCGTGGGCATCGCCGTCGGCGCCCTCACCCTGATGGCCACGCGCTGGCTGCTGCTGGCTCTCCTGGCCGGGGCGCTCGTGGTGTTCTGGGGCCGCCTGCTGCACGACCGTCGCGCCGCCGAGGAGCGGTTGCGCATCGAGGCCATCGCCAAGTGGCTGGAAGACCTGCGCGACACCCTGCGCGCCTCCTCGATCGGTGCGGAGGAAGCGCTGGAGCAGGTGGCCAGCCGGCCGCCGGCGGCCATTGCCGGGCCGCTGCGCACCTTCGTGCAGCGGCGCCGTCAGGGCTTCCGCACCGAAGCCGCCCTCGCCGACCTGGCCGAGGAACTGGCGCACCCCACCGCGGACGCAGCCATTGCCGCCATCCGCCTCGTGGTCGGCGGGAGCGCCGGCGCGGCGCGCCTGCACGGCACGGTGCACACCCTCGCCGCGGCCGCCCGCGACGAGGTCAGCGCACGCGAGCGGGTGGACCGCACCCGGGCCGTCTACCAGGGAAGCATGAAGCGCCTCATCGCCATCGGCGCCGTACTGATCGCCTTCCTCCGCTTCGTCGGGCGCGACCTGCTCGACCCGTACAGCACCCCGACCGGCCAGGTCGCGCTGGCCCTGCCGCTGGCGCTGTGGGCCGGCTGCGTGTTCTGGCTGCGCTCGCTGTGCCGCTACGACCTGCCCCGGCGCGCCCGCCACGACGACGGCACCGGCAGCGGCACGGTCGCATCGGCGGAGGTGGCCGCGTGAGCCCGCTGCAGGTCGGTGCCGTGGTCGGCCTGCTCGTGGCCGGTGGGGTGTGGGCCCTGGTGCGCGCCTGGCAGCGTGCCCCGCGCTCGCTGGCCGCGGCCCGGCAGATGATGAGCGGGGAGGGTGCACGTGGGCGCACGGTGCAACACGCGGCACGTTCCTGGCAGGAGGTCGCCGACAACAGCGCGGCCAGCCGCTGGGTGGCGCAACGCTTCGGCGGCGGGCTGCAGATGGTCGGCCTGTCGCCCGGCGACGTGGTGACGCGCGTCGTCACCGCGGCCGGGGTGGCGCTGGTGGCCGTCGGGTTGGCCGCGGCGGCTGGGTTCGCTGCCGGCTCGCTCTCGCCGTCTCCCCTGTGGCTGCCCGGTGCGCTCGCCGTTGCTGCCGCGTTCGGCTGGATCATGCTCAGCGACGTCTCCTCGCGCATCGAGCGCCGTCGCCGCGAGCTGCGCCAAGCGGCGAACGACTTCGTGCAGCTCGTCGCCGTCGGCCTCACCACCGACCAGAGCGTGGAAGGCGCCATCCGCTTCGCGCTGGACGTCGGCGGCGGTGAAGCCTTCGAGCTCCTGCGGGCGCCGGTGATCGCGGCCCCCCAGCGCGGCATCCCCGTATGGGAAGCGCTGGAGGAACTCGGCCTGCAGTACGAGGTGCGCGAGCTCGTCGAGTTCGCCGTCTCCGTCGAACGGCAGGGCCTGCACGGCGTGTCCATCGGCGAGACCGTCGCCACCCTCGCCACGGCCATGCGCGCCAAGGCGCTCGACGAGCTGGAGCGAGACGCCGACAAGGCGAACGCCAACCTGTCGGGCCCCACTGTCGGCTTCGTCGTGGCGACGATCGTGTTCTTGGCCTACCCACTGGCGCTGCGCATCAGCGAGGCGTTCGGTGGCTAGGCCGGACAGGGCACCCCTGTCGAGGTGCAACTTCCCAACACACTCCCAACAAGAAGGAATCGGCGGATGAACGAACAACTGCTCCCCACGGTGGTGCGGGTCCAGACGGCGGCAGGCACCTGGCGTGCCCGCGCGGCGCAGGCCTGGGCCGACCGCAACGACGAGACCGGCATCGACGAGGCCGTCACCAAGATGATCTGGCTGGCGGTCGGCATCGGTGTGGCCATCCTCGCCACCACGTTCTTCATGGGCGTCTTCGAGGACG
>JBPOIX010000115.1:0-1810 GCA_052034175.1 Actinomycetota bacterium
CGCATGCTCGTCCGCGCCGCTGGCGTCGGCCGCGCTGTGGCCATGCTGGGCGTCGATCGGCTGCTTCTCCAGGCCGGTGAGCAGGTCCACGCGGCGCACGGTTGCCGGCAGCGACTCCAGCGCGTGCTCCACGCCGGGCTGGAAGTCGTTCCCGAGGAAGAAGACGACGTCAGCCTCGCTGAGGGCCGCCAGCTGCTTGGCGGTGGGCTCGTACTCGTGCGCCTCCTCGCCCGGCGGGACGACGGTGACGATGCTCACCAACTCGCCGCCCACGTGGTGCACCACTTCCTCGACCGGGTAGAACGCCACGCCGACGGTGAGCCGGCCCGCTCCTTCGCCGGCGGAATCCTCCGCGCACGCCGCCAGTGGCGCCGCCATCGCGAGGGCAGCCGTGAGTCCGACAGCGAGTTGGTGGGCCTGGCGCATGTTCGACATACCGACATGCTATCAGGAGTAGGAACTGTTCCGAATTGCGCGATGTCGGCTCAGGTGACCTGCCCCGCGGGGATCGCGTCCTCCCAGTGACGGCGGGCGCGCGCCAGCCAGCCGGCCACGTCCCGGGGGGCCAGTGCCGGCGAGATCAGGTGCCCCTGCGCTCGCAGGCAGCCCATCGCGGAGAGCATCTGCAGCTGCTCCGACGTCTCGACCCCTTCGGCCACGACGTTCATCCCGAGTGCGGACGCCATGCCGACCACCGCGGCGATCACGGCGCGGTCCTCGGCGTGATCACACACCCCGGCGACGAAGGAGCGGTCGATCTTGATGATCGATAGCGGATAACGGCGGACGTGGGTGAGCGACGAGTAGCCCGTGCCGAAGTCGTCCAGGCACAGTGCGGCACCCATCTGCTGCAGCTCCACCAACGTGTGCTCGGGCGAGACCTTGCCGCTGCCGCCACGGCGCGCCAGGGTGGCGTGTTCGGTGATCTCCACCACCAGATGCTCGGGCGGGATGCCGTACTCGGCGAGGATGCCGCCGACACGGGCGCACAGCCCACGGTCCGAGAGCTGGCCGATGGAGAGGTTCACGCCGAGATGGATGGGGCTGTCGAGTTGGGCCACCGTGGCGCACGCGGAACGCAGCACCATGTCGCCGAGAAGCAGGTCGAGGCCCGCGTCCTCCGCCAGGTCGAGGAAGGCGATGGGCGAGAGCAGGCCGTGCTCGGGGTGCTGCCAACGAGCCAACGCCTCCAGCCCCGTGGTGGCACCGGTGGCGATGTCCACCACTGGTTGGAGGTAGGCCACGACTTCGCCGCGCTGCAGGCCGACGGCGAGCTCATCCGCGAGGCGGCGCCGTTGGTTGGCGTTGCGATGGCGTTGGGCCACGCTGCGCACCGGCTCGCCGCGACGGGCGGCCTTGGCTTCGTACATCGAGAGGTCGGCGTCGGCGAGCAAGCCGGTGACGGTGGCCTCCCTGTCCGCCAGGGCCAGGCCGACGCTGGCGGTGACCCGAACCGGCCCCTCGGACAGCAGGTATGGCATCGAGAGGGTGCCGTCGATGCGGTCGCACAGCATCTGGCCGGCCTTGCGGTCGTCGATGCCGCGAGCCAGCACCACGAACTCGTCGCCGCCGACACGCGCCACCAGGTCGCCGGGGCGCACCACCTGCCGGAGGCGATCGGCCACGACCCTCAGCAGCTCGTCGCCGGACTCATGGCCGAGCAGGTCGTTGACCGGCTTGAAGCGGTCGAGGTCGATGAACACGATGGCCATCGCCGCCTGACGCTCGAGCCCGTCCTCGAGCTGCTCCAGCAGGACGGAGCGATTCGCCAAGCCGGTCAGCGCATCGTGGCGGGCCAGATGTTCGAGGG
>JBPOIX010000430.1:0-9110 GCA_052034175.1 Actinomycetota bacterium
GCGTTGTACAGCGAGCTCTTGCCCGCGTTGGGGAGGCCGACCAGGCCGAAGCGTTCCATAACGTCCCGCAGGCTACCGGCGGGGTTTCCTCGGGAAAGATTGCCGACTCCGCGATCTCGCTGTGCACCTGTAGTACGTGAAGGTCCGCACGGCTCGTCTGCTCGCCCCCATCGCCGCACTCGCGGCCACCCTGCTCCCCCACGCTCCCGGCACGGCCGGCGCCGCCGCCACCGCCGGTGCCGCCGGCGCTCCAGCCGCCGCACCCACGGGCCCGCTCGGCACCACCATCCCCTCGTGGTGCACCGCGCACACCTCGTTCAGCGGTGGGGCCGATGCGGCCAACGACTACCGCTGCGCCGGCATGGCCATCGAGTACCACACCGGCGGCGTGGCCTTCAGCCCGTTCCCCATCTGGGCCGGGCAGTGGCTGTTCACCGACGCCACCGGCCAGTACCGCGTGGGCTACTGCACCCTCAACCGCGGCAACCACCCCACCGTGGCCGTGCCCTCGCACGTGGTGTCGCAGGCCTTCCCGAAGGACCCTGGCGCCGCCCGCACCGCATACCTCGCCTGGCGCTACGGCGACACCCGCGACCCGCTGACCGCAGCCGCCCTGTGGGCCGTGTTCCACTACTACGCGCAGGACGCGGCGGGCACGAACCGTGCCAGCAGCGGCACCGCACCCCTCGTGCCGCGGCTGGACGGCTTGCAGGCGGACAGTGGCCGCGCCGACCTGCAGGCGAAAGCCATCGCCCTGGACGCCGAGGCCGCCGCACTCAGCGGCGGCTGGAACCTGGCGGTCACCCTCGGACCCCCGTCTCCCGCGGGCCTGACCGCCACCTTCACCCTCCTGGCCGGGTCCACTCCCGTGCCCGGCCGGGAGGTCATCGTGCACGTGAGTGGCAGCGACGAGTCGCTGGCCGCCACCACGGGCACGGATGGCACCGCCACGGTGACGATGCCGGGGCCGCTCTCCGCAGGCACCGTCACCGTGGTGGGCACCGTCGCCGCCCCCGGCCCCGCCGTGGTGTATCGCGGCACTCCCGCCACGCCGGACCCCCAGGGCGCCCAGTACCTGGTGACCGCCGGCGCGCCGCAGACCCTGCGAGCCGAGGCCACCGCCGATGTGCCCGCACCCGCCACGACCACGACGGCAGCACCGACGACCACAGCCGCTACCACGACCACGACAGCGCCCGCCCCGCCCACGACTGCACCCCCAACGACGATCGGCACCACCACGACGGAGGCGGCGGCCAGCACGACACCGGCCCCTACCACCGAGCTCCCGTCCACCACCGCACAGCCGGTCACCACGCTCGCCCCCACCACCACAGCGGCGATCACCACGACGACCGCGCAGCAGCTGGCCCCCACCACCTCGGCAGCGAGTCCTCCCGCGCTGCCGAGGACGGGTGGCGGCGGCGATGACGGCGGCGTCGCCTACATCGGCACTGCGCTGCTCGTGGCCGGCATCGGCCTCATCGGCACGGTCCGCCGCCGAGCTGCCGAGTAGATCGGGTTGCCCGCCGAACCCTCGATGACCTCCGCACCGGGCAGTGCGCCGGCGATGTCGTGCAAGTCCCGGGGGGTGGACATGCGCGTGAAGGTAGCAGCGGCAGCACCCGGCAACGCCCGGCACGGCGTGGGGCGCACGCACTACGGTGCGCTCCCGATGTCGTACCAGTTCGCCTCTCGCACCGCCGGCCTGCGGTCCAGCGCCATCCGCGACCTGCTGAAGGTCACTGAGATGAGCGACATGCTCTCCCTGGCGGGCGGCCTGCCGACGCCGGACAGCTTCCCCTTGCCCGATCTGCGGCGTGAAGCGGACCGCCTGCTCGGCGAGTTCGGCCCGCGCGTCGTGCAGTACAGCGCCACGGACGGCGTGATCGAGCTGCGCCAGTGGATCGCCGAAACGGCGAGCGTGGAGCTCGGCCGGCAGGTGGCGGTAGAAGGCCAGATCATCGTCACCCACGGCTCGCAGCAGGCACTCGACCTGCTGGCCAAGATCCTCGTCGACCCGGGCGACGTGGTGGTCAGCGAGAGCCCCGCCTACCTCGGCGCGGTGCAGTCCCTCGAGCTGTTCCAGCCGCGCTTCGAGGTGATCCCCGGCGACGAACACGGCATGCAGGTGGAGCTGCTGGCGGAGCGCCTGGCCGCCGGCCTGCGCCCCAAGCTCGTCTACGTGGTGCCCAACTTCCACAACCCGTCTGGCGCCACCATGTCGCTGGAACGCCGCCGCCACCTGGCCACACTGGCCGACCAGTACGACCTGCTGGTGGTGGAAGACGACCCGTACGGCGCCATCCGCTTCGCCGGTGAGGCGCTCCCGCCCGTGGCATCGTTCAGCGAGCGGGTGGTGTACCTCAGCACGTTCTCCAAGATCGTCGCCCCCGGCTTCCGTGTCGGCTGGATGATCGGCCCACCCGAGGTGATGAGCTGGGTGGCCCGCGCCAAGCAGGCTGCGGACCTCCACACGTCCACCTTCGCCCAGCTGCTGCTTGCCAACGTGATGGCCCGCCCCGGCTGGTTGGACGAACAGAAGACGCGCATCGTGCCGATGTACCGGGAGCGCTGCCATGCCCTCGCGGATGCTCTGGAGGCCCAGCTGGGCGACCGCATCCGTTTCCACCGGCCCGACGGTGGCATGTTCCTCTGGAGCGAGTTCCCCGGCATCGCCGACACCACCGTGCTCCTGCAGAAGGCGCTGCAGGAGGGCGTGGCGTTCGTGCCGGGCAACGCGTTCACGATCGACCAACTCCCCGACAGCAAGGCCAGGTTCTCCTACTCCACCCTCTCGCCGGAGCAGCTGGGCGTGGCGGTGGATCGCCTCACTCGGGCGGTTGACTCGTTGGCGTGACGCCGCGCCCCACCTCGCCCCGCCAGGCGGCCTTCGCCGTCGGGGCCTTGTTCTTCGTCAACGGCGCCACCTTCAGCAACTGGCTGCCTCGCATCCCCGAGGTGCGCGATGCGCTCGGCCTCGGCAATGCCGGGCTCGGCGTCACCCTCCTCGGTGGCGGGCTGGGCGGCCTGGTGGGTTCGCTCACCGTCGGCCGGTTGAGCGAACGGCTCGGCAGCCGCCGCCTGGTCACGCTTGCCGCGGCGACCCTGTCCATCGGCATGCCGTTGATCGCCTTCGCCCCCAACGCCGCGCTGCTCCTGCTGCTGCTCTCGCTGCTCGGCGCGCTCGACGTGTTCAACGACGTGGCGATGAACACCCAGGGCGTGATCGCCCAGGAACGCCTCGGCCGGCCGATCATGAACCGCCTGCACGCGATGTGGAGCCTCGGCTTCACAGGCGGCGCACTGGCCGGTGCACTGGCCGGGGCCGCCGGGCTCGGCCTCCGCTGGCACCTGGCTGGGGCGGGCGCACTCCTGCTCGGTGGCGTGCTGGCCGTGCGCCGCAGTCTCGCCCACACGGACCCACCGCCCACCCCGCACACGGAGCACACGGCGCTGCGGCGCCGCTTCGGCGGCCCGGCGGTGCTCGTGGCGCTTGCAGCCATCGGGTGCATCGGCATGGAGGTCCTCCCGAACGACTGGGCCGCGGTGCTCATGCGGGACACCTTCGCTGCCGGCCGCTTCAGCGGCCTCGGCACGGTGGCGTTCGCCGCGGCCATGCTCGTCGGCCGCCTGGGTGGCGACCACGCCGTCATGCGCTTTGGCGAGCACCACCTCCTCATCGGTGCCCAAGTGCTGGCGGGCACCGGAGCCGTCATCGCCGTCAGCGCACCCGTCACGGCGGTGGCCATGGTCGGCCTGGTGCTGTGGGGCCTGGGCCTGTCCGTCTTCTTCCCGTCCCTGTACTCGTTGGCCGCTCGCCTGCCGGGCACGTCCGCCGGCGCCGGCCTCGGCTCGATGCTGTTCGGCCAGCGCCTCGGCGCGCTAGCCGTGGCGGTGGGCACCGGCGCGCTGGGCGAGTGGCAGGGCATGCGGGTGGCGTTCACCCTCGTGGCCGCCACCTCGTTCGCCCTGTTGGCCGCGGGCATGAACCGGATGCGGGCCCTTGCGCGCCCTGCTGCCTCCAGCCCTCAGCCCAGCGCGTAGCGTGGGCCCGCCGGAAGGGGGCGCGATGAGCATCGAGGTGGAACGGATCGCCGGGTCGTGCGGGGCAGTGGTGCGCGGTATCGACGTCGGCAGCGCGCAGTCGGCCGAGCAGATCGAGGCACTGCGATGCTTGCTCGACGAGCACCTGGTGGTCGTGCTGCCCGACCAACATCTGGGGCTCGACCGGCTGGAAGCCTTCACGGACGAACTCGGCGGGCGGGACATCACGCCGTACGTGCGCCCGGTGGACGGGCGGCCCTATGTGATCCGCGTGATCAAAGAGCCGGGCGACGAGCTGAACTTCGCCAACGCCTGGCACACCGACCTCTCCTACCTCCCCGCGCCGCCCGCCTACACCGTGCTCCACGCGTGGGAAGTGCCGGCGTACGGCGGCGACACGATGTGGGCGAACCAGTACCGCGCCTATGACACCCTCCCCGCGGACCTGCAGGCACGGCTGTTGACCCTGCGCTGCACCCACTCCGCCGGAATGGCCTACGGCACCGGCGGCTACCTGGAGCAGGTGGCGCACAAGAGCTCGATGGCCGTGGAACCGAGCGAGAAGGCCTACGAGGTCCAGACGCACCCCGCCGTCATCCGCCACCCGCGCACGGGTCGGCCCGCCCTGTTCGTGAACCCCGTGTACACCACCGGCTTCGAGGGCCTGACGGCCGACGAGAGCCGGGCCCTGCTGCACCGCCTCACCCAACACGCGGCGCACCCGAACCTCACCTGCCGCGTCCGCTGGGCCCCGCACCAGCTGGTGATCTGGGACAACTTCGCCACCCAGCACTTCGCGATCAACGACTACGCCGGCCAGCGCCGGGAGATGTACCGCACCAGCGTGCGCGGCACACCGCCCGTGCCGGCGGCCTAGGCGGCCAACGCCAACGACGCGGCCAACGCGACCAACGCGGCCAGCGCGGCGCGCCGCTTCGGCCGGCGAGCCCGTCGCGAGCTCAGACGCCGAGCGCCGTGCGCAACCCGGCGATGTCGTCCGACCCGAACACCACCCGATTGCCCGTGGCCACATAGATCGTGTCCACGTTCACGTGGGCCTCGGCGATCTTGCGGGCCATGTCGGCCAGCTCGCCCGGCTGGTCGTGGATCTCGACCACGACCACTTCGTGCTCGCGGATGTGGAAGTCGGCGTGGGTGATGGCCAGCGCGTGGCGCACTGGTTCGGCATGCGGCACGAGGATGTGGAGTTCGGCGGTGTCGCCCTTGCCGATGCACGTGGCGGCGGCCAGGTTGACCCCGGCGTCGCTGACGGCGGCGGCCACGGATGCCAGCGCGCCCGGCTTGTTGTCCACCTCGATGACGATGTCGACCGACATGAGTTCCCCTTCCAAGGAGTCGTGCCCACAGGCGTGGGTGAGCGCATTGTGCCACCCCCCGGCCCGCCTGCGGACCGGCCGAAGGTCCCGTCAGCGACGGCCGATCGCACGTTCGTAGCGGTCGATGTACTCGCTGACCGGCACCCGGGCGATGGCCAGGCCGATCACGTCCAGTGCGGCGTCGGCAGGCTTCTTCATCCGCACGCACGCCTTGCCGAGGTCCAGCCTGCGGCCCGTGGCCGCCCAGGCCGAGCGCAGCCATTCCGTGTCGCTACCCGGCGCAGAGGGGTCCACCCCGGTGTACATGCTCATCAGGTACAGCGACACATAGTTGGCCTGCGACGCCAGCGCGGCGTAGGGCAAGGGCTCGCCCTTCTTCGTGTGGTAACCGGCCGGATACTCGGCCAACGGCACGTACCAACCGATCATCCCGTACTGCATGCCCTCTTCCAACCCGTCTGGAAGGTGGGCGTTGACGGCGGCGCGCACGGCCTCGACGAACGCCCTCCGGTCGTCGGTGAGCTCGGCGAGGTACTCGGCGACGGTGGCGGCGGCGCTCTGCATGGGCCAACGGTAGCCCGGGCGCGACACGGCCCCGGGCGGAGCGGACGCCCGGGGCCGTGCGGCGGGGAAGGGAGCCGGGTCTGTCAGCCCTCGGCGGAGGTTTCGATGGCGGGGGGCGCCACCACCTCACTGCCGCTGGCCTCGTCGGCCGGCCCCTCGATGGTGATACGCCGCGGCTCTGGCGTGGCGGCCGGCGGCACGGTGACGGTGAGCCGCCCATCCGCGTAGCGGGCGTTCACCGCCTCGGCATCCAGCGAGCCGCCGAGTTGCAGGCTGCGGCTCCAGCGGACCTCGCCGCGCTCGGTGCTGTGGGCGACGGCGATGGTGAGGCCGCGCTCAGCGACCTCCACACTCACGGCGTCGCGGGGCACACCCGGCAGATCCACGGTGAGCACGAGGCTGCCCTCGTGCCAATCGGCCTGCACATGAGGTGCCGGTGCGGCCGCGGCCCGGGGGCGAGCGGTGGGGGCGAACAGCGACTGGGTGAGCTGGTCGAACACACGATCCAGCGAGTCGAGCGAGCGGTTGTTGCGGACGATCAGCATGGTGATGAACTTCCTTCGATCAGGGGTGTTGCGCGGTTCGAAGCGAACCGTGATGCGACATGAGCGTACACCCTTCTTGAGCGATCACAACTCAGCTTTTCTCGGCACTCGAACTCGCGAACAAAGGGCCGGAGCGCTCGGCAAGACTGGCGCCACCATGACCACCTGGTTCACCAGCGACCTGCACTTCGGCCACCGCAACATCATCGAGTACTGCGGCCGGCCGTTCGCCGATGTCGAGGAGATGAACCATGCCCTCGTGGCCCGCTGGAATGCGCTGGTCCAGGCGAACGACCTCGTGTGGGTGCTGGGCGACGTCGCACTCGGCAGGATCGCCGACACCCTCCCACTGGTCGGCCGGCTCCATGGCACGAAGCATCTGGTCACGGGCAACCACGACCGCTGCTGGGCCCCCGGCAACGCCCGGGCGCAGGAGTGGGAGCAGCGCTACCTGGACGCCGGTTTCGCCGAGATCCACCACGGCAATGTGCGGCTCGGCCTCGGCCCGCACGAGGTGGTGGCCTGCCACTTCCCCTACCAGGGCGACAGCCAGGACCACGATCGCCACCCGGAAGCTCGCCCGGTGGACACCGGGGAGTGGCTGCTGCACGGCCATGTCCACGAGCGCTGGCGCCAGCGGGGCCGGATGATCAACGTCGGCACCGACGCGTGGGATTGCCGGCCGGTGGCGGAGGCCGCCCTGGTGGCGCTGGTGGAGGCCGGTGAGGCCGACCTCCCACCGCTGCCCGGCGGCGTACCGATCCTCGACCTCGACGGCGAGACCATGCACGACCTCGACGACGTGTACGAACAGGTCTCCGCACGGGTTGTCCCGGGTGCCGCGTGGGGGCGCAACCTCGACGCCTTCAACGACATCCTGCACGGGGGGTTCGGCACACCCGAGGGGCCCTGGGTGCTGCGCTGGCACGGCAGCGCCACCGCCCGGGCTCGCCTCGGCGACACCTTCGACGTGCTGGTGGACATCGTGCGCGATCACGCCGCGGCCGGGGTGCACCTCGACCTACGCTGAGCCGGTGACCCTCTCCCCGATCTTCGCCCTCAGCGACCGCGCCGTCACCGAGATGGCCGAACTCGACCCCGTGCTCGCCACCTACGCCGGCGTGCCGGGCCACGAGCACCGGCTCACCGACCTCTCACCGGAGGGGCACGAAGCCCGCGCGGCACACACCCGCGCCGTGTTGGCCGAACTGGGCGCGATGGAACCGACGAGCGAGGCCGACCGCATCGCCAAGGACTACATCGCCGAACGCTTCGAGGCCGACCTGTTGCGTCACGACACGGGCCAGTGGGTGGCCGCGATCAACGCCATCGCGGCACCGGCTTCAGAGTTGAGGTCGGTGTTCGATCTGATGGACCGCGACGGCACGTCGGCCTGGGAGGCCATCGCCGCCCGTCTCGCAGCGTTGCCGGCAACCCTGAACGGCCTCGTCCGCACCTACGAACAGGGCCGCTCCCGTGGCGTCGTCGCCTCGCTCCGCCAAGTGCACGCGGCAGCGGATCAGGCCGCCACCTGGGCCGAGCAGCGGTGGTTCGATTCCCTGGCCACCGAAGCCACCGCCACCGAAGGGCTTCCTGCCGCGCTCATGGCCGCAGTGCACAGCGGTGCGGACGCGGCCAACGCCGCCTACGCCGGGTTCGCCGAGTACCTCCGCGGGACGTACGCCCCCTCCGCCAACCCGGTGGACGGCTGCGGCCCGGAGCTGTACCGGGTAGGCGTGCGGGACTTCCTCGGCGCGGACCTCGACCCGCAGGAGATGTACGACTGGGCATGGTCGGACTTCCACGCGCTGCGCGCGGACATCCGCCGCACCTGCGCCGAGATCCTCCCCGGCGGCTCGTTCGCCGCGGTGATCGAGCTGTTGGAGACCGACCCAGCGCGTGCGGTCCACGGCGCCGACGCCTACCAGGCCTGGCTGCAGGACCTCACGGACGAGGCCTTGGCGCGCAGCAAGGAACACTTCGAAATCCCCGCGGTGATGGACCGCTGCGAGGCCTGCATCCCGCCCGAAGGTTCCGCCGCGGCGGCGTACTACACCGGCCCGACGGAGGACTTCAGCCGTCCCGGGCGCACGTGGTACCCCACACTCGGCCGCACCCACTTCGCGAAGTGGGGCGACGTCACCACCTGCTACCACGAGAGCGTGCCCGGTCACCATCTCCAGATCGCCTACGCCAAGTACCAGGCGGCTTCGCTGAGCCGGCTACAGCGCAACGGGTTCATCAGCGGGCACGGCGAGGGCTGGGCGCTGTACGCCGAACAGCTGGCCGACGAGTTCGGCTGGTTCCGCAACGCCGACGAGCGGCTCGGGTTCCTCGCGGGGCAGATGCTGCGCACCGTGCGGGTCATCATCGACATCGGCATGCACCTCGGCTACCGCATCCCCACCGGCACCACCCTGCACGACGGCACCCCGTTCCACGGCGGCGAGGTGTGGAACGCCGATCTGGCGCTGGAGTTCGCCGTCGCGGAGACGGGCAACACCGAAGCGTTCATGCGCAGCGAGGTGGACCGTTACCTCGGCTGGCCGGCCCAAGCCATCAGCTACAAGATCGGCCAGCGCGAATGGGTGGCAGCCCGGGCTGATGCCCAGGCGGC
>JBPOIX010000294.1:0-3909 GCA_052034175.1 Actinomycetota bacterium
CGCGGGCGCGAGCCGCGCACCACAGCGGACGCAGAACCGGGTGGGGGCACCGAGCGCGAGACCGCACTCGGGGCAGTACTTCACTGGCCGGCGCGCTGCTGCGACGCAGCGATCAACCCCACCAGCGCAGCCACCACCATCACCACGACACCGATCGTGGTGACCAGATGCGGCGCAGGCTCCAGCGGCGACGTGCCAGGGCTGCCACCGGCGATGCCGAACGGGATGTCACCGGCCTTGCCCACCGCGGTGGCCCACATCCAGGCCCCGACGCTGATCGAGCCGAGGGCCAGACCGAGACCCCAGCGGCGGTTCACCAGGAACCCGAGCACGCCGCCGGCGACGATGAGCACCAGCACCAGCAGGCGGGCCAGCGTGAACGCCGGCGGCACGGCCGACATCTCGAAGTTGTCGCTGAAGGAGGCGAAGTCCCCCACGGGCAGCAGGGTCCCGACCGCAACGGCTACCGCGCCGAGCACACCGAGGCCGCCGATGGCGGGTGGCACCGGCGGCCGGCCGTCGGCACCCATGTCCTTCAACGACAGCAGGAACGCCACGCCACCGAGCACGGCAGCGCCGACTGCAAGGAAGAAGCCGATCTCGAACGTCGCCGTCACCTCGGTGCCCGTGGCCTCGCCCTCCTTCAACGCACTGTCCCAGACGCGGGTGCCGATGCCGCAGGCGTTGGCGAGCATGCCCGCCAGAGCCAGGCCGGCGCCGCCGGCCAGGCCGGTACCTACGCGGCGGCCCTGCGCGCCGAGCACTGCACCGAGGATCATCAGCACCGCACCGATCACCGCACCCACGAGGTGGCTGGTGCCGAGGTCGTTCATCACCAGCGTCTGGCCGACACCCGACGCGACATCCTTCGAACTGACGAAGTCCAGTACCGCCGCGGCGATGCCGACCACACCGGCCAGGAAGGCCACCACGACGAGCGGGGTGACCCGGAACGGCTGCGGGCCGACCACCGGCTGCTCACCGGTGGTGGCAACCATCGGCCAGCCTCCATCCGCCGCCACCGCAGCAGACGGGTCCACGCCACCCATGCCGCCCGCGGCGACAGCGGCGCCGTGCGACGTCTGCTCGACCACCGTGAACGCGGTGGTGGCGTCGTACGCCGGCGCGGGTGCGGGGGCCTGGACGGGAGGCGGCAGCGGGGGCAGCGCGGCGCCCGCAGCCGGCGTCGGGTCGACGGCCGACGGCATGGCCTGGGTGGCCGCGGCGACGACATTGGCGCCGCACTCGGTACAGAACTTCTGGCCGGCTTGGAGCGCCGTGCCACACGACGGACAGAACATGGAGAACCCCCTGGTACTCGTCGCCCCGAAGACTAGAGCGCCGCCACACGAACTGCGGGTTTCGCCGGATTCAGCTGAGCTCGCCGGTCTCCCACGTGGGGCGAGCGGCAGCGGTCTCCAGCCAACGCTCCGCCATCCGCGCCAGCAGGAAGTCCTCGAACTGGCCGGCCGGCATCGCCGGGGCGTACAGGTGGCCCTGTTGGCGCACACAGCCGAGGGCGATCAGCGCGTCGGCCTGCGGCCCGGTCTCCACGCCGTCGGCGGTGACCTGCAGGTCGATCTCGCGCACGAGCGCGATGATCGAGCGGACGATCGCCTTGTCGTGCGGGTGCGAGGTGATGGTGTCGATCGCCAGGCGGTCGATGCGCACCTCGTCCAGCGGAAGGCGGCGCAGCAGGCTCAGCGAGGACACCCCGCGCGCGAAGTCGTCCAGGCACACCCGCCCGCCACGGGCACGGAACGCCGCCAGGTTGGCGGCGGCGGACGGCAGGTCCACGCTCACGGCGCTCTCGCGCACGTCGATCGTCACCAGCTCCGCATCCACGCCCTGGAGCATCTGGTCGATGGGGTCGTCGCGCCAGCTGCGCTCTGTGGCCTCCGGCGCCATGTTGACGCGGAAGCGGAACCCGTCCGGCAGGCCGAGCATGGCGAAGCGGCGCAGGTGCGGCCGGGCGCTGGTGATCACCTTCTCGGTCACCCGCTCCAGCAGCCCGGCGGAGGCGGCCACCGCATAGAAGTCGTTGGCGGCGATCACGGAACCGTCGCGGCGCACCCAGCGGGCCAACAGTTCGGCGCCGACGATCTGCCCGTTTGCGGCGTCGATCTCGGGCTGGAAGAAGGCCACGATCTCGCCGTCGTCGATCGCCCGGCGCAGCGCCTGCTCGCCCTCGAGGCGATGCACCAGCGCCTGTTGCATGGCACCGTCGAACAGCTCCACCCGGTTGCGGCCCCCGGCCTTGGCGCGGTACAGCGCCGCGTTGGCGTGACGCAGCAGCTCACTGGCTGCCACCCCGTGCGCCGGCGCGGCCGCCACCCCGATGCTCACCGACGACGGCACTTCGCGCCCCTCGGCGTACACGGGCTGGGCCAGCACACCGACCAGCCGGTTGGCGATCGCCGCCGCGGCACCGATGTCGTGCCCCGGCATGACCACCACGAACTCGTCCCCGCCCATGCGGCCGGCCACCGACCCGGGCTCCAAGCTGCGGGCCAGGCGATCGGCAATGATGCTGATGAACCGGTCGCCGCCGCGGTGGCCGAGGGTGTCGTTGACGGCCTTGAAGCGGTCGAGGTCGCAGAACAGCAGGCCGACCGGGTGCTCGGCATCGGTCGCCGCCAGCATCTGGTCCAGCAGCTCCAGGGTGCCGCGCCGGTTGAACAGCCCGGTCAGCGGGTCGTGGGTGGCCTGATGGGCCAGGCGGCGGTTGGTGGTGGCGAGCTGCTCGTTCACCCCGGTGAGCTCGGAGCGTTCGTGCGCCAGGTCCCGAAGCAGGCGCTCGCTGCGCCACTGCAGGCGGATGGCGTCCACCGTGCCGCGCGACACGACATGGTGCAGCACCAGCAGCGCCACCCCGAAGAACGCTGCCAGCATTCCCAACCCACGCAGGCGCTCGTCACCGTTGGCGATCAGGGCATACGACGCGAACGACACCAGCGGAACGAGGAAGGCGATGTACAGGTCGCGGCGGCCGGCCGTGACGATGCAGCCGACGGCGCTGGCCGTGGCGGGGAAGAGCACGAACAGCAGGACCATCTCCACCGGGCCGTCGCCGGCAACCCACGGGCACATGCCGAACAGGGCGCCGATGGACATGAACGACAGCGCGACCAGCAACGTCGTGAGGCGAGAGGTGGTGACCCCATCGTGCCGGACGTAGTAGCGGTACAGGCTGAGCAGGGTGACGCCGGTGGCCACCACGGCGACGATCACCCACCAGCCGAAGCGGTCCGTCGGCACTTCCTCGCGCATCAGCGAGCTGACGAGCAAGGTGAAGGGCAGCAGAAGGAACGGTGCCGGAGCAAGGTTGCTCAGCACGATCCCCAGGGCGCGCTCGCGCACGTACGCGCTGTTCGCCTCTTCGGCCGTAGCCGCATCCGCCACGATGGCCCTTTCCGGTCACGGAGCAGCACGCGCGCCACTCACTGTCCAACTTCTTCGGCACTTCACAACACTTCCTTGAGCCCCGCATGGGGCAAGAGGGGGCCAAGATCGGCGGGCACACGCGAGAATTGGCCCGTGCGCGGCCGATTCGCCCCTTCCCCCACCGGCGCGCTGCACGTCGGCAACCTGCGGACCGCGCTCATCAGTGCGTTGGACGCCCGCGCCGGAGGCGGCGAGTGGCTGGTGCGGATGGAAGACCTCGACCGGGTGACCTCCTCGCCGGTGCACGAAACCGGGCAGTTGGCCGACCTGGCAGCACTGGGGATGACGCCGGACGGGCCCGTGCTGCGCCAGAGCGAACGCTTCGCCCTCTACCGCGACGCCATCGGCACCCTGCGCGCCCAGGGCAGGGTGTACGAGTGCTTCTGCACTCGACGCGAGATCCGCGAAGCGGCGCACGCACCCCACGGCGACCTGCCCGACGGGGCGTACCCCGGCACCTGCCGG
>JBPOIX010000154.1:0-3308 GCA_052034175.1 Actinomycetota bacterium
GACGTGGTGCCGGCGAGGGCGATGTCCACCAGCCCCTGCTCGTTGGCGGGTTCGGCGATGCGGGTGATGGCCCGCACCTTGGAGTACGGCAGGCGGCCGGAGCGCATCTGTTCCGCCACCAGCGGAAGGCCGGCAAGCGCGTGCGCCACGCGGAGCTTCTCCCGCGCCGTGCGGGCATCCACCCCCAGCTGCCAGCACATCCAGGCGGCGCACGAGGGCACGCCCCACTGCTGCCACCCTTCCCTCCGGTCGAATTCGGCGAGGAGTTCGAACCATCGGAACTCTGCTGCGGCGAGGTTCGCCGACCAGGTGCACAACTCGGCTTCCAGCCGTTCGAGTGGCATCGCGGCGAGGTCGGAAGTGCCTGCGCTGCAGGGGCGAGAGGCCATGGCGGTGTCCATGTCCGAACGGTACGTGAGGGGTGTGACAAAGAGGCTCTGCGCCCGCGCCGTGCGGCCCGGACCGTGGACTCCCTCCTGCCGGCACGCGACGTTCATCGGCCGTGCACGTGGGGGGCGACGGACATCCGTAGTCTCCAGAGTGTGACGAACGATCCGACACGACAGCCGATGAGCAGGCGCAAGCGCGTGGTGATGATCGCCCACGACAACCGCAAGAACGACCTGCTCGACTGGGCGGCCTACAACGTCGGCACGCTCTCGCGTCATCAACTGGCCGCCACCGGCACCACGGGAAGGCTGCTCAGCGAGTCGCTCGGCCTCGACGTGCATCAGTACCTCTCCGGCCCCCTTGGCGGGGACCAGCAGATCGGCGCGGCGATCGCCGAGGGGCGTGTCGACCTGGTGATCTTCTTCTGGGACCCACTCGAGCCGCAACCTCACGACGTGGACGTGAAGGCCCTGCTGCGCATCGCCGTCGTCTACAACACCCCGATCGCGTGCAACCGGTCCACCGCGGACTTCCTGCTGTCGAGCCCGCTGATGGACGAGCGATACGAGCCGTTCGCCAACAACAGCTGAACCAGACGGCGCCGGGGGCGACACCAACGCCCGGGGCGGTTCACGTGAACCGCCTGCGGGTCAGGGCGAGGGTGGCTGGCGGCTCAGGTAGCGGCGCACGGCGTCGTCGTCGGGCTGCCCCCAGCCGATGCAGAAGGGGTGGCCGGCCGGGTCGGCGTAGACCTGGAAGCCTTCCTCCGCCGTGAGGTCCGCAGCGGCCTGCAGCAGCCGAGCACCGAGCGCCATCGCCCGTTCGTGGGCAGCCGGAAAGTCCGACGCATGGAGGTCGAGGTGGATCTGCTGCGGGTTGCCGTGTGGCCAGTCCGGCGGCACATGGTTCGGTGCGAGCTGGACGCCGACGACCCAGCGATCCTCGCTGTCGAAGACGGTGTGCCAGTCGGCCTCGGCCAGCACCCGGCCGCCGAGCATTCCTGCCCAGAAGGCGCTCTCCGCAGGGAGGTCGCTGGCATCGAACACCACCACACGGCGCATGATCATGGTCGGCATTGTCGCGCAGCGCGCGGGTCGGCGTCGCCTGAGGCCGCGTGGCGCCCTCGCCGCACGCCGCGTGCCGATCAGGGCTCGAGTACCACCCAGCCGCGGCGCTGCAGTTCGGCCGCGAGGATGGTGGTGGGGACCGTGCGCAGCATCTGCTCGGTGCTGTTGGCTGCCGGGCGCGGCGCCGCCCTGGCCGGAGCGGGCGGTGCAACGGTGGGCGTGCGGGCTGGCGGTGTGGCAGCCGACCTGCCCCCCGATGCACCGGGCGAGCCGGCCGCCTCCTGGGCGGCCTCGAGTTGTTCGATGAACGCCTCGGCCTCGGTGCGGGTGAACTTGCCGGCTGCCTGCCGCTGGCTGAACCCCATCGGCCCGCGGGCGTCGCGAAAGTCGGTGTGCCCGGCCAGATGGAGGAGCTCCAGTAGTTGCTGCACCTGCGCGGCGGTGGCGGGAGGACCGGAGGATTGACCGAAGGACATACCGGCAGTGTGCACGAGGGGTGCCACAGAGAAGGCGATGCTGGGGTGCGCCGCCATTGATGGCCCGCACACGTGGCGTGCCATAGTGGCCGGATGATTGAGCTGGTGTTGACCATCATCGGGCGCGACCGGGCGGGCGTGGTGGCCGAACTGGCCGACGTGGTTCGCTTCCACGAGGCCAACTGGAAGCGCAGCGAGCTGGCGGAGATCGCCGGCACCTTCGCCGGTGTGGTGGTCGTGGAAGTCGACGACGAGCAGGTGGACGAGTTGCTCACCAACCTGCTCATCCTGCGTGAGCAGGGCCTGCACATCACGGCCCAGCAGGTCGAGGAACCCGTTGAGACGCCCGAGGCCCAAGAGGTGCGCCTGCGGTTCACCGGCGACGACCGCCCCGGCATCGTCCACGAGATCTCCACCACGATCAGCGAGTTCGGCATCAGCATCTCCCGCCTGGGCACCGTGGTCGACGCATCGGGCGCCGGTGGCAGCAATCGTTTCGAGATCACCACGCTGCTGAGCGTGCCGATCATCGTCGACCTGGACGCCGTGCTGGAGTCGATCGGCAAGCTCACCGACAACCTCGGCATCGGCCTGCACGTGGAAGACCTCACCGGTGAGGACGCCGACGCCTGAGGCCCTCTGGCGCCGCCCCTACTGTGCGGGGTCTTCGTCGCGAAGGCGGGGGACCGTGCTGCGGCCGGCGCGCAGGCCGGTCTTGCCCGCGTAGAAGGCGCGGATCGCATCCATGTCGGCTTGCACGTCGCCGGTGATCGGCACCGCAGGGCCGAAGCCGCCGGTGCGCGTGCTGCGGTCGACGAAGCCACAGAGCACGGGCACATCGGCTGCCTGCGCCACTCGATAGAAGCCCGACTTCCAGTACTCCCGCTGGGAACGTGAGCCTTCAGCGGGCACCACCAGGATGAGCCGATCGCGGGAGGCGAACTCGGCGGCCAGCTTCTCGACCATCCCGCCGGCAGCTTCCCGGGCGACGGGGATGCCGCCCAGGCGACGCATGATCGGCCCCATCGGGCCGCGGAACAGCTGGCGCTTGCCGAGCCAGGTGATCTTCACTCCGCTGACGCGGGCCAGGGCAAGCGTGAGCGGGAAGTCCCAGTTGCTGGTGTGCGGCGCAGCAATGAGCACGCACTTCGGCGGAACAGGCGTCGGCAGCGGCACGGCCTTCCATCTCCACAGAGCGAGCCAGGCGCGGGCAACGAGATCCTTCACCCAGCCACCCTAAGGCCCGTACGGCCCACCTCAGCGTGCCGATCACCGACCTCGACGCCGTGCACGCCCAGGAAGTGGCGGCACGGACTCGTGGCCGACTGGGCGCGGACGGGGTGAACCTCCTCAACTGCACGGGCGAGGCGGCAAC
>JBPOIX010000036.1:0-3843 GCA_052034175.1 Actinomycetota bacterium
GGCTGCCGTGAGAGACGCTCCAGCGGGCCGCTGACACTGACCGCGGCCACCACGTGCCCGTGCCGGTCGCGGACTGCCGCGCTGACCGATGCCACCCCGGCCTCGCGCTCCTCCACACTCTCCGCCCAGGGCGCCGCCCCGGATGCGCCGGTGAGCACCTTGCCCGCTGAGCCCACCGCCAGCGGGAGCAGCGCCCCTTCGGGCACCAGCCACTGGAGCGCATGGGCCGATGGCAGGCTCACCACACACCGGCGGGACTGGTGTTCACGCACGAACAACTGCACGCTCTCGCCCGTGCGGTCGCGCAGGGCCTCCAACGCCCCGCGCGCCAGCTCCCCGAGGGGGAACGCCACCAGCGCGGCACGGCCCAGTGCCACGAGCTCCAGCCCGAGGCAGAACCGGCCTTGAGGGTCGCGCCGCACCAGCCCGTGGACCTCCAGCGCCACCGCCAGCCGGTGCGCCGTGGCTCGGGGCAGCCCGGTGGCGCTCTGCAGCGCGGCAAGGTCCAGTGGGCCGTCCGCCAGGTGCTGCAGGATGACCACGCTCTTGTCCAGCACGCCCACGCCGCTGGCATCCGCCGTTCCGCTCACGTCGGGAAGGCTATCCCACGGGCTGGGATGGCACCCGATGCAACGCGGACACATGGCACCCCGGGCCGCTACGGTCGCGCCCGCATGCGCGTACGTTCCCAACGGCTCCCCCAGGGTGGCGCTTCTCGCCGACCGGGGTTCGGGCGGTTGTGGGCTGCCACCGCGGCGTCAGCCGTCGGCACGGGAATGACCGCGGCCGCCGTGCCGCTTGCCGCCGCCCGCGGCGCCAACAGCGAGGTCACGCTCGGTCTCGTGGCAGCCGCGGCGCTCCTCCCAGGCGTGGTGCTGGCCGTTCCCGCGGGCCTCACCGCCGACCGCATGGATCGGGTGCGCACGATGATCGCGGCCGACGTCGTCCGCGCTGTCGCCGTCGGTGCTGCGGCGCTCGCACTCGCCGTCGGCGGGCTGCACCCCGCGGCGTTGATGGCGCTGGCGTTCGTGGTCGGTTGCGGCGAGACCCTGTTCGTCACCGCCTCGCAGAGCTTCCTCCCCGGCCTCGTGGCCGACGCCGACCTCGACCACGCCAACGGTCGCCTGCAGGCCGCAACGGATGCCGGGCGAGAGTTCGCCGGCCCTCCCCTGGGTTCGCTCGCCTTCCGCGCGGTGGCGTGGCTGCCGTTCGGCGCGGATGCCCTCACCTACGCCGTCTCGGCCGTCCTGCTGCGCAAGCTCCCGCGGCGTGCGCCCAGCCAGGCACCTGCCGGCGTGCCGCACGATCGGGGCATCGGGCCGGCCTGGCGCGTGATCCGCCAGAGCCGCCCCCTGGCAGGGCTGGCCGTCGGCTTGATGGCGTTGTCCTGCTGTGGCGCCGCGGTACTCGCCCTGCTGGTGCTGCTGGTGACCGACGACTGGCAGCTGGACGACGGCTGGTTCGGCCTGGCGCTGACGTTGGTGGCGTGCGGCGCCACCCTGGCCGGTGTCGTGGCGGGGTATGTGCGTGCACACCTGTCCGCCCGGGTGGTGCTGCCCCTCGCCGTGGCGTGCAACGCCGGGGCCTACGTCGTGCTGGGCAGCGCCGGGGCGTTGGCCGCTCTCCCGGCACTGGTCGTGTGGGGGGCGGCGGTCACGTTGGGCAACATCACCTCCGTCGGCATCCGCCAGCGCCTCGTCCCGTCAGAGGTCCTCGGTCGGGTGATGGGCCTGTTCCGAGCCTTCATCGGCGCCGGCGGCGTGGTGGGCGCCACGGCGGCCGGTTTCGCCGCGCGTTCCTTCGGTGCAGGAACTGTCGCCGTGGTGGCCGGGCTGGCTCAGCTCCCGGTTGTGGCGCTGTTGGCGTGGGTGCTGCCGGGGGCGGGAGACTCGCCCGAACGCACCACCTGAGCGAGGCGGCGGAGCAAGCCCGTCAGCGCCTCCATGCCCTCGTCGGCCCACGCGTCGACGTCCAGGCCGAGGGCGGCCACCAGCTGGTCGGCGTCGACCCCTCCGAGAGCGACGGCCGCCGCGATGTCCGCGCGGCCCGAAGGGTCGGTGGCAGCCCGGGCCTCCATTGCCTGCGCCAGCAGGGTGGCCCAGCAGTACGCCAGAGCATGCCCGGGTTGGGTTGCCAACGCAGGCAGCCTCGCCCACCCCGTCGCCACGTCCTCGGGCACCACACCTTCGTCGCCGAGAGCGTTGACATGGGCGAACCGCCACAGCTCGTTGAGACGGCCGACCTCCACTTCCTGCAGCGGCATCGCGGCGTGGAGGGAATCCTCGAAGGCACTCACCGCCGCCGACACGAACAGTTCCTCCACCAGCATGTCGCCGAGGGCGAGTGCGGCCGCCGCGGCGGCCGCCGCGTTGTCGGCGTGGTCCACCGCGGCCAGCCCGGCCACGAGGGCTGCCCAACAGGCCACGGTCTCCCCCACCAGTGGGCCGGGCGGCAGGGTGCCGCGTGCGAGTGCGGCGTGCACCGCGTGGCCGAGTTCGTGGGCCACCATCAGGCCCCCGCGGGGCGTCGGCCGGTGGTTCACCGTCGCCGACACCCGTCCGTCCGCTTCGACAACGGTTCGGTCGGCGTCGCCCGTGCGCACCCGGCCCGCCTCGTGGGCCGCGGCCCCTGCCAACGCCGGCACGGCAGCACCGAGCGCCGCTGCGGCTACCGCCGCATGGGTCTCCAGTTTCACCTGTGGCGCGGGCAGGCCGGCCCGCCGATCACTCCATGCGCCACCCACGACGACGGCACGCATCGCTCGCCATTCGGCTGCAACGGCGCCAGCGGCGGCCACCGCAGCCTGCACTCGACGCAGCGTGGTGACCTGTGTGCCGTTCATCACGGCCATCCGCCGGCGCCAGTCGTCGATGCTCCGCTCGCGATCGTCGGCGGCGTGAAGGCCGGCCAGGCCGGTGAGCACCGCAGCCACCTCGGGGGCGCGCGCCGCGGTGACGCGGTGCGCCTCACGATCCGCGGTCGCCCGCGCATCGGCATCCTCGGCATCCAAGCCACGCAGGAAGCTGGTGACGGTGGCGCACGAGGTCGCCGGGTCCGCGTCCAGCCGGTGCAGCCGCCCCAGCAGCTCACCCACCGCGGCGCGAGTGGCCGCAGCGGACGCCGCCTCCCGCTCGTCGCTGAGCAGGAAGGGGACGAGGCGCGCCCATCGAGCCAGCACCGGGCGCGGCCCGGCGAGGGCAGGCAGGTCGAGCACCCCGGGGTTCACCGCGACAAGGCGCGCCGCGCGCCGCTGCGCGGCATCGCGGTCGGGTGAGCCAGGCGGGTGTTGATCCGCCTCCTGCAATGCGGCGAGGACTGCCTCGCCGATGCCGATCAGGTCCAGCTCGTGCCAGTCCAGCTCGTGCCAGTCCAGCTCGTGCCAGTCCAGCTCGTACCGGTCCAGCTCGTTCAGTCGTGGGCGGCGATGTCGCGACGATCGATGTGCAGCAGCAGACTGTCCATGGAAGTGTTTCCTTTTCCTCAGCGGTGCTCTGTACTCGGCACCATGCGTGGTCGAACTGAGTCAGGTCTCTGTTCAGATGGTCACCGAGTGTGGTTTCTGACCAGTTGCACGGTGTGAAGTGACTCGACTACAGTTCTTTCGGGAACTTTGTCCCATATTGTGGGACACTACACGATCGTCATTCGCTGAAAGGGAGTGAGATGTCCACGCCGCGCACACTCGCCGAGAAGGTGTGGGATCGCCATGTGGTGCACTCGGCACCCGGCGAACCCGACCTGCTCTACATCGACCTGCACCTGGTCCACGAGGTCACCAGCCCGCAAGCCTTCGATGGCCTGCGGCTCAGCGGGCGCCCCGTCCGCCGGCCCGACCTCACCGTC
>JBPOIX010000032.1:0-9401 GCA_052034175.1 Actinomycetota bacterium
ATCGACGACCCCCACGACGAGCGCGCCGACGCGGAGGGAAGCGACCTCGCTGCCATCGAGCGGCTCGCAGAAGAACACGTCGCCGTCGTGCATCGTCGGTTCCATGGCGTCGCCCGAAACCCGGTACCGACCCCACCCGAGGAAGGGGGCGAGCACCTGCCCGTTCGTGTAGCGGAACCACACGAACCCGGTGACGACGGCAACTGCCACGGCGACCGCGATCCACTTGTTGCGAGTGCGCATCGGTTCAGCCTGCCAGACCCCTGCGCAGCAGAGCGCCGACGGCCGCGTGGGTGGGGGCGAGGTGGTGCGCGCCAGCGGCGAGCAGGCGCTCGGGCGGATGCAGGCCGCCGCTGAAGCCGATGACGCGCATGCCGGCCGCGACCGCGGACTCGACTCCCGCGGGGCTGTCGTCGACGGCCACGGCGTCCGCAGGGTCCACGCCCATTGCCGCCGCGGCACGCAGGTAGACATCGGGGTCGGGCTTGGGGCGGCCGAAGTCCTGCCCGCTGAACAGGCGGCCGGCGACGAGGGGCAGCACCCCGGTGACACCGAGTGAGTACTCCATCTGCGGCACGGTGCTGTTCGACGCCACGCAATGCGGGACCTCGTGCGCGGCAAGCTCCTGCAGGAGCTCGGGCGCGCCATCGATCGGGCAGAGTGCGTCACGAAACGCGGCCCGGTACATGTCGCTGTACGGCTCGTCCCAGTCGTGCGGCAACTCCCGGCCGAGGCGCTCGGACAGTGCCAGCCGCATGGCCGCGTGGCCGCTGCCGACGAAGCGGGCGATCACTTCCTCCAACGGCAGCTCCCACCCCATCAGTGCCAGCACCCGCTGGTCGACCCGCACAGCGAGGCGTTCGGTGTCCACGAGGACGCCGTCGTTGTCGAACACCACCAGCTGCGGCCAGCTGTTCACGGCCGTCATGGTCATGCCCACCACAGCCCGTAGTGCATGGCCAGCCCGCTACCGACGACCAGCACGAGGCACTCCGCCACCTGTTCCGCGGCGCCGAGCACGTCGCCGCTGATACCGCCGATCTTGCGCCGGGCGAGCAGGCCGACGGCACCCGCGCCGGCGAGCGCGGCACACGCCAGCGGCGCCGCCCACCAGCCGGTGGCGAGCGTGGCGACTGCGACGCTGCTGACCAGGCCGAACACCGCCCGGGCGGGTGTGGTGCTGCGGCCGTAATCCGCGCCGAGCCCCGAGTGGGTGGCGAGGCGCATCGTGCCGGCGAGCGCCACGGTGGCTGCCCGGCCGAGCGTGTGCGCGGCGACTGCCGCGGCGAACATCGTTGCCGGCCCGGGGAGCGACCCGAGCGCGAACATGCGCACCACGATCGACGTGGCGATGGCCGTCACCCCGTACGTGCCGTGGCGGCTGTCCTTGAGGATCTCCAGGCGGCGCTCCACCGTCCACCCGCCGCCGAACGCGTCGGCGATGTCGCCCAACCCGTCCTCGTGGAACGCACCCGTGATCAGGAGCCCGAGGGCGATCGCCACCGCGGCGGCCACCAGCGGCGGGGTGACATGCCACAGCCCCACGGCCGCACCGCCCACCGCGGCGCCGATCAGCGCGCCCGCCAGCGGGAACCAGGCGACGATGCGGTTGAGGTCGGGGGCGTGCCGCAACCGGATCGGAACCCGGGTGAGGAACTGCAGCGCAGCGAGCAGGCCCATTGGTCAGGTGGGGGTCGGGCCGAACCACTCGGCGAAGGTGGGGACGTCGGTGATGCCGGCGCAGGCCATCTGCACCAGGGGGACGGCAGCCAGCGCGCCCGACCCTTCGCCGAGGCGCATGCCGAGGTCGAGCAGTGGTTCCATGCCCAGCCGCTGGACGAGGCGGCGGTGCCCCGGCTCGGCGGAACAATGGCCGGCGCGACAGTGTGCCAGCGCGTCCGGCACAGCCGCGGCCAGCGGCAGCACCGCGGCCGTGACCACGTAGCCGTCGAGCAGCACGGGCAGACCGCGATGGCGGGCGGCCACCACCGCTGCGGCGAGTGCCACCAGCTCGGCGCCGCCCAGCTGGCGCAGCACTTCCAACGGGTCGCTGACGCCAACCGCCACCAGCCGCGAAACCCCAGCCGCGACTGCGGCGCGCTTGCGGGCGAGGCCGTCGTCGTCCACACCCGTGCCGCGGCCCACCCACTCGGCGGGATCGCCACCAAGCAGTGCGGCGGTGACTGCCGCGGCGGCCGTCGTGTTGCCGATGCCCATCTCTCCGAGCACCAGCAGGTCGACGTCCGCGTCCAACCCGTCGACGGCGGCGACCCCGGCGGCGACGCATTCGGCGAAGCGTTCCACCGACAACGCGGGCTCGACGCGCAGGTCGCCAGTGGGTCGGCCGACGCCGACGTCGACCGCGCGCGCCGACGCGCCCACCACCGCAGCGAAGGCGGTGACCGTGCTGCGGTGGGCCTCGTAGGCCGCCAGCATCGCTGCGGTGACCTCGATCGGGTACGCGCTCACGCCAGCCGCCGCGACCCCGTGGTCGGCGGCGAAGATCAACGCCGCGGGGCGGTGCACGGCAGGCACGGCCGAGCCCTGCCACTCGGCGACCCACGCCGCCAGATCGTCCAGCCGGGCCAGCGCGCCCGCGGGACGGAGGATGTCCGCGGCCCGGGCGCGCACGGCGTCACCGGCCTCGGTGCTGGGGCCCGGCATGGATGCCAGCAGCGAGCGCAGGCGGTTCATCGCAGCAGCTCCCACGGGTTGTCCAGGCGCACCGCCCGCCCGGCCACCATGAACAAGCTGGTGTCGGCGACCGCAGCCACCAGCTGGTTGACCCGCCCCAGCTGGTCGCGGTAGGCGCGGGTGGCGGCGTCGGCGGGCACGATGCCGAGGCCGACCTCGTTGCTGACCACGACCGTGGGCGCCGCGCCGCGAGCCCTCCGGGCCCGCAATTCGGCGACGGTGTCATCCGTCATCTGCGCAATCCGTGGTTCGGGGATGACGCGTACGACCAGGTTCGCCAGCCACACCGTCAGACAATCGATGATCAGGAACGACGAATCGGGCACGGCGTGAAAGACGGAGGCAAGGTCGACGGCTTCTTCGACGGTCGTCCACGCCGCCGGGCGTTCGTCGCGGTGACGTGCAACCCGCAGCGCCATGTCGTCGTCGAACGGTTCGGCCGTGGCCACGAAGACGACCGGCCCGCCGAAGTGCTCGCCCATCTGCACCGCGAGGGTGCTCTTGCCGCTGCGCGCACCTCCGACGAGGAAGGTGAGCATCAGTAGTCGATGCCGCGCTTGGCGACGATGCCGGCGTCGTAGGCGTGCTTCACGTGACGCATCTCGGTGACCGTGTCCGCTACGTCGATCAGTGCCTGCGGCGCATCGCGCCCGGTGATGACGAGGTGGACATGCCGCGGCCGATTGACGACGGCGGCGACGATCTCCTCGGTCGGCACCCAACCCCACGAGCACAGGTAGGTCAACTCGTCGAGGATGACGAGGTCGTACTCGCCGCCGGCGATGAGCTCGGCCGCCTGCCCCCAGGCTTCGCGGGCGAGGGCGATGTCGTGCGACAGATCGGTGGAGTCCCAGGTGAAGCCGCCGCCGAGGGCGCGCCACTCCACGCCGAGCTGGCGGCCGATCTTCTCCTCGCCGACCTTCCAGTCCGAGGCCTTGATGAACTGCACCACGGCCACCTTCCAGTCGCGGGCGAGCGCCCGGACCATCACGCCGAACGCGGCGCTGCTCTTGCCCTTGCCGTTGCCCGTGTTCACCAGCACGAGTGAGTCCGCACGGCGGCCACCGTCGGGGCGCGGGTCGTCGGTGAGTGCAGGGGTGGTGTCGGGGGAGTCGGGGGTCGTGTCGGAGGTGTCAGCCTTGGAGAGGTTTGGAGCATAGGCACCGAGCCGCTACGGTTGCCCCGTCCGTCCGGGAAATCCGGTCGGATGCATGGAAGCCAGCGAAGCCCGGTGAGAACCCGGCACTGTCCCGCAACGGTGGTCCGTACCGCAGCCAGTCTGCGAGTGCGGCGAGTCCGGTCGCCTGGCCCCGTGCGCGACAACCAGACCCTCGAGGCAAGGGCGGTTCGCGGCGGGGAGCCCGCCGAGTTCCCAACTTGTCCTCCTGAGCCGGAGGACGAGGTCCTCCGGGGAAATGGAGGATGTGTGAAGCGTTTCACCTCCCTCGCCGCTCTTGCGGCGTTCCTGCTCACCGCGGCTGCCTGCGGCGACGACTCCAAGGAGTCCGCCGGCACCACAGCCCCCGACACCACCACAGCGCCCGACACCACCGCAGCTCCCGACACCACCACAGCGCCCGACACCAGCCCTGCCGCCACCGAGCCCGCACCCGAGGAAGAGTTCCCGCAGGCCATCGTCAGCTTGTCGCCGACGGCCACCGAGGTGCTGTTCGCCATTGGTGCCGGCGACCAGGTGATTGCCGTCGACGAGTTCAGCAACTACCCGGCTGAGGCGCTGGACAAGCCGCACGACCTCAGCGGGTTCGAGCCCAACGTAGAAGCCATCGCCGCGCTCGACCCCGACCTGGTGATCATGCAGGACCCGATGATCCGGCCGCAGCTGGAAGACCTGGGGATCGCCGTGTGGATCGGGCCGGCGGCCGCCACGTTCGACGACATGTACTCCCAGATCGAGCAGCTCGGCGCGGCCACCGGCCACATCGCCGAGGCGGCCGAACTGGTGGGCCAGATGCAGACGGACATCGAGGCTGCGGTGGCCGCGGCCACCCTGCCGCCCGAAGGCCTGACCTACTACCACGAGCTCGACCCGACCCTGTTCAGCCTGACCAGCGAGACGTTCGCCGGCGCGGTCTACGGGCTGTTCGGGCTGACGAACATCGCCGACACGGCGGAACCGGGCAACCCGTACCCGCAGCTCAACGCCGAGTACGTCGCCATCGCCAACCCGGACCTGATCTTCCTCGCCGACACCAAGTGCTGCGAGGAGTCGCCCGAGACCGTCGCCGCCCGCCCGGGCTGGGACGGCATCGCGGCCGTGCAGAGTGGCGCCATCGTGGCCATCGACGACGACATCGCCTCCCGCTGGGGGCCGCGCATCGTCGACTTCATCAACGCCGTCTCGGCGGCCATCCAGGCGGTTCAGGTCAGCGCATGAGTGGTCGCCTGTCCGGGCGGCTCCGCCCTCGCACCCGGCACGGGTGGTGGCTCGCGGCAGCGCTCGCGCTGCTGGTGGGTGCCGTCGTGCTCGGTGCGATGGTGGGCCCGGCCGGCACGATCAGCTCCGCCAACTGGAGCATCATCTGGAAGATCCGCCTGCCCCGTGTGGCGTTGGCGGCAATCGTCGGCTCGATGCTCTCCCTGGCGGGCGCCAGCTACCAGGGTGTGTTTCGCAACCCGCTGGTGGACCCGTTCCTGCTCGGCGCCGCCGCTGGCGCCGGGCTGGGCGCCACCCTGGTGTTCGCCTACTTCCGCACCACCACGGTGGACTGGCCGATCGACCCATTGCCACTGGCGGCCTTCGTCGGTGCCCTCGTCGCCGTGCTGGTCACCTACGCGGTGGGCGCCTCGTTCGGTGGCAGCAGCCTCACCCTCGTGCTCGCGGGCGTGGCTGTTGCCGCCCTGTGCACTGCCGTGCAGCAGATGGTGCTGCTGCGCAATGCCGACGTGATCGACGAGGTGTACTCCTGGATCAGCGGCCGTCTTTCCACCGCCACCTGGGCCGACGTGCGCCTGGTGGCGCCCTATGTGGTCGTGTCGTCGGTGATCCTGCTGATGCACCGCCGGCAGCTGGACGTGCTGCGCGTCGGCGACGAGGAAGCCGCGTCCCTGGGGGCGGAGGTGAAGCGGGTGCGCTTGGTGGTGGTGATCGCCGCCACGCTCGGCACGGCGGCCGTGGTCAGCGTCAGTGGGCTGATCGGGTTCGTGGGGATCATGGTGCCCCACCTGGTCCGGCTGATGTTCAGCGCGTCCTACCGCTGGGTGCTGCCGATGAGCATCGTCGTCGGTGCCACCTTCCTCATCCTCGCCGACGTGCCGGGGCGTGTGCTGGAGCACGGCCGGGAGACGCCGATCGGGGTGGTCACCGCCTTCCTCGGTGCGCCGATGTTCATCGTCGTGCTCCGCTCCAAGCGGAGGTTCACATGAGTTCCCTCGGCTTCGCCGGCGTGTCGGTGGTGTACGACCGCCGCATCGCACTTCACCCGTTCACGGACTCGGTGAAGCCGGGCGAGTGGTTGTGCCTCATCGGCCCCAACGGTGCCGGCAAGTCGAGCGCGTTGCGTGCGGTGGCCGGGCTGGCGCCGCACACCGGGTCGGTCACCGTGGACGGCATGCCGCTGGCCGACCGCTCACCACGCCGCCGGGCCGCCGTGGTGGCCTATGTGCCGCAGAGCCCGCTGATGCCGGCCGACATGACGGGCGCCGAATATGTGCTGCTGGGCCGCAACCCGTACATCGGCTACTTCGGCAGCGAGACCCGTCACGACCGGGCGCTGGTGGCCGACGTGCTGCGCCGGCTGGACCTGGAGGACTTCGCCGACCGGCGCCTGGGCACGCTCAGCGGTGGCGAGCAGCAGCGGCTGGTGATCGCCCGGGCCGTGGCCCAGGAGGCGCCGATCCTCCTGCTCGACGAGCCCACCAGCGCGCTGGACATCGGCCATCAGCAACAGGCACTGGAGCTGGTGGACCGGCTGCGCCGCGAACACGGGCTGACCGTGGTGTCGGCGATGCACGACCTCACACTGGCCGGCCTGTACGCCGACCGCCTGACCCTGCTGCACCAGGGGAGCGTGGTGTCCACCGGCACCGCCGCCCACGTGCTGCGGGCCGAGACGCTGAGCGAGTTCTACGGGGTCAGTGTCAGCGTGCATCACGACCCCGACGGCACCGTCGTGGTCGTCCCCCGCCGCACCCCGTCCACCCCGTCCCCCGGCTTTACGTAAAGGCTGTCGGGCAGTGACCAGGGGCTCGTGCGCCGACTTCTTGACACAGAAGTGCGTCTTCCTGGGTCGGAACGCTTTGTGTCAGAAAAGTCGGGCTGATTGTGCTGGTCCCGGCCCGACAGCGTTTACGTAAAGGGTGGGGGAGGGTGAGTACCGTGGGCGGGGCATGAACGACCTGGAGCGCGACATCGCCGGGGCCCTCGCGGCCCACCGCCGGCTGGACGCCGACCTGGCGGAACTGACCGACGCCGACGTGCGGGCACCGTCACTGCTCCCGGGTTGGACCCGAGGGCATGTGCTGGCCCACCTGGCACGCAACGCCGACAGTCATGAGCGGATGCTGCTGGCTGCCGCACGCGGCGAGGTGGCAGCCCAGTACCCCGGTGGCCGCGACCAGCGGGCCGGCGAGATCGAAGCCGGCGCCGGCCGCCCGGCGGCCGAACTGGTGGCCGACGTGCGCGCCACCAACGCCGCGGTCGAAGTGGCGTGGGCGGCCATGCCCGAGGACGGCTGGCTCGGCACGGGCGACACCTTCGCCGGGCCTGCCCGCGCCAACGACCTGCCGTTCCGTCGCTGGCGCGAGACCACCCTGCACCACGCCGACCTCGGCCTGACGTTCACCTGGGTGGACTGGCCGGCCGACTATGTGCGCCTCGACCTCGTCCGGATGACGATGCAGTGGAACAGCCGCCAGCCGATGGGCCTCACCGGCCTCCCGCCGGCCGCATTGGCCGTGCCGCCGAACCACCGGTTGGCGTGGCTGATGGGGCGGGCCGAGATCGCCGGCCTTGATGCCGCAGGGCTGATGGCATGACCGTGCGGCGCTGGTTCCTCGCCCTCGCCGCCGCCCTCGCACTGGCCCTGCTACCAGCCGCGCCCGCGGCCGCGCATGCGTCGCTGGAGAACTCCACCCCGGCTGCCAATGCCGTTCTGACCGAGCCGCCGCCACTGGTGCTGCTCGACTTCGACGAGGAGATCGAGACCGCGTTGGCCTCGCTCGAGCTCTTCGACGGGACGGGCGCCGCAGTGCCGCTCGGTGAGCCGCAGAAGGGGACGGACGGGACCCAGGTGCGCGTGGCAGTGCCCTCACTGGAGGACGGGCTGTTCGCCGTCGTGTGGCGGGTCACGTCCGTGGACGGCCATGTGGTGCAAGGCTCGTTCGCCTTCCAGGTCGGCACCGCCGACGCCGGCGACGCCGACGCCCTGCTGGCCAGCGTGGGCGGCGGGCGCGGCTCCACCAGCCTGGAGTGGCGCTACGGGGTGGCCCGCTTCCTCTCCCTCGCCGGGCTGGTGTTGTGGGCTGGGCTCGGCTGGTGGCTGATGCAGCGGCCGGCGTTCCTGCTGGCGCAGCGGCGCCTGCAACGGGTGCTGGCCGCGGGTGCGGGGATGTTCGTGGTCGGGTCGGTCGGCGCGTTCGTGTTCTTCGCGGCGCAGGTCAGCGATGGTGAGCTGGGCTCGGCGGTGTCGCCGGCAGCGTGGGCGGACGCCACGCGCACCACCACGGGCCTGATGCTGCTGGCGCGGGTGGTGGTCTCTGTGGGGGCTGCGGCGTTGACGGTGGGCGTCGTGCGTCAGGTGGCCGCGCCTGCCGGCCGGATGCGAGTGGTGGCGCCCCTGGCGGCTGCCGCGGCGGTGCTCACGTTCTCCGCCTCCGGCCACCCGAACGCGGTGGCGCCGCGGTTGGCGTGGGTGGCGGTGGACGCCGTGCACCTGACGGCCGTGGTGGCATGGCTGGGCGGGCTGGTGGCCCTCACCCTGGCCGACCGCGAGAGCAGGCGGACGCCCGAGGTGCAGGGGCTGGCGTTGCGGTTCTCCGGTGTGGCCACTGTGGCGGTGCCGGCGTTGGTGCTCACCGGTGTGGCGCAGACTTGGCGCCTGGCCGACGGGTTCGCCGACGTGACCGCCACCACCTGGGGCCGCCTGTTGCTGGTGAAGGTCACGATCATTGCCGCCCTCCTCGCCGTGGCGGGTGTGTCGCGCTGGCTGCTCCACCGCGAAGGGGTGGCCTCCATCGGGCGCACCCTGGTGGTGGAGACGGTGGCGGCGGTGGCGGTGCTCGGCTTGGTGGCGGCGATGGTGGCGCAGCCGCCACGGCCGGCTTTGGCGACCCGCCCCTACGAGGGCACGCTCACCGCCAGCGGCCTGATCGCCTCGGTGTCCATCTCGCCGGGCCGCGTGGGTGCCAACGAGGTGCACATCCTGGTCACCCCGCCGGGCGGTTCGATCCTGCCGGTGCTCGGGGCCACGGCGCGGGTCTCACTGCCGTCGGCCGGTATCCCTGCGGCGCCCGCGACCTTGCTCACCGAGGGGGCGAACCACTTCAGCGGCGTGGTGTCGTTCACCCAGCCGGGCGAGTGGACGTTCGAGATCATCGTGCAGATCAGCGAGAGCGAGAGCGCGCTGCTGAAGGCCACCGTCCCGATCCCGTGACGAGGCCGCGGTACGGCCGCGCCCCGGCAGCCCCACCCCGTCAGCTGCGCAGCCAGGCAGTGGCGGACTCGTAGGCCTCGTCGATGACGGCACCGG
>JBPOIX010000331.1:0-15089 GCA_052034175.1 Actinomycetota bacterium
CGGTATCGCTCCGCCGGGCCGCCGCGTTGTCGGCTTGCCGACGTCGCCTCACCCGGGCAGCAGCGAGGTAGCAACCTGACGGGCCCTCTCGTCGGCCGCCACGACGTCGTCGACGGTGGTGCCCGCCGACGGCTCGTAGCGCTCCAGTGCGTCCGAGTTGCACTCGGCGATCTGCCGCCAGGTGAGGCGGCCGGCGAGGAAGGCATCCACGGCCACCTCGTTCGCCGCGCTCAACCAGGCCGGCGCAGTGCCACCCATCCGCCCAGCGGCGTACGCCAGCGCCAGGCAACGGAAGGTTGCCGTGTCCGGTTGCTCGAAGTCCAGCCGGCCGGTGCGAGCCCAGTCGATACGGCCGAACGGGCTACCGATGCGGGCCGGGTACGCCAGCGCGTATCCGATCGGCAGACGCATGTCCGGCATGGACAGCTGGGCGATGGTGGAGCCGTCGTGGAACTCCACCATCGAGTGCACGACGCTCTGCGGATGCACGACCACCTCGATCTGGTCGTACCCGACGCCGAAGAGCTCGTGCGCCTCGATGACCTCGAGCCCCTTGTTCATCAGCGTGCTGGAATCGATGGTGATCTTCGGGCCCATGCTCCAGGTGGGGTGCGCCAGCGCTTGCTCGACGGTGACGTGCGCGAGGTCGGCGGCGGTCCGCCCGCGGAACGGGCCACCGCTGGCCGTGAGCACCAGGCGAGCCACCTCCGGGTTGCCCGGGCCGTCGCCGTGGGCGGAGGACCGCAGGCATTGATGGATGGCACAGTGCTCGCTGTCCACCGGCACCAGTTCCGCGCCACGCGTGGCGCGCAGCGGCTGCACCACGGGCCCTGCGGCAATCAGGCTCTCCTTGGTCGCTAGTGCCAAGCGCTTGCCGGCGCGCAGCGTGGCGACGGTGACCTCGAGCCCGGCGAAACCGACCACCGCGTTCACCACCACGTCGGCGGGCTCCACGAGGTCGGCCATCTCGGCCACCACGGTGGCGAACGGCAGCGCCGCCGCAACCTCCGCCCGGCGGGACGGGTCGGCCACGGCCACGACGCTCGGGCGGAACTCCAACGCCTGGGCGATGAGCACGTCCACCGACGAGCCCACGCCGAGGGCGACGACCTGGTAGCGATCCGGGCCCTCGGCGCGCACGACGTCCAGCGTCTGCGTCCCGACGGAACCGGACGACCCGGCAATGGCGACGCGCACAGCAGTCATCGGAGCAGCAGCTTTCCTCTCACGCGTGCGAACGGAACATGGCCCCGCCCGCACCCACCCACGGGCTCAGGCAGCCCAGGGCTCCAGGACGACCATCAGGTAGAACACTGCCGGCAGGGTGAACAGGAAGCCGTCGAAACGGTCCAGCACGCCGCCGTGCCCCTTGATGATCGAACCGAAGTCCTTCACGTCCAGGTTGCGCTTGAACATGCTCTCGGTGAGGTCGCCGATCGGCGCGGCGATGGCCACCACCAGACCGAGCAGCAGCAGATGAGGCTTGCTGGTCCAGGTGTCCGACTTCTCCATCAGGCCGACGATGAACATCGCCCCGACGCTGAGAATGGTTCCGCCGAGGAAGCCCTCGAGACTCTTGTTCGGGCTGATCCAGGCACGCAACGGCGTGCGGCCCACCGCGCTGCCCACGAACAGGGCACCCACATCGTTCGCCACGACGGCGATCGCCAACAGGGTGAGCGTGTCCGTGCCGATCTTGGAGTTGCCCAGGACATCCTGCCCGAACCAGAGGATGGCAGCGCCGAAGGACCCGAGGATGCCGATCCAGGTGACGCCGAGCCCGGTGATGGCCATGTTCGGCATCGGGCTGCTCTCCAGGTTGGGTGCACCGATGAACGACACGGCCATCGCCGCGAACGTGAGGAACATCACCAGCGGCAACTGGCCGATGCCGTAGTTGTAGACCACGGCCGGGGCGGCGATGCACGCCATCACCCCGGGCGCCCAGGCGGGCTGGTAGCCCTTCTCCCGCACCCGGTCGAAGTACTCCACCGATGCCAGCCCGAGCACCAGCACGATGACCACGGCTACTGCCAGCGGCCGCCACATGATGGCGCCGATGAACGCGGCTGCGATGGCCACGCCGACCATGATGGCCGTGGGCATGTCCCGGCCACCGGTGCCACCGGCGGGCTTGGCGGCTGCTGCCGCACGCGTCGGCGCGGCGGGCCGGCTGCCCCGCGGGCGGCTGGGGTCCGCCTTGCCGCGGCGGCCGGGAGGCGCGGAGCGGCTGCCCCCGCCCTCGGTGGGGTCGGTGCCGATGGTGATCCGGCCGGGCTCGCGCCGGGCCGGGGCGGACTCGTCGCGCAGCGTCGGTGCGGGCTCCTCGAACAGGTCCGACTCGTCCGGCTCGAAGATCGGCGACAGGCCGGTGATGTCGTCCAGGCTGCCGGAGTCGTCGCCCTCACGCCATGCCGGCTGCTGGCCGGAGAACGTGGACCACACGTCGAGGTCCTCGGTCTGCTCCGTGCCCCCGTCCGGGGTGAGGACGCGCGGGATCTCCCCGGTGGGGGGCTGCGTCCAATGCGGCAAGGGGCCGGTGCTGTTGTCGTCGAACGACAACCCGCCGGAAAGGTCGCCGGAATCGTCGCCAAACAGGGGCGGGCCGAAGTCGTCGCCCTCGTCGTCGCGCCGCCGGCGCCACTGATCGTCGGTCATGCCGTTGTCTCCTCGTGGGATAGGCGGGTGGTAATCAGACTTCGAGCAGTTCGTGCTCTTTGCGGCCCAGCGCCTTGTCGATGTGGTCGACGTGGTCGTGGGTGATCTTGTCCATTTCCTTCTCCGCACGCTCGAGTTCGTCGGCGGAGATGTCGCCCGCCTTCTCCGCAGCGTCCAGGTGCTTGCGGGCGTCGCGACGAATGTTACGCACCGCGACACGGCCGTCTTCGGCCATGTGCTTGACGATCTTCACGTACTCCTTGCGGCGCTCCTCGGTGAGCGGCGGGAAGTTGAGGCGGATGACCACCCCGTCGTTGCTCGGGTTGACCCCGAGGTCGCTGTCCCGGATGGCCTTCTCGATGGCTGCCAGCGCACCACGATCGTGCGGCTTGACCACCAACTGGCGCGGCTCGGGGACCTGGAAACCGGCCAGCTGCTGCAAGGCCACCGGAGCGCCGTAGTACTCCACCAAGAGCTTCTCCACCAGCGCCGGCGTGGCACGGCCCGTGCGGACAGTGGTGAACTGGCCCTGCACGTGCTCGATGGCCTTTTCCATCTTGTCGATGGCCTCGAGAATGGTTTCTTCGATCACGCGGGCCAGCGTACCGACCGTGAGGGCCCGGCGCGGCACACCACGGCCGGGCGCCGCTCGTGCCGGCAGCTCAGCGGTCGCGGACGATCGTGCCGACGGGGTCGCCGCGCAGGATGGCCTGCAGCGCGCCCGGGGCCGACATGTCGAACACGACGATCGGGATCTTGTTGTCCCGGCAGAAGGCGATGGCGGTGGCATCCATGACCTTGAGGTCCTTGGTCATCACTTCCATGTAGCTGACTTCCTCGTACTTCACCGCATGCGGCGTGGTGCGCGGGTCGGCGTCGTACACCCCGTCCACGCCGGAGTGGGTGCCCTTCACCAACGCTTCGGCTTCGATCTCCGCCGCGCGCAAGGCCGCCGCGGTGTCGGTGGTGAAGAACGGGTTACCCGTGCCGGCCGCGAAGATGACGACGCGGCCCTTCTCCAGGTGACGCATCGCCCGACGGCGGATGTACGGCTCGGCGATGCGCGGCATCTCGATGGCGCTCTGCACCCGAGTGTCCACACCCGCACGTTCCAGCGCGTCCTGCAGGGCGAGCGCGTTCATCACCGTGCCCAACATGCCGATGTGGTCGGACTGGGTGGGGTCCATTCCGCGCATCGCGCCTTGGCGGCCACGCCAGAAGTTGCCGCCGCCCACCACGACCGTGACGTCCACGCCCATGGCGCGCACCGCTTTGATCTCCTCCGCGGTGGCATCCAGGGTGGCGCCGTCGAGGCCGTACCCCGAGGGGCCGGCCAAGGCCTCGCCCGACGGTTTGAAGACGATGCGCTTCCACCGGGGCGAGGCCATCTCGGTCAGCCGATCTCGACCTGGGCGTACCGCACGATGGTGGCGGAGCCGATGACCTGCTTGACGGACTGCTTGTCGTCCTTGGCGTAGGGCTGCTCCAGCAGCGCCACGTCCTTGAAGAAGCCGTTGATCCGGCCTTCGACGATCTTCGGCAGCGCGGCCTCGGGCTTGCCCTCGTTGCGGCTGAGCACCTCGAGCGTGGCACGCTCCTTCTCCACCACATCGGCCGGCACGTCCTCGCGAGCGAGGTACTTCGGCCGGGCGAAGGCGACATGGACGGCCACATCGTGGGCCAGTTCCACACTGGCGCCGCTCATCTCGACGAGCACGCAGTTCACGCCGCGGCCGCCCTGGATGTGCACATAGCTGTCCAGCACGTTGCCGGCGGCAGCCTCGAACCGGACGACTTCGCCCAGCTCGATCTTCTCCTTCAGCGTGATCTTCATCTCTTCGAGCTGATCGGTGCGCTCTGCCACGGCAGCTTCGCCCTTGGCGACCACCAGGCGGGCCAGTTCGTCGGCCTCGCCCTTGAAGCGGTCGCTGCTGGCGACGAAGTCGGTCTCGCACTTCAGCTTGACCATGGCCCCGACGTTGCCGTCGATGACCAGTGCGACCACACCCTGGGTGTTCTCGCGGTCGTCGCGCTTGGCGCTGGCGGCCAAACCCTTCTCACGGAGCCACTGCTTCGAGGCTTCCATGTCGCCGTCGTTGGCCTCCAGGGCCTTCTTGGCGT
This sequence comes from Actinomycetota bacterium, assembly GCA_052034175.1. Lineage (GTDB taxonomy): Bacteria > Actinomycetota > Acidimicrobiia > Acidimicrobiales > Ilumatobacteraceae > UBA668. The sequence continues at coordinate 4,780 of JBPOIX010000331.1, forward strand.
CCATCATGCCGGCGCCGGTGGCCTGGCGCAGCGCCTGTACGTCCTTCGCGGTGAATGCCATCTCTGATCAGCTCTCTGCGGGGGTCTCGGTGGTGTCGGTGGACTCAACGGCCTCGGCGACGACCTCCGCCACTGCCTCGACCTCGGCGTCGGCATCCGCCGGCGTGGTCTTGGCGGCAGCGACGCGGGCATCGCGCTCGGCCTGGGCGGCGGCAGCCTGGCGGCGGGCGTCGGCCTGGGCGGCAGCGAAGGCCGCTTCGTCCTCGGCGGTGCGCTTGGCGGCCGGAGCGGCCTGCGGGTTGCGCTTGCCGGCGATGTAACGGCCCTCGAGCACGGCCTCGGCGATGACGTGGCACATCAGCGCGTTGGCGCGGATGGCGTCGTCGTTGCCCGGGATCGGGAACTGGATGACGTCGGGGTCGACGTTGGTGTCCACCACGGCGATGACCGGGATGCCGAGCTTGTTGGCCTCGGTGACGGCGATGTGCTCCTTCTTCGTGTCCAGCACGAAGATGGCGTCGGGCCGCTTGTTGAGGCCGCGGATGCCGCCGAGGTTCTTCTGCAGCTTCTCCAGCTCACGGGTGAGGAGCAGGGCTTCCTTCTTCGGCATGGCCTCGAACTCGCCCGACGCGCGCATGCGCTCGTACTCCATCATCTTGGCGACGCGCTTGGAGATGGTTTCGAAGTTGGTGAGCATGCCGCCGAGCCAACGCTCGTTGACGTACGGCTGGTTGCTCTTGTCGGCGTAGCCCCGAATGGGGTCCTGCGCCTGCTTCTTGGTGCCGATGAACAGCACCGTGCCGCCCTTGGCGGCGAGATCGCGGGTGTACTCGTATGCGGCCTGCACACGAGACATCGTCTGGTCGAGGTCGATGATGTAGATGCCGTTGCGCTCTCCGAAGATGAATCGCTTCATCTTCGGGTTCCAACGACGGGTCTGGTGCCCGAAGTGGACGCCGGCTTCCAACATCTGGCGCATCGTGACGACAGCCATGGGGTGCTCCTCTCCTGCGGTTGATGGTGCACCCGCCCGGGCGCCGAGGCGACCGCAGGAGGGCGAGTGCGTAGTGAATACGGCCCACCGAGGCGGCGGACCGTCGTGGAATGTTAGCGGCGCCGACGGCGAGTCGCGCCTTACGGCGGGCGGACTGCCGGGCAGTTCAGCCGGCGATCCGGGCCGGCCCGCCGGGGCCCGCCACCCGCCGGAACGAGGCGCACCCGCACCTGCCACCAACCGAGCAGCGGCGCCGGGTCCAGGTAGACCTCCCCATCGCGCACACCCAGGTGCAACCAGGTCGACGACAACCCCACCGGTTGCCCGGTGCCCACCACCTGCCCGCGCCGCACCAGGGCGGCCGAAAGGTGGCCGTAGGAGACCTTGCGCCCGTCGGCCAGCCCCACCACCACCCACCTCACGCCGGCCACCATGCCTGCGAAGGTGACCTCGCCGGGAGCGATGGCGGCGACCACGGTGCCTTCGGGCAGCGCGTAGCCCAGCCCAACGTGGCCCGGGCAATAGGAGCACGCGGGCTCCCGGAAGGGTTCGGCGACCGGCGCCCCAACGGGCGGCGGGAAGCAGGTGCCGGAGGACAACAGCAGTGCGGCGAGGAGGGCGATCATCCGCGGCCTCCCGCACGGAGCGACCCGGCTAGGCGACGCCGCTGGCGGAGAGGCGTGCCCGCAGGTGGAGCACCGCCTTGGTGTGGATCTGCGAGACGCGGCTCTCCGTGACGCCCAGCACCGAACCGATCTCGGCCAGGGTGAGGCCTTCGTCGTAGTACAGCGACAGGACGAGCTTCTCGCGTTCGGGGAGGCGCCGCACCTCCACCTTCACCAGGCGACGCACCTCGCCCTCTTCCACGACGGCAGCCGGAGAGTCCGGCACATCGCCCGTGAGGGCACGCGGTTCGGCCCCCGCCACCAACGCCCGGTCGAGCGGGCCGACCGTGGTCGAGGCGATCGAGGACAGCCACTTCTGGAACTCGGTACCGGTGATCTTGAGGTGCCCAGCCAGCTCTTCGTCCGAAGGAGCCCGGCCGAGGCGGCCTTCGAGTTCGGTGAACGCAGTCTCCACCTCGCGGGCGCGGCTGCGGACGCTGCGCGGCACCCAGTCCAGCGACCTCAGGCCGTCGAACACCGCGCCGCGGATGCGCGGCACCGCAAAGGTCTCGAACTTCACCCCACGCTCGGGGTCGAAGCGCTCCACCGCGTCGATGAGGCCGAACACGCCGGCGCTGACCAGATCGCCAGGGTCCACGCTGCTCGGCAAACCGGCACCGACGCGGCCGGCGACGAACTTCACCAGCGGCGAGTAGTGCACGATCAGCCGGTCGCGCGCCCAGGGGTCGCGCGAAGCGAACCAGCGCTGCCAGATCTGTTCCAGGTCGAGTTCGCGTCTCATGCTCGGGGGTGTGCCTCGGAGTAGGCCTCGCGGAGGCGGTGGTTGCTGACGTGGGTGTACCGCTGGGTGGTGGCGACGTCCGCGTGCCCCAACAACTCTTGCACGGCACGCAGATCCGCGCCGCCATCCAGCAGGTGTGTGGCGAAGGTGTGCCGCAGCGCGTGCGGGTGCGTGGGCCGCGGCGAACGGCGATCCAGGATGCGCCGGACGTCCCGCGGCGCAAGGCGTTGGCCGCGCTCGTTGCCGAACAACGCCGCGCCGGCCGCAGCGGCCACGACGTCGTGGCGTACCGCCAACCATGCCTGGAGGGCTGCCACCGCTGGCGCGCTGAGCGGGACGCGGCGCTGCTTCGCGCCCTTGCCCCACACCGACATCGCCCCCGCGGCGAGGTCGAGCGAGTCGAGGTCCAGCCCGCACAACTCGCCGACGCGAACCCCGCTGCCATAGAGCAACTCCAGAACGGCGTCGTCGCGCCGCCGGCGCCACACCGGTTCGTCGTCCGGGGTGGGCCCGTCCAGCAGCACGTCCAGGTCGCCGTGGTCGAGCACGCGGGGAAGGCGGCCCTCACCGCTCGGCGCGCGCAGCGCGGCCGCAGGATCCAGCTCCAGCAGGCCTTCGCGACGGAGGTAGGCGAAGTAGCGCCGCAACGACGAGACCTTGCGAGCAATGGTGCGCTTGGCCGCCGGGCCCTGACGGGTGGCCTCCGAGGAGGTCGTGAGCCATGTGACATAGCGGCGCAGAAGGAAGCGATCCACCTCACCAGGGCTGCCCGCACCGGCCGTGCTGGCCCACGCGGCGAACGCTTCCACATCCGTGCGATAGGCCAGCACCGTGTTCGCCGAGCTATGGGTGAGCGACCTGGAGAACCCGTCCGTGTGCCACGCCGCGGCGGCGTGCGGCTGCTCGCCCACGCCGTGGCGCGGGGCAGCAGGTGCGGCGGATCGGGTAGCCATCGGCGACCAGGGTATTCGCTCCCGCTCATCGCAGCGGTGACCCCACACACTCGAACCAACCGTCAACTCCGCCGACCCATCCGGCGTGCTCCAAACGGGCCAACGACATGGCCGCATCGACCAACGTCAGCCCGGCAGCAAGCGCCACCCCGTCGATCGTGCGGGGCTCGCCGCGCAGCACGTCGTACACCGCGATGTCGTCTCGACGCGGGCGCGGCCGCAGGTCCCAGGCCTCCGTGGCCGAGCGCGTCGGCGCCAGCGACAGGGCATCGAGCACCTCCACGGCCGACATCGCCGGGGCAGCGCCATCACGCAGCAGGTTGTTGGCCCCTGCGCTGGCCCGGTTGGTGGGCGGGCCCGGCACGGCCATGACCGGCACGCTGCGATCCAGCGCCTCCGACGCGGTGATCAACGACCCTCCCTTCTCCCGGCTCTCCACCACCACGACCAGCTCGGAGAGCGCAGCGATGATGCGGTTGCGGAGAGGGAAGCGGAAGGGTTCCGGGCCGATGCCTGGCGGCGACTCGCTGAGCAGCAGCCCACAGTTCGCCACTGCCGCCCACACATCGCGGTGCTCGCGTGGATAGACGACGTCGAGGCCACAGGCCACCACACCGATCGGCCGCCCCTCCGCCTCTGCCTGCAGCACGGCACGGTGGGCCACCCCGTCGATGCCCCGTGCCAGGCCGGACACCACATGGACGCCGGCGGCAGCAAGGCCGCCGGCGATCCGCCGCGCGGTCTCCTTCCCGGCCGCGGTGGCGTTCCGTGTTCCCACCATGCCGACCCGGCGCCCGCTCAGCAGGCCGAGGTCGCCACGGGCGAAGAGCACCGGCGGCGGGAGGATGTCCTGCGCCAGGAGCGCCGGGAACCTCGCCGAGCCGGGCAGCAGCACGTCCACCCCCTTGGCCTGGCACTCCGCCCAGACACGCTCGGGCGGCCGGGCCAGCGCACTCCGCCGCCACGCGGTGCGCACCGAATGCTCCGACAGCACCCGGGCGATCAGGCCCGTCGTGGGCATCTCCCGGTTCACCACCCGCCACGCTTCCGCAGGCGGATGGTGGCGCAACAGAGCGGCAAGGCGAGACAGCGTCATCCCCTCGAACCCGGCCAACGACGCCGCGTACGCCTCGGGCGGCAGGTCGTCGGCGCTCATGCGGCACGCTCCCGCGTGGTGACCCCGAGGCGGACCCGCAGCTGGATGGCCAGCACCACATGGTGCAGCTCCACCACCTCGTTGTCCCCCTCGAGGTCGGCGATGGTGCGCGCCACGCGGCGCACCCGGTGGTAGCCGCGGCCGGTGAGCTGATCCCGCTCCAGCTCGTCGCGCAGATGGCTGCGCGCCTCCGCGGAGATGGGGGCCAGCGTGTCCAGCAGCGCCGGGGGGATGTGCGCCGGAGGCATGCCGATCCGGTCCATCGACCGCGCCCGGGCCGCGGCCACCCGCGCCGCCACCAGGGCAGTCGGCTCGCCACCACCGCTGGCCAACAGATCGTCCACACCCGGCCGGGCCACGCCGACGCGCAGGTCGAAGCGATCCAGCAGGGGGCCGGAGAGGCGGCGCAGGTAGCGCAGCCGGGCGCCGTCGTCGCACTCGCACGTGCCCGGCGGGCCGCCACCGCACGGGCATGGGTTCGTGGCGGCAACGAGCAGGAACCTGGCCGGCAACGTGGCGCTGGCCCGGGCGCGGGCGAGACGGATGACGCCCTCCTCCAGCGGTTGGCGCATCCCGTCCAGCACGACCGGAGCGAACTCGCCCAGCTCGTCGAGGAACAGGACACCACCGTGGCTGAGGCTGATCTCTCCCGGCCGCAGCGCCGTCGACCCGCCACCGACCAGCGACACCATGCTGCTGGAGTGGTGCGGTGCACGGAACGGCGGCCGCCGCACCAGCCCGCCGGCCGGCAGCCGCACCCCGGCCGCGGAGTGCACCATCGTGGTCTCCAGCGATGTCGCAGGGTCCAGCGGCGGCAGCAGGCCGGGCATCCGTTTGGCGAGCATCGTCTTGCCCGAGCCGGGCGCGCCGACGAGCAGGAGATGGTGCTGCCCTGCGGCAGCGATCTCCAAGGCCAGCCGCGCCGCGCCCTGCCCGCGCACATCGGCCAGGTCCGCCACGGGCGGTTCGTCGTCCACCAACTCGCCGTCGGGAGGGCGCGGCCAGGGGGCCTCCGCGGTCAGCGCGTCCACCACTTCGCGCAGGGTCGATGCCACCCGAACCCCCTCCCCCACGACGCACTGGGCCTCACGGAACCCGGCCACGGGAACCACCGGACGGCACGGCTGCATCGCCGCCACCATCGGGGCGATGCCCGATACATGGCGCATGGAGCCATCCAACCCCAGCTCCCCCACGAACCCCAGCCCTGCCAACGCCTCGACCGGGATCTGCCCGTGGGCGGCGAGGAAGCCGACGGCGATCGGGAGATCCAGCCCGGAGCCGCCCTTGCGCTGGCTGCTCGGGGCCAGGTTCACGGTGACCCGGCAGGAGGGCCACTGGAGACCGCTGGACAGGACGGCGGCACGCACGCGATCCCTCGATTCGCGGCATGCCTCGTCCGGCAGGCCGACGATCTGGAACGCAGGAAGGCCGGTGCTGACGTGCACCTCGACCGTGACCGGCCGGCCTTCGACACCGAACACCGTGGCAGAACGGACTGCAGCGAGCACACGCCACCTCCAACGACTCGAGGCGCAGGGATGCGCCGGGCGGTTGGAGGAACGGGGCCGGCTCCTCGACGGGGGCCGACCAGCGGCCCATCGGCGCACCATATCGACACCGCCGCCCGATGCAACCTCCTGGATCACGTGATGGATGACGTGATGGATGACGTGGGATCGGCGGCGATGCCTGGGAGAATCGGAGTGATGCGTTCCGCCGCCGCTTCCGTTGCAACGTCCGTTGCCGCTGCCGTTGCTGCTGTGCTCGGCCTGGCCGTCATCGCCGGGGCCTGCGGCGACGACGCGCCCGAACGCACCGAGGCCGGCTACTGCACGGAGGTCACCAAGCGCCTGGCGGAGCTCAACACCCCGTCGATCTCCGCCCCGGAGGACGTGACGGCCGTGCTGGCGGCCTGGCGCGAGGTTGCGGCTCGAGCGCCGTTGGCCGTCGAGGAGGACTGGGCGGTGGTGGTGGCCGGCATGGAGACGGCTGCCACGGTGGACCCTGGCGACCCGGAATCCGTGCAGCGGATGGCGGACACCGCCCGCGCGGGTGAACCGGCCGCCACGCGGGTGATCGTCTACACGTACCAGAAGTGCAACGCCACGATCGGCGGCGTGCCGCCCGTGACCACCACCCCGGCTCAGGTTCCGCCGCCGACCGACGGCTGACGCCGCGCGGCCGGCGCCGGCGCGGGACGAACTAGATGATCTCGCCGCGGCGGACGATGACGTTGTCCACCAAGCCGTAGGCCTTCGCCTCTTCGGCGGTGAACCAGCGGTCGCGTTCGCTGTCCGCCTGGATCTTCTCCAACGTCTGGCCGCTGTGCTGGCTGATGAGCTCCGCCATGCGCCGCTTGGTGTACGCCAGCTGCTCGGCCTGGATGGCGATGTCCGTTGCCTGGCCACGCAGGCCCGCCAGCGGCTGGTGCATCATGATGCGCGCGTTCGGCAGGGTGAACCGCTTGCCGGCGGTGCCGGCCGTGAGCAGGAACTGGCCCATGCTGGCGGCCATGCCCATGCACACCGTGGCCACATCGCAGCTGACGAACTGCATGGTGTCGTAGATGGCCATGCCTGCGGTGACCGACCCGCCCGGGCTGTTGATGTACAGCCAGATGTCGGCAGAGGGGTCCTCCCCCTCGAGGTAGAGCAGTTGGGCGCAGATCTGGTTGGCGATGTCGTCGTTGACGTCGGTGCCGAGCATGACCACGCGGTTCTTCAGCAGACGATTGAACACGTCCATGCGCGGGTCCATCCCCGCATCGAGGGCCATGGGGCGAAGGCTGTCGGTCATGCGGAGAGGCTACCCGGCAACCGGGTACCCTCGACAGCGATGAGCGACGAGGGCTTCCTCCCGAACACCGACGAACTGCTGGCCCACAACGACAGGTATGTCGCCGAGTTCGCCGATCACGACCTCTCCCTGCGCCCCCGCCGCAAGCTCGCCATCGTGGCGTGCATGGACAGCCGCATGGACATCTTCCAGATGCTCGGCCTGGCGCATGGCGACGCGCACATCATCCGCAACGCCGGAGGGGTGGTCACCGACGACGTCATCCGTTCGCTCGTGCTCTCCCAGCGCCTCCTCGGCACGCGGGAGATCGTCCTCGTGCACCACACGAACTGCGGTCTGCAGGCCATCACCGAGGACACCTTCAAGGCCGAGCTCGAGGCCGAGGTGGGCATCAAGCCGTGGTGGGCGCTGGAGTGCTTCACCGACCCGTATACGGACACCCGCCAGAGCATCAACCGGCTGCAGCACAGCCCGTTCGTGCTGCACAAGGACCACATCCGCGGCTTCGTCTACGACGTCGCCGACGGCCGCCTCCACGAGGTGTAGCGCCGCCAGGGCGTGGCAGGAAGAACCGGTCAGCAGGAGTCCGGCAGGACCTTCGTGGGCACCTCGACGGGCGCCGCGCCGGCCGCGGGCGCCGTCGGCTCCACCACGTTCGCCACCATCGCCCTCACCTCCAGCAGGCTCCAGTGCGCCGGGTCGATCAGCGGGGGCGCGAGGTGCAGGGTGCGGACGTTCGCCAGCCCGCCCGCACCGAGGAACGTGTCCGCCAGCGCGCCGATCTCCCCCAACCGATCGCGAGGGATGTCCGTGCGGACTGCGTCGCCGAACGCGGCCACGAGCTCCGGAAGGCCGGTGGCCACCGTGGCCGGGGTGGCCGCGGCGGCGATCGCCTGCAGCACGCAGCGCTGACGGCGCATGCGCGAGTAGTCGCTGTCCGCCTTGCGCGACCGGGCGTAGGCCAGGGCGATCGTGCCGTCCATGTGCTGCGGCCCGGCCTCGATCGTGGGCGGTACCTCGTGCTTGGCGCCGGGCGGGTTGCCGGGCGACGGCACGGTCTTGGCCACCACGATGTCGATCCCGCCGAGGGCGTCCACCACGTCCACGAAACCGGCCATGTCCACCAGCACGTAGTAGTGGATCGGCATCCCCAACAGCTGGGCGATCGCCATCTTGATCGCCTGCGCACCGGGGTTCTCCACGTCGCCCACCAGCTCCGGATGCAGGCCCACCAGCGGGTAGACGGCATTGGCGATCTCAGGGAACCCGTTCGGGTACTCGGCCGCGAGGTCGGTGCCGGCCGGGAAGGGGATGCGGGTGAGGTTGCGCGGCACCGAGATCATCGCCGCATCGCCCGTGACCGGGTCGACGGAGACCACCACCATCGAGTCCGTGCGCAGGCTCCAGCGGCCGGGGCCGGCATCGCCGCCGAGCAGGAGGATGTTCGTGCGCGCCTCGGCCACCAACGGCGGCAGGGTCGTCGTCGTGGTGGTGGTCGGCGGCAGTGTGGTGGGCGCGATCGACGACGTGGTCGTGGCGCGGGGCAACGTGGTGGGGCTGAACTCGGTGGAGGTCGTGGCCCCGGCTGTCTCGCCGTACTCGCTCGGCGGGCGCGTCGGGTACGCGGTCACGGCGTCGGTGTCGGCGAACACGTCTTCCACCGCACGGTCGGTGCGGCGCACATAGTCCGCGGCCACCACGAATGGAGCCGCACCTGCCACCGCCACTGAGGCCGCCACCACACCCACCACGGCCCGCTGCCATCCCGCATGCCGCAGCCGGGCACGCCACGCCAGGTCGACGGCCGCCCACGTGCGGGTGACGCCGAGGGCCAGCAGACCGCTTCCGAGGCCGAGCAGCACCTGCCGGTCCGCCACCAGCTCGACGAGTTCCGTGCGCCCGTCCACCCCGAACAGGACCACCGCCAGGTAGGCCAGCAGCCCGGCGTCGAGCACGGCGAGCAGCGCCATCGACCAGACGCGCCGCTCGCGCAGCACGAGGTGGCCGGTCCCCGGCAGCAGGATCGAGAGGATCGTCCCGCCGACGCAGCGCAGCGCGGCACGGCCAGGGGTTCGTTCGCCCATCACCGTTCCATCGGCAGCGAGCGGTCGACTCATGAGACGCCGTCGAAGCGGCCGAGTGTTTGCAGGGCCAAGGTCGGCGCACCCTCGAGCTCTGCCGCAGCCAGGTCCACCGTGGCCACGAAGTGCCACTCCCCGTCCCCCGCAGGGTCGGCCAGGCGTTGGGTCAGCACCCACCGGCCGGGTTCCTCGGCGAGCGCGAAGTTGGCGGTGCTGCGGGCATCGGCGTCCGTCGGCATCTCGGGGTACTCGGCCCAGAAGGGCTGCAGCGCCGCGGCCAGACGCTCGGCGGTCCAGCCGCCGCCGCAGCGTTCGGCCAGCACGTCGTAGCGGCGGGTGGCCAGCAGCTCCACCCAGCCGAACGCGGCTCGCCGCACGGCGGTGCGCCACGCGGGCGGTGGGCCAGCGTGCAGGGTGAGCGCCTCGGGCGCCACATGGTCGTGCACGGGCTGACCGGCCAGGCGGGTCCATTCGTCCAGCAGGGTGGCGTCGGTGGCGCGAATGAGCGCGCCGAGCCACTCGATCACGTCCTCCACCTCGTCGGTGTAGGCGTCGTCCGGCAGCGAGCGGTCGAGCGTGCGCCACACGTCGGTGAGGTAGCGCAGCACCAGGCCCTCGCTGCGGTCGAGGCGGTAGCGCCGCACGAACGTCGGGAAGCTGTCGCCGCCCTCCAACATCTCGCGGACGACGCTCTTGGGCGACGGCGCGTTCATGCCGGTGCTGGCCACGATCCACGGGTGCTGCCCGCGGTAGGTCTCGAAGCAGGCGTCCAGCAGCTCCTTCTGCGGCTGCGGCCAGCTGACATGATCGAGCCGCTCCATGCGCTCCTCGTACGGCACTCCCTCGGCCTTCAGCGCGGCGACCATCGCCGCCTTGGCGGCGTTCTGCTGGGCGTAAAGAACCTGGCGCGGGTCGTCCAC
>JBPOIX010000360.1:0-10701 GCA_052034175.1 Actinomycetota bacterium
GGGCGATCTCGGTGAGGTCTCGGTGGCCAGCTCGCAGTTCGCCACCGTGGCGGTGCTCCTCTCGGTGATGTTCAACCGGGAGCGCATGCGCTGGTGGCAGGCCATCGGGGTTGGGGTCACCGCCGTCTCCGTGGCGCTCATCGCCACCGGCTGAGGGTGGCGGGGGAGCCGGTAGCGTGCTCGGCCATGGCCGACAAACCCGTCATCACGATTCCCGAGGGCGCACCGCCCGCCGAACTGCTCATCGAGGACGAGGTGGTGGGCGACGGCGACGAAGCCACCATCGGAAAGCGCGTCGTGGTCCACTACGCAGGCGTGGCCTGGAGCACCGGTAAGGAGTTCGACGCCAGCTGGAATCGTGGCGACACGTTCGACTTCCGCCTCGGTGCCCGTGAGGTGATCGAGGGCTGGGATCGCGGCGTCAAGGGCATGCGTGTCGGCGGTCGTCGCCGGCTCACCATTCCCGCAGATCTCGGCTACGGCAGCCGCGGCGCCGGTGGCGTGATCAAGGGCGGCGAGACGTTGGTCTTCGTCGTCGACCTCATCGCCGTCCGCTGACACTTCCGTCATGACGAAACCCGGCCGCAGGGTCGGGGGCCAGTTCGGGAGCGGGTCCGATCAGCCGCAGGGCCGGCTGGGTGCCGGGGCTTCGTGTCAGCGGTTGGCTTCGACGACGAGGGTGCGGGCCGCCCGATCGGGAACACTGCGCAAGTCCTTGAGGATCGGCGCGTGCACGAGGAGCACCAGCCCGGCAAGGAGGTCCGGCTCCACGCCTGCCGCCGCGCCCACAACCAGTGGGGCAGCAGCGGTAGCCCACCTCACGACGGCCAGAAGCCATGTTGGCCGGTGGAGCGTGGCGGCGGCGATGATGCGCGTCCCGCAGGCCCGTTTGCCGATCGTCCAGCCCCACAGCGCGGTGGGGGCCACGGTCAGCAGCGCGTGCGCGGCCGCGGCGGCCCACCACGGCACGCCGGCACGGATGGCGATCACCAGCGGGGCACCGGTGAGGGCGGCATCCACCACGCCGCCGGCCAGGCGGCGGTAGCGGGTGGCGCGCAGCCGGCCGTCGGCCAGCGGAGGCCGGGACGGGGCCACCAGCGGGCCCAACCCACGTGTGAGGCTTGGGTCGAGTGGCTCCTCGTCGGTGGCGGGGCCCTTGGCGGTGGCCGCCCAGGCGATGGCGTTGCGCACTGCTGCGACGTGAGCGAGGGGCACCAGGAGCTCCTCGTCGCCGGTGACAGCGGGGACGTTTCCCGCACGCAGCGCGGCATGCACGAGTTGGACCTGATCGGCGCGGAGGTGGCGAATCGAGATGCGTTGTGGGGCGCCTGGCCCCTGCGCGTCGGGAGGCATGCCGGAGGCCAGCCGCTGTGCTCAGGCCTCGACGAGGCGGCGGACGCTGACCACCCTGTAGAAGGGGATCGAACCGACGCGCACCACGTCGCCCGAGCGCGGAGCGTGGACGTACTGGGTGCTGCTGACGGCGATGCCGACATGGTTGATCACGCCCGAGCCCGGGTAGGACTCGAGAAAGACCAGGTCACCCGGCCTGATGTCGCTCGTCGTCCAGTCCACCGCGGTGCCGTAGCGGGCCTGATAGCCGCTGTAGTGGGGGAGCGTGATCCCGATCTGGGCGAAGGCCGCGAGGGTGAGCCCGGAACAGTCGAAGGTCGCCGGGCCCGAAGTGAAGAAGACGTACGGCTTGCCCTGCTGCGCCAGCGCGTAGTCCAGGACTCGCTGCACCTTGGCCGGCACGGCGCCGGTCCCGTTGCTCGGCGCAGGAGCGCTGCCCTGTGGTGGCTTGGCGGCCGGCACCACGCCTCCGGCGGGTACCGCCATGCGCAGGCCGGGGTAGATCAGGGAGCTGGTGGTCATCTTGTTGAGGGTGAGCAGACTCGACAGGGAGACCTTGGTCTTGCCGGCAATCCCGATCAGGGTGTCGCCTGCCACCACCGTGTACACCAGGCCATTCGAGGTCACCGGGGCGCTGACACCCGAGGAAGGCGGGTTCGTGGTGGGAAGTGAGCCACCGGGCGGAACCGTGAGCTTCATGCCGGGGTGGATGACGCTGGTCGTGGTCATGCGGTTCAAGGTCAGCAGGTCCGCAAGCCTCACCTTCAACTTCACGGCGATACCGGAGAGGTAGTCGCCGGCCTGCACGGTGTACACCAGCGGGCCGCCGCCTTGGTTCCCCCCACCGGTCGAGGGCAGGGTGCCTCCTGCGGGGACCGTGAGCTTCATACCGGGGTAGATCAGGCTGCTGGCGGTGAGGCTATTGGCGTTCAGCAGGTCCCGGAGGGAGACCCCGAGCTTCACCGCGATGCCCGAGAGGTAGTCGCCCGCTTGGACGGTGTAGAACTGGGCGGCTGCGGGTGCGGTGGGGGCTGGCGCGGCGTGTGCGGGCACGACAGCAACCGCCATGGTGGCGAGCCCCAGGCCCGCTGCGACGACGACGTGCTTCAACCTCAACTTCAGCATGATCCCTATATCGGCGCCGGCAACGCAACCCTTAACAATTCCTTGAGTCAAAGGCTCATGTAGAGAGTGAGGGCAATTGGGTCGCATGGCTGACCGATTGGAGGACCAACGGCAATGCCGCCGACGCATCTCGCGGCGCACACTGAACACATCGGCGTCTCGGCTCGAGCCAGAGGAGGAGCGATGCGCAAGGTGATCCTGATGGGGGCCGGCGGGAGGGACTTCCACGACTTCAACATGGTGTTCCGCGACGAACCGCACGCGCGGGTGGTGGCCTTCACGGCGGCCCAGATTCCGGGGATCGACGACCGGCGCTACCCGCCCGAGTTGGCGGGGCCGCTGTACCCCGAGGGCATCCCGATCCGCCCGGAGGCAGAGCTGGCGGACCTGATCCGCACGCACGAGGTGGACGAGGTGGTCTTCGCCTATAGCGACCTGTCCTACGAGCAGGTGATGCGGAAGGCTGCCGTGGTGCAAGCCGCCGGGGCAGCCTTCACGCTCCTCGGGCCGGACGCCACCATGCTCCGCTCGTCCAAGCCGGTGGTGGCCGTGGTGGCGGCCAGGACGGGTTGCGGCAAGAGCCAGACCAGCAGGCGCGTGGCCCGAATCCTCGGGGATGCAGGGTTGCGCGTCGTCCTCGTGCGCCACCCGATGCCGTACGGGGACCTTGTGAAGATGAGGGTGCAGCGTTTCGCCACGATGGCGGACATCGACGCTGCGGCACCGACCATCGAGGAGCGTGAGGAGTACGAGATCCCGGTCCGCGAGGGCCTGGTGATGTACGCCGGGGTGGACTACGAGGCCATCCTCCGCCAGGCCGAGCAGGAGGCGGACGTGGTGCTGTGGGACGGCGGGAACAACGACTATTCGTTCTTCCGGCCCGACCTCACGATCACCGTGGTGGACCCGCTCCGCCCCGGCCACGAGCTGGCGTACCACCCCGGTGAGGTGAACCTGCGCCTCGCCGACGTGGTCGTGGTGAACAAGGTGGATTCGGCCAGCCCGGACGCGGTGGCGCAGGTGGTGGCCAATGTCCACGGCGTGAACCCGGCTGCCGTGGTCGTGCGTGCCGCCTCCCCCGTCACACTGGCCGGGGAGGGTTCACTGGTCGGGCGCAAGGTCCTCGTGGTCGAGGACGGCCCCACCATCACCCACGGCGGAATGCCATTCGGTGCCGGCACTGTGGCAGCACGCCACGCCGGTGCGGTCGAGTTCGTCGACCCCCGCCCGGTTGCGGTCGGGTCGCTGGCCGAGACGTTCGCCAAGTACCCGCACATCGGCCCGGTACTGCCGGCCATGGGGTACGGGGAGCAGCAGGTGGCGGACCTGGAAGCCACCATTCGCGCCACCGGGTGCGAGGTGGTGGTGAACGGCAGCCCGTTCTCACTGGGTCGCTTGTTCGACCCCGGTGTGCCGATCCGCGACGTCAGCTACACGCTGGCCGAAGTCGGTGCACCGACCCTCGACGACGTGCTGGCACCGTGGATCGCCAGGTGGCGCCCGTGACCCTGCGCGCTGCCGTCGGCCCCGCCCCGGAGGCGCGGCCCCTGCTGGTGGTGGCGATCGGCGGCAACGCGCTCCTGCATCGCGGCCAGGCTCCGGACATCGAGGTGCAACGCGCCAATGTGCGCGATGCGGCGGCAGTGCTGGCCCAGCTGGCCACCGACCACCGGCTGGTCGTCACCCACGGCAACGGCCCACAGGTCGGCCTGTTGGCTCGCCAGAGTGAGGCGCTCAGTGGGGTGGCGCCCGTGCCATTCGATGTGCTGGCTGCCGAGAGCGCCGGCCTGATCGGCTACCTCCTGGTGGAGGAGCTCTCCCGTCACCTCGGGGAGGCCGGAGCCTCCGTGGTGCTCACCCGGGTGGTGGTGGACGCCGCCGACCCCGCCTTCCGTGCCCCCTCGAAGCCGATCGGCTCGATGCTCACCGAGGGCGAGGCGGCCGCGCTGGCAGCGGAGCGCGGCTGGTCGGTTGCCCAGGACGGCGACGGCTGGCGCCGTGTCGTCGCGTCGCCGGCGCCACTGGAGATCGTGGAGCGAGGGGCGATCGAGCTGTTGGAACAGGCGGGCAACGTGGTCATCTGCGCCGGCGGCGGAGGCATTCCCGTGGCCCGGGGGAGCGACGGGGTGCTCTACGGGGTGGAGGCGGTCATCGACAAGGACCTCACCAGTGCTGTGGTGGCCGAGCAGCTGGGCGCGGAGGCCTTGGTGATCCTCACCGATGTGGACGCGCTGTACCGCGGGTGGGGCACCCCAACACGAACTGCGGTTCGCCAGGCGCACCCGTCGGAGTTGGCGTCGGAGGGGTGGGCGAGCGGCTCGATGGGGCCGAAGGTGGCGGCCGCCTGCCGTTTCGCCGAACGCACCGGCCGGCCCGCGCGCATCGGTGCGCTGGCCGACGCCGCGGCCGTGGTGCGCGGGCAGGCGGGCACCGAGGTCAGCACCCGCTCACCGGGCGCACGATCGGGTACGGGTTGACGGCCGCACCCCCGCGCGGGTGCACCTCGAAGTGCAGGTGGGGGATCGACGCGTTGCCGGTGGAGCCGACATAACCGATCAGGTCGCCGGCTTTCACCACGGTGCCCTTGCCGACCCCGCTGACGAAGCCGCTGAGGTGGGCGTAGAAGAAGTAGGTGCCGTCGGCAGCTGTCAGCCAGATGGCATTGCCGGCGAGCGAGCCCGGGTATGAGGTCTGTGTCTTGGTGATCGTGCCGCCCTGCACCGCGTAGAGCGGGGTACCGCTGGGGGCCATGATGTCCACGCCTTGGTGGGTCCGCCCGCCGGAGCGTGGTGCGCCCCATGTGTCCCAGAAGGTGCAGCGCTTCGGCATCGGGAAGTTCGCCAGCGTCACAGTGCCGTCCGGGTTGGTGCCGCTCGGGCCGCCCCCGGTCCCGCCGCCTCCCGAGCCTCCGCCGCCCGTGCCGCCGCCGGAGCGGGCCGTGTTCGCCGCAGTGGTGAGCGCCGTGGCGGTGGCCTGGTCGTAGCGGCCATTGGCGGGAAGGCCGACCGACTTCTGGAACAGGCCGAGCGCGGTCACCGTCGCCGGGCCGTAGACCCCATCTGCACCGCCTTTGGGGCGGAAACCCACCAGCGTCAGCTCCTCCTGGAAGGCCTTCACCGCAGCGCCTGAACTGCCGGGCGCCGGCAGGCTGGGCGATGGCGCCGGGGCAGGCGCGGGTGCGGGTGAGGGTGTGGCCGACGCCGCTGCGTTGGCCAGGATCTGCGCCGTCGCCGCGTCCAACTGCCCCGTGGAAGGCAGGGCCTTGGCGGTCTGGAACTGCCGCATCGAGGCCTCCGTACCGGAGCCATACCAGCCGTCGGCCCCGCCCCTCGGGGTGAGGCCCACGGCGATCAGTTGCTGCTGCACGGCCACCACCGCAGGGCCGTTGGCGCCACGAGCGAGCAGCGGGGTGGCTGGCACCACGCCCAATGCAACAGCCGTCGCCGTGTCCACCACGCCGCTCGCGGTCAGGCCGCGCCGCTGCTGGTATGCGGTGACGGCGGTCTGTGTGCCCGAGCCGAAGACCCCGTCTGCACCCCCGGGAACCGTGATGCCGGCACTCAGCAGGGCCTGCTGGATGGCGCGCACCGTGTTGTTGCGATCGCCCCGCTGGGCCACCACGCCTTGAACGGCAGCCCGCGCCGAACCGGCGGTGGCACTGCCTGGGGCAGCACCAGCGTGGGCCGCAGAAGCCAAGGGGCTCAGCACGATGAGGACAGCCGTGATGCCCGCAAGATGGAAACGCGTGCCGCGATGGAGCATCTGCTCCTCCTCGTTCTCGGCCGCCCGCTGACTGATGACCGTACTGCGACGATCGTCGCGACACCAGCAATTTCCGTAACGATTCTGTAATAGTCCTGCGAATGTGGATCGGCTGCTTGGGTGACGATGGTGGGGTTGGCCCTACCACGCGGACGCCAGTGGGCCGGATGGCCGCTGGGGCCGGGGGAGCGCACGATCGGTGCATGTTCATCTCCTCGCTCGTAGCGCTCGCAGGGCACGACCTGGTTCGTGCCGCCGCCGTCGGTGGAGTAGTCGTAGCTGCCATCATGTCCGGCATGCCGACTGCCACACACCGCCTCCCGGTGGAGGCAGGCAAATGATCCGCCGCCGGCTGGCCGCCTATCGCTCTGCCGCCGTGTGGAAGCAGACCGCCCATCTGCTGCTCGGGCTCATCATGGCGGTCGGGCTGTTCAGCGCCGTCGCCACGGTGCTTCCTACGGCCGTCGGCCTCAGCGTCACCCTGGTTGGCATCCCGCTCCTCGCGGTGTCCGTGTGGGGCGGCAGGGGGGTGGCGGCGATCGAGCGCCTTCGTTTCCGGGCGCTCCTCGGCGCAGATCTGCCCGAGTGGGCGCCGGTGGAATGGGAGGCTGGCGCCGCGGCCCGGCTGAAGCAGGCGTTGAGCGACCGCCCCGGCTGGAAGGGGCTGGCCTACTCGATGGTGGCCCTGCCGTGGAACGTCCTCACCTTCAGCTTGACGGTCACACTTTGGTCGCTGGCGGCGGGGCTGCTGTCGGCCCCTTTGTGGAGCCAGTGGAGTGAGCCCCCGCCCGTGTTCCACCTCGGTACGCAGCGCGTCGAGATCGCAGGCGGCTGGCTGCTGGCCTGCGCTGCCGCGGCCACGCTGCTCGGCCTGGTGCTGCTGCTGGTGCTGCCGGCAGCCATCGCCGGCCTCTGCCGGGCGGACACGTCGATCGCCCGGGCGTTGCTGACCCCAAATGCAGACCAGCACCTCCAACAGCGGGTGAGCGAGCTGCAGGGCAGCAGGGACGCCTCCGTGGCGTCGTCGGCGGCCGAGCTGCGGCGGATCGAGCGCGACCTGCACGACGGGGCGCAGCAACGGCTGGTGAGCGTGGCCATGACCCTCGGCCTGGCCAAGGAGCGACTCGGCGAGGCAGCGGACCCGCAGACCAAGGAGTTGGTCGGCAAGGCCCACGACGACGCCAAGCAGGCGATCGCCGAGCTGCGAGACCTCGTGCGCGGCATCCATCCGGCGGTCCTCACGGACCGCGGCCTCGACGCCGCGGTGTCGGCGCTGGCGGCCCGTTGCCCGGTTCCGGTGGAGGTTCGTAGCGAGCTCGGCGGTCGCCGGCTTTCACCTGCCGCCGAAGGCGCTGCCTACTTCGTGGTGGCCGAAGCGCTGACCAATGTGGCCAAGCACAGCGCCGCCAGGAAGGCGACGGTGCAGTTGGAGGAACGGGATGGGCGTCTGTTCGTGGACATCTCCGACGACGGCATCGGTGGCGCCGCGGCGGCGTCCACCGGTGGCCTGCGTGGCATGGTGGACCGGGTGACTGCGGTGGAGGGGCGAATCCGCATTGCCAGCCCGGCCGGCGGCCCCACGACGCTGAGTGTGGAGGTGCCATGCGCATCGTGATCGCCGAGGACTCCGTCCTGCTGCGTGAAGGCCTCACCCGGGTGCTGGCCGAGTTCGGCCACGAGGTGGTGGAAGGGCTGGGCGACGCCACCCGCCTGCTGGAGGTCGTAGAGGCGCACCAGCCGGACCTGGTGATCGTGGACGTTCGGATGCCGCCGACGCACACCGACGAAGGGCTGCGAGCGGCGGTGGATCTGCGGGCGGCGCGCCCGGCCACCCCGGTGCTCGTGCTGTCGCAGTATGTGGAGGAGCGCTATGCGGCAGAACTGCTGGAGTCCGGCTCGGTGGCGCTCGGCTACCTGCTCAAGGAGCGAGTGGCCGATGTGCGCGAGTTCGTCGACGCAGCGCAGCGGGTGGCGGAGGGGGGAACGGCACTGGACCCGGAAGTGGTGCGCCAGCTCCTGACGCGGAGCAAACGCCGCGGGCCCCTCGAGGCCCTCACTCCACGTGAGCAGGAGGTGCTGGCGCTCATGGCCCAGGGGCTCTCCAACGCGGCGCTGGCAGAGCACCTGGTGGTGAGCGCTGGTGCCGTGGAGAAGCACATCTCCAATATCTTCCTCAAGCTGGAATTGGCACCGAGTGAGACAGAACATCGTCGCGTTGTGGCAGTGCTGCGCTACCTTGGTGGGGTCTAGCGGCCACGCACCGTGTCAATCACGTGGGTCGCCGACACGCACGGCGGAGGTGCGAGTCAACACATGTGGAACGAGTCGGTACTCGAGGGGGCAGAACCGCTGGAGCGCTTCTGGCTGCGCCTCACGATCTCATGCATTTCCCTGACGTTCTTGGGCTTGGGGCTGATCCCGTACGTCCTCACGATTCCGGCTGCGGGCCGCCGAACGACCCTGCTGGTGCTCGCTGGCTCGTTAGTCCTCGGGGTGTTCGTCGCCGTCCTGATCTTCGGCCCACACCGAATCCGCGACGCAGCCCGCCGGCGACGGCACTACTTCATCGTCGGAATGGTGCTGGCGCCGATCCTGATCGCCGGGATCATCGTCGACGGGGGAGTTGGAAGCCCGATCACGTGTGCGCTCTTGCCGCCCGCCCTGCTGACCGCGGCAGCGTTCCCGCCACGCGACGCCCTCTGGCACCTTGTGCCGATCAGCATCGGCTACCTCGTGGCATGGACGTTTGGCGACCCGGTGCCGCTGTGGGTGGTCGGCATGGCGCTCGGGCTGTTCCTGTCCACGGTGGTGCCCGTGATGGTCGTGAGGGGCGCCACCCTGCGCTACACCGTGGACCAGGAGCAGCGCGCTGCCTCCCTGGAGAAGATCTCGGCGATCGACGGGCTGACCGGCTGCCGCAACCACCGTTCCTTCCACGACCTCCTCGGCGTCGAGGTTGAGCGTGCGGAGAGCAGTGGCACCCCGTTCTCTTTGCTGCTGCTGGACGTCGACCATTTCAAGCAGGTCAACGACACCCACGGCCATGCCGCTGGCGACAAGGTGTTGGCCACCATCGGCCGCATCCTGCGGGAGCATGCTCGGCGCAACGATGTGGTGGGTCGCCTCGGCGGCGAGGAGTTCGCTGTGCTCCTACGCGGCGCCGACGTGGAAGCGGCGACTGCCGTCGCTGAACGCATTCGCTGCGCAGTGGCGGCCGTCAAGGTGGGGGAGGCCGAGGTCACCATCAGCTGCGGTGTGGGGCAATGGCGCCGTGGAATCTCCGCAGCGCAGTTGCGTCGTGAGGTGGACGAACTGCTCTACGAGGCGAAAGCTGCCGGGCGCGACCTGGTCGTTTCCCAGCAACTCTGAGCCGCAGCGGGGAAGGGAAGAGTGGCCGCCCAGGAAGTCTTGGTGTCGTTCTGTCATAACGAGGATTATGGGCGTTGTGCTCCAACGGTGGCTCGAGACGGTCGTTCTCTGATCAGCCGCACATCCTGAGCGTTGTACGAGCCCCCGCAACGCCATCTTCGAGCGTCAGTGGATCTCCACGTGACGAATTGGACGCCCGCAACGACTCGGCGCCATCTTCAGTCCCGCTACGTCTGGCGCTGCGCCGCGTGGTCGAGTTTCGTCACGTGGAGATTCAGCGACGAGCCGGGACGGCTGCTCCGGGCGGCTGCTCACTCCGCCCACTGCCGGTCGCTGTTGTTTCGTCATGACGAAACATGCTGGCCCTTCGGCTACTGCGTGTCGCGCAGTTCTCTGTCACGCAGGGGACGTGCGGCTTCCATCAGCCAGTCGACGATCTCCCTCAGCTCCGCTGCGGTGGGCTTGCTCCCCGCAGCGCGCAGGTCTCGTTCGGCATCGTTCACCGCGCAGGCCAGGACATAGAGCTCGTCGTGTAGTGCGTCCAGTTCGTCCTTGGCCACCACCAGTTCGTGCTCGCTGAGCTGGAGCTCCGCCGCCCGCTGCTTGGCCACCCAGTGCCATTGCCGGCAGGCCTGCGAACAGAACTGCCGCGGCCGGCCGGTGGCGGGTTGTGGTGGCAACACTCGGCGGCACTGCTTGCACCTCGCCCGCAACTCCCCCGTCGCCGGCTGCCCCGATCCATCTTTCGTCATGACGAAAGTATGGTCGCTCCCGTGCGCCCAGCTCGACCGGCGCTCCCTGGCTAAGCCCCCCCCCTCCGGGAACATTGGAGCGGAGAGTAGCGGTAAGCGGTTCGGTTTGCCCCTGGGGACACGTTCAGGAGTTTCGGCCCACCACGAACGTCGGTTCCGCACCGCGGTGGCACGACCACCGCGAGACTGCATGTCAGTTGGTAGCGGCGAGGAATGCAGCACGAATCTCACCGCGCTCCCGCGCGACGAACGTGAGAGTGATCGAAGATCGCGGCCTCGAACCCGGCGGGGCCGGTTCGGACACCAAGGAGTGCTTCGTCTACGACAACTGGAACCGACT
>JBPOIX010000043.1:0-10882 GCA_052034175.1 Actinomycetota bacterium
CCGTGGATGTCCAGGGCGAGCTCCATCGCGGCCTTGTGCATCTCGCTCCAGAACATCTTGTTCGAGGCACCGAGCGCCATCACGCCGGGGTCCTTCGTGCCGGCCAGCGTGGCGCCGAGCGAGCGCAAACCGTTCACCCGCAGGATCTGGATCTTCGTGTAGTACTCCATCAGCCGCTGGCGGATGCCGGCATCCTCGATGGTGCCGTTGGCCTCGGCCGCCGCCACCATCAGCTTGTACTCCTCCTCGAAGCGGCGGTAGCCGGTGGTGGCGCTCATGCCGCGCTCGAAGCCGAGCGTCGTGTTCGTGACCTTCCAGCCGTTGTTGATGCCGCCGACCACGTTGTCCTTCGGGCAGCGGGCGTCGGTGAAGAACACCTCGCAGAACTCGGCGGTGCCGTCCGGCTGAGTGATGCCGCGCACTTCCACGCCGGGCTGGTGCATCGGCACGAGGAGGTAGCTGATGCCCTTGTGCTTGGGGGCGTCCGGGTCGGTGCGGGTGAGCAGGAAGCAGTAGTCGGCGTGGTGGCCGCCGGTGGTCCACACCTTCTGGCCGTTGATGACCCACTCGTCGCCGTCGAGCACGGCGGACGTCTTCAGCGACGCCAGGTCGGAGCCGCTGTTGGGCTCGCTGAAGCCCTGGCACCAGCGCATCGAGCCGTTGAGGATCTGCGGCAGGAACTCCTTCTTCTGCTCCTCCGTGCCCCACATCAGGATGGTCGGCCCGACCAGCGTGTCGCCGAAGAAGTCGGCCCGCAGGGGCGCCTTCGCCCGGGCGAACTCCTCCGAGAGCACCACACCCTGCATCGTGGTGAGGCCCTTGCCGCCGTACTCCGTGGGCCAGGTGGCGCAGATCCAGCCGCCCTCGAACAGCTTCGCCGGCCACCCCTCGTTGAACGCCTTGCGGGCCTCGGAGGTCATCTCGAAGCCGTCGTCGAACCAGCCGGCGGGCAGGTTGGCCTCCAGCCAGCCACGGATCTCCGAGCGGAACGCTTCGTCTTCGGGTGCCTAGGTCAGCTGCATGGCACCAGTCTTGACCCGCGGGTCAAGTGACGTCAAGTTACACACCGTTCACATGCGGCGAACAGCCCGGAAACCCCGCCCTCCTACGGTGCAACCCATGGCCAGCCTTGCTCCTGATCCGAGCCCGGACGCGTACCCCCTCACCGTTCAGGGCCGGCAGGAGCGGGCTGTGCTGGCCGTCCTCCTGGCCAACCATCGCCGGGTCATCGGCCGGCGCGAGCTGTCCCGCTTGTCCGGCCTGGCCGACCTCAACGAGCGCCGCTGCGACAGTGTGCTGGTCGGCATCCGCCGCGCCCTGGGGGCGGACTCCATCGTCACCGTGCGCAGCCGCGGGTGGATGCTCGCCCCCCATGCGGTGGACGCCGCGCACGCCCTGCTCGCCACCGCGGACAGCGACAGCGACAGCGACGACGCCGGAACCGACACCGGCGACGGCCCTGCTGCCGCCGGCGCAGCGTGATCGCCTCCAGCGCGGGCGGCATCGACCTCGCTCGCCTGCTGCTCGACCTGCTGATCATCATCGGCGCGGCCAAGGTCCTCGCCGAGGTCGCCGAACGCCTCAAGATCCCCGCCGTCCTCGGTGAGATCCTGGCCGGCGTCGCCATCGGCCCCTCCGCACTCGGCCTGATCCACCTCGACGACTCCCGCGGCGTGTCGCTGGCGGTCATCGCCGAGATCGGTGTGCTGCTCCTCCTGCTCCAGGTGGGCATGGAAATGGACCTCAAGGAACTCGGCAAGGTGGGCAAGGCCAGCCTGCTGGTGGCCATCATCGGTGTGGCCGCACCGTTCGCCGGCGGCACGGCCGTGGGCCTGGCGTTCGGGCAGGACACGAACACCGCGATCTTCGTGGGGGCGGCACTCACGGCCACCAGCGTGGGCATCACCGCCCGTGTGTTCGGCGACCTGCGGGCCCTGGCTACCACCGAGGCCCGCATCGTGCTCGGCGCCGCGGTGGCGGACGACGTGCTCGGCCTGGTGATCCTCACCGTGGTGGTGAAGATCGTCACCGGCGGTTCCGTCGGAGTGGGCACCATCGCCTCCACGCTCGGCCTGGCCGTGCTCTTCCTGGTGGCCACCGGCGTCGTCGGCCTGGCGGTCGTGCCCCGTGCGCTGGACGTCATCCACCGGCGGGCCAGCTCCCCCGCCACGGTCACGATCGCCGCGCTCCTCCTGATGCTCGGGTTCGCCGAACTTGCCGACGCCGCCAAGCTGGCGTTCATCATCGGCGCCTTCATGGCCGGGATCTCGCTCGGCGCCAGCCACCACCACGAACGGGTGGCGCGGGACCTCGGCGCGGCCGGCAACATCTTCATTCCCGTGTTCTTCGCCCAGATCGGCATCAACGCCGACCTCGACGCGATGGTGAAGCCCGAGGTGCTCGGCATCGCCGCCGTGCTCTCCGTCGTGGCGGTGATCGGCAAGCTGGCCGCCGCACTCGGCACGGTGGGCACCCGTGCGGATCGCCTGCTCGTGGGCCTGGGCATGATTCCCCGCGGTGAAGTGGGCCTGATCTTCGCCTCCATCGGCCTCACCAACGGGGTGCTCGACGGCGACCAGTACGGCGCCCTGCTGATCGTGGTGCTGTTCACCACCGTGGCCACCCCACCCCTGCTGCGGTGGCGGCTGGGCAAGGGTGCACCCGCGGACGCCGCGCTCATGGCCCCACCCACGCCCGAGCCCGAACAGGGCTGGTTGACGGTGGAGAAGGGGGAGATCCGCCTGAATGGCACCCCCTCGCCCGACCTGACGTTGCCCCTGGCGCTGCGGACCGCCAGCCTCACGAAGAACGCCCGCCCCTCGAGCACCCTGCTGGACTGGTTCGGCGTGCACCGCAACGTGCCACTGACCTGGGACCACGCCAGCACTCCGATGCTGATCAAGGTGCTGCGCGACGAGAACGCCCGCGCCTGGCGCTTCCTCGATGTTGCCGGCGTGCTGGAACGCGCACTGCCGGAGGTGGCCACGGTGATGGACCGCCGCAGGGCGGACATCGGCGACCTCGACCCGATGGGGGCCCTCCGCTTCCCCGTGGTCGACCGGCTGGACGACATGGCGCATGAACTCGGCCTGCCCAGCGACGACCTGCTGCTGGCCGCCCTCACCGCCGACGTGTGCGCCGACGGGCTGGACGGCGGCGGAGGCAACTGCACGCTGGAGCTGGCCCAACGGCTGGTGCCCCCCACCGAAGCCGAGCGCATCGCGGCCATCGTGGCCGACGCCCACCTGCTGCGCGCCGGCCTGCACGAGACGGATGCGTTCGACGAAGCCGAGCTGCTGCAGGTGGCCACCCACCTGGCGAGCGCAGCCCACGCCCGCGACGCCTATGAACTGGCGTTGGCACTCGGCCCGCTGCACCGCTGGCAGCGCGAAGCCCTGGAGCAGCGGCTGGCCCTGATCGTCGAAGCCCTGGAGCACCCGGAGCTCACGGGCAGCGAAGCCAACAACCTGGCCGCAGCCCGCCGCCTGGCCGCCGAGCACCTGCTGGCCGACGACATCCACGCCATCGAACGCCTGCGCCACGCGGCGAACGCCTACCTCCTGTCGCACGAACCGGCCGAGCTGGCCCGGCAGGCGCAACTGGTGGAACCGTTGCCGCGCAAGGGCGCGGTGCGCGTGGCCGTGACCCCTCTGCCCGACCCGGACCGCTGGCGCATCGACGTGGCCTGTCGCGACACCGCGGCCCTGCTGGCTCGCCTGACCGAGGTGCTCACCGCGCACGATCTGGACATCATCGGGGCGACGATCGCCACCTGGCCCGACGGGGCGGTGCTGGACAGCTTCACCGTCATCAGCCGTAGCCGGCCACCGGCAAGGGAACTCGCGCAGGCGATGGAAACCCGGCTGCAGGGCCATCTGCACCGTGCCGCCGCACCCGACCTGACGCTGACGTTCGACCATGCGGCCCTGCCGTGGCACACCCTCGTCACGGTCGCCGGCGCGGACCGCCCCGGCGTGCTCCAAGCCCTGGCCACGCCATGCGCCGGGGCCGACGTGGTGGTGCACACCGCCCGTGTGGCGTCGGTGTCCGGCCTGGTGAACGACCGGTTCGCCGTCAGCGATCGGCTCGGTCGCAAGCTGGACGACGCCGCCGCCGCGCGGGTGCGCGCCCTGCTGGCGGGCGCCAAGCCGGCCGGCCTCCGCCGCACCCTCGGCGCGCGCTGACCCGGCTGCGGGACCGGACGCGCCGCAGTACGCGAACGCCACACAGACGAAACACAGCGGCCCTCACCGGGAAACCTCCCTTCCGTACCGTGCACCCAGTCCTGGCCCAGCGCCGTGCCGGATGGTCAATGCCCCTCATCCCGCAACCCGGAGGAATCCCTTGCGTACTCGACCCCTACTCAAATATGCCCTCGGCGGGCTGATCGGTGCAGCCGTCCCGGCGCTGGCCATCACCGGTACCGCGTTCGCCGACGAAACCGATGACGCCCTCGCGGCGAGCATCACGACACTCAGCGAGTCGACGAACCTGCTGTGGGTCGTGATCGGTGCCGTGCTGGTGATCTTCATGCAGGCGGGCTTCGCGCTCGTCGAGACCGGCTTCACGCAGAAGAAGAACGCCGCCCATGTCATGAGCTCGAACTTCGCCATCTTCGGCCTCGGGTTCGTCGGCTTCATGTTCATCGGCTTCCCGCTGGCGTTCGGTGGCTTCAGCTATCCCGGCTACTTCGGCCTCAACGAACCGATGAACGCCACCCCACTCATCGGCTCCGGCAACTGGGCCTTCCTGTGGAGCGGCTGGGATCACCTCGCCGACGCGGCGACGCCCGCCCTGCTGGCGTTCTTCCTCTACATGACGGCCTTCATGGACACCGTGGCCACGATCCCCACGGGCTCCATGGCCGAGCGGTGGAAGTGGAACAGCTTCGTGGTGTGGGGCCTCTTCTGCGGCGCCATCTACTACCCGCTGTTCGCTGCCTGGACCTGGGGCGGTGGCTGGCTCGGCAAGACGTGGGACACCATGGGCCTCGGCGCCGGCTATGTGGACTTCGCCGGTTCCGGTGTGGTGCACG
This sequence comes from Actinomycetota bacterium, assembly GCA_052034175.1. Lineage (GTDB taxonomy): Bacteria > Actinomycetota > Acidimicrobiia > Acidimicrobiales > Ilumatobacteraceae > UBA668. The sequence goes on from JBPOIX010000043.1 coordinate 5,036, forward strand.
CCGTCGGTGGTGTCGCCGCCCTCGCCGGTGCCATCGTGCTCGGGCCACGTCGTGGCAAGTACGGCCCCGACGGCAAGCCTCGTGCCATCCCCGGCCACAACATCCCCATGGCCATCACCGGCTGCTTCATCCTGCTGTTCGGCTGGTTCGGCTTCAACGCCGCTTCCACGTTCGCCAGCAGCGACATCCGCTTCGCCACGGTGGCCACCAACACGGCCATCGCCGGCGCCATCGGTTCCGTCGTCGCCATGTTCTGGGTGATGAAGCGCATGGGCAAGCCGGACCCCGGCATGATGGTCAACGGCATGCTCGCCGGCCTCGTGGCCATCACCGCCCCGTGCGCCTTCGTCGGCCCGTGGGCCGCGGCCGTCATCGGTGCCCTCGCCGCCGTCATCGTCATCGAGTTCGTGTGGTGGCTGGATCGCAAGGGCGTCGACGACCCGGTCGGTGCCGTGGCAGTCCACGGCATCGGCGGCACGTTCGGCGTGCTCGCTGTCGGCATCTTCGCCAACGGCGACTACGGCGGAGCGGCGTTCAACGACGACGGCTCCGTGGCCGTGTGCGGCTGGAACTGCTCGGACTCCAAGGGCGTCACCGGCTTCCTCTACGGCGGCGACGGCTTCGGCCAGTTCGGCGCCCAGCTGCTCGGTGCTGTCGTCATCTGGACCGTGATCTTCGGAGTGGCTTTCGCCTTCTTCAAGATCCAGAACAAGCTGACCAAGGGCGGCATCCGCCTCCCCGAGGAGATCGAGATCGAAGGTGCAGACCTTCCCGAGATGGGCGTGATGGCCTACAACGACTGAGTCGTTCGCCACACGCCACCGGATCCGGACACACGGGTGACCGGATAGGGGCAGTTCCCGGGTCGTCGGGCAACCGGCGCCCCGGGAACAACTACCGCCCCACTCGATCGCACCATCTACGTTCGTTCTCAAGGAGACACCATGAAGCTCATCACCGCAATCATCAAGCCCTTCAAACTCGACGAGGTGAAAGACGCCCTCAAGACCGTCGGGGTCCAGGGCATCACCGTCAGCGAGGTCAAGGGATTCGGCCGCCAGGGCGGCCACACCGAGACCTACCGCGGCTCGGAGTACCAGATCGACTTCATCCCCAAGGTGAAGCTCGAGCTCGTCGTCGACGACGGCGCAGTCGACACGGTCGTCGACGCCGTCAAGTCCGCTGCCAGCAGCGGCAAGATCGGCGACGGCAAGATCTGGGTCACCGCCATCGACCGCCTCGTCCGCATCCGTACGGGTGAGGAAGGCGCCGACGCCATCTAGCGGTATCTCGTGGCCGTCAGGCCAACGCTGTTCGCAGGGCAGCTCTCAGAGGGGCGAAGGCCTCCTCGGGGAGCTGCCCTGTGGCGTTCTTGGGGTCGCGCACATAGAACGCGTCCACCACCTCGTGGCCGAGCGTGGCCACCACCGCCGCGCGGATGTCCAGGCCGGCCACCGCCAGCTCGTGGGACAAGCGGTAGAGCACGGCCGGCGCGTCCGGAGCACGCACTTCGACCACCGTCGTGGAGTCCGAGGCCTCGTTGCTGACCAACACCTCCAGCCGCGGTGGGGTGGCGGAGACCGCCCGGCGGCGGCGGCTCTGGCTCTTCAGCCGCTGCTCCAGCCGGGCGTCGATGTCCAGCTCGCCCCCCAGCGCACCGCGCAGGTCGTGCTCGACCTTGGCCCAATTGGCCTCCACGCCGGAGACGCGGGCGATGCGGAACTCGTCCACCGCGATTCCGTCGCCCACCGTGTGCGCGGCGGCGGCGATGACATCCAGCCCGTGGAGAGCCAACACTGCCGCGATGTGCGCGAACAGGCCGGCCCGGTCGCGACAGGCGATCCGCAGCACGTCCACGTCACCGACCAGGTCGTGCACCACGTGCACGTCGCCGTCTGCCACCACCAGGCCGGCGAGATGCTCGATGTCTGCCGACGGGGCCTGCCGCCCGGCGGGCCGCGGCGTGCCGCGCAGCACCTCGTCGGCCAACGCCACCAGCTCACGGATCAGCGACTTCTTCCAGTCGCTCCACGCGCCCGGCCCGGTGGCTCGGCTGTCCGCCTCGGTGAGCGCGGCCAGCAGGTGCAGGGTGTCGCTCTCCCCCACCGCGGCGGCCACGTTCGCCGCCGTGCGCGGGTCGCTGAGGTCGCGGCGGGTGGCGGTCTCCGGCAGCAGCAGATGGTGTTGCACCATCGCCGTGATCACGCGCCGGTCCGTCTCCCCGAAACCCATCCGGCCGGCCACCATGTCCACCAACTCCACACCGGCGTCGGTGTGGTCGCCCGGGTAGCCCTTGCCGAGGTCGTGCATCAGCGCGCCGACGAGCAGCAGGTCCGGCCGGGCCACATCGCGCACGAACTCGCCCGCGTTGGCGATCGTCTGCAGCAGGTGATGGTCCACCGTGTAGGTGTGGAAGGCGTTGCGTTGGGGCAAGCTGCGAACGGCTCGCCACTCCGGCAGGAAGCGGCTGAACAGGCCGTACCGCTCCAACGCCTCCACCGTCGGCGCCAACCACGCGCCGGAACCGAGCAGGCTGACGAACGCCCGTCGCGTGCCCTCCGTCCAGTCCTCCCCCGGCGGGGTGCCACGGCTGGCCAACATGCGCAACGAACGCCCGCTCATCGGCCGGCCGGCATGGGCCGCAGCCGCGGCGAAACGGAACACGTAGGACTGCTCGTCGGCATCGGCGTCCGGCGCGATCTGGGCCTCGTCGTCCACCAGCAGCACGCCGGGCGCGAGGCCGACGGGTGCCGCCTGCCGCTGCCGCCCACCACTGCGCAGCTGCCGCTCGATCCGGTCCCAGAAGCGCTCGGTGGCCCACTCGATGGCGTGCGCCGCGCCGGACACGGTCAGCATCAGGGCGTCGGCGTCGGCGTAGCCCATGGCCTCCGCCACCCGGTCCTGGTCCTGCAGCAGCAGCGTGTTCACCGCCCGGCCTGTGGCGCGGTGCAGTTCGCAGCGGGCCGCGAGCAGCAGCTCCGCAGGGCCGGCAAGGTCTTCCACCGGCCCCTCGAGCGCGGCGGCCACCTCCGGCCGGTCGGTGCGCAGCGCCCAGCGAATCATGTCGTAGTCCCGCAGGCCGCCGCGGCCATCCTTCAGGTCCGGCTCCAGCAAGGAAGCCACCGCCCCCAGCCGCGCCCACCGCTGTTGGCCGGAGTCCAGCAGCCGCTGCAGCCACAGCGTGGGCCGCTTGCGCCACTGCTCCAGCGCGGCTGCATTCACCTCGGCAGCAACCTGGGCATCGCCCGCCAGGCACCGCACCGCCAGGACTGCGGTCGCAGTGTCCAGGTCGTCGGCGGTGAGTTGCAGCAGGGTCTTGGGCGAGTGCACGGCCGGGCTGAGCTTCAGGCCGGCGTCCCACAGGGGGTACCACAAGCCCTCCGCCACCTCGCGCACACCCGCGGCCGCCGCCTTGTGCGGGTGGATGAGCATCACGTCGATGTCGCTGCCCGGAGCCAGCACCCCGCGGGCGTACCCGCCTGTGGCCAGCAGCGCCCACCCCGGTGGCAGCCCACCGGTCACACCCGCGGCCAGGCTCTCGAACCACGAATCCGCCTGCTGCGACAGGCGGCGGGCCAGGCTGCGGCCGGCGAGGTCGGGGTCGCCCACCAGCTGGGCGCGCACCCTCCGGATGGTGGCCGCGTCGACAGGTTTCACCGGCGCAGCAGTCGGCTAGATCGCGTCGGTGCCGGACTCGCCGGTGCGGATGCGAATGATGCTCTCCACCTCGGTGACCCAGATCTTGCCGTCGCCGATCTTGCCGCTGCGGGCGGCGTCGGTGAGCAGCTCGACGATGCGCTCCACACCCTCGGCGGCGATGACGATCTCCACCTTGACCTTGGGCACGAAATCGATCTGGTACTCGGTGCCACGGTAGGTCTCGGTGTGCCCTCCCTGGCGCCCGAACCCGCGGACCTCGCTGACGGTCATGCCGTCCACACCCGCTTCGCGCAACGCGGCCTTCACCTCGTCGCGCTTGAACGGCTTGATGATCGCAGTGTTCTGCTTCATGATGCTCCCTCGCTCAGTGCAGCCCGCCGCCGTGGTAGGCGGTCTCGCTGTGCAGGGAGAGGTCGAGGCCGGTGTACTCGGCCTCGGCATCCACCCGCACGCCAATGGTCTTCTTCAACACGATCATGATGGCCAGCGTGACGGTGAAGGACCACACGATGGCCGCACCGTTCGCCAATGCCTGTTCGGCCAGCAGCTGCGCGCTCCCGCCGTAGAAGATGCCCTCCATGAACTTCAGGCCGCCGTCGTCGGTGAGCCCGAAGAACGCTGGGTTGGCGAAGAACCCGATGAGCGGCGAGCCGACGAGACCACCGACGAAGTGCACACCCACCACGTCGAGCGCATCGTCGAACCCGAAGCGGGTCTTCAGCTTGACGGCGTAGCAGCAGACGGCGCCGGCGATGAGGCCGATCCAGATCGGGCTGGCGCCCGACACGTATCCGGCCGCCGGGGTGATAGCCACCAGGCCGGCGACGATGCCCGACGCCACACCGAGGTTGGTGGGGTGGCCGTCGCGCTTCCACTCGACGAACACCCACGCCGCGCCTGCCGCGGCCGCAGCGAGGAAGGTGTTCATGAACGCCTGCGCAGCCCGGCCGTCGGCCGCCAGGGCGGACCCTGCGTTGAAGCCGAACCAGCCGAACCACAGGATGCCGGTACCGATCATCACCAGCGGCATGCTGTGCGGCGGATGGCCTTCCTGCGGCCAGCCGCGGCGCTTGCCGAGCACGAGCACGGCGGCGAGTGCGGCGATGCCGGCGTTCACATGGATGGCCGTGCCACCGGCGAAGTCCAGCGAACCACGCTGGCCCAGCCAACCGCCGAAGACCCACTTGAAGACCGGCACATAGACGAGCAGGCTCCACACCGGCACGAAGATTGCCCACGCCGAGAACTTCATCCGGTCGGCCACCGCACCGCTGATCAGGGCCGGGGTGATGGCGGCGAACATGCCGAGGTAGGCGATCGTGGCCAGCGTGCCGCCCCCGTCGTCCACACCGATGCCGGTGAGCATGAACGCGTCGAGGTTGCCGAGCAGGTCGTTGTCGAACGGCACCGACGACAGCGAATACCCGACCAACACCCACAGGATGGGAACGACGAGCACGCAGTAGAAGTTCATCATCAGCATGTTCAGCACATTGCGAGTGCGGTCCATGCCACCGTAGAAAAACGCGAGTCCAGGCGTCATGAACAGCACGAGGGCTGCCGACACCAAGACCCACGCGACGCTGCCGCTGTCCATCGGGTCTCCGTCACGGGTGTTGAGTTGTAGGGGCGTGCGCAGGATCACGAACGAATGTTTCCGGCGTGTTTCCCCGGTGGTGCGGGAGGGTGAACACCGTGTGAGTGCGACACGCCTTCGTGGGCGCGCCTACTCTCGCCCCATGACTGCTGACACCACTGGCACGTTGGAGACCCCCGCCCAGGCCGGCCGCTGGACGGCACAGTGGAAGGAGCTGTACGCCGAGGTCATCACCACCGGGTTGTGCACGGGGTGCGCCGGGTGCGTGGTCACCTGCCCCCACGACGTGATCGGCTACGAGCATGAGGAGGGCAAGTACAAGCCCTTCCACCTCGAGGAGGAGCTCGGGGCTGCCAACTGCGTCCACGGGTTCGGCGAGGGCGGCGGCTGCACCACGTGCACCCGCGCCTGCCCCCGGTTCCGCGCCTGGGAGCCCGCCGCCGACATGCACCTGTTCGGCCGGGTGCGCGAGGAGAACGAGATGAGCGGCATCTGGCGCCAGCTGCTGCTCACCCGAGCTGCCGACCCGGAGCAGTTGCAGAAGGGCCAGGACGGCGGCTTCGTCACCGCGATGCTGACCTGGCTGATGG
>JBPOIX010000242.1:0-6652 GCA_052034175.1 Actinomycetota bacterium
CGCTCTAGGCTTGCGTCAGGTTCGCTCAACATTTCCCCCTTACGAAGGAGCCCCGCATCATGGCCAAGGCAGTCGGCATCGACCTCGGCACCACCAACTCCGTCGTCGCCGTCTTCGAGGCGGGCGACACGGTGGTCATCCCCAACAGTGAAGGCAGCCGCACCACCCCCTCCGTCGTCGCCTTCAGCAAGGCCGGCGAGGTGCTGGTGGGCGAGGTGGCCAAGCGTCAGGCCATCACCAACCCGGATCGCACGTTCCGCAGCATCAAGCGCCACATGGGCGAAGGCTGGAAGAGCGACGACGTCGATGGCAAGCGCTACACCCCGCAGGAGATCAGCGCTCGCACGCTGATGAAGCTCAAGCGCGACGCGGAGGCCTACCTGGGCGACACCGTCACCCAGGCCGTCATCACCGTGCCGGCCTACTTCGACGATGCGCAGCGCACCGCCACCAAGGAAGCCGGCGCCATCGCCGGTCTGGAAGTGCTGCGCATCATCAACGAGCCCACCGCGGCCGCCCTCGCCTACGGGCTGGACAAGGGCGCGGAGGACGAGAAGGTGCTCGTGTTCGACCTTGGCGGCGGCACGTTCGACGTGTCCGTGCTGGAGATCGGCGAAGGCGTCTTCGAAGTGAAGAGCACCCACGGCGACACCCACCTCGGCGGCGACGACTGGGACCAGCGCGTCATCGACTGGCTGGTGAAGGAGTTCAAGGCCAAGAGTGGTGTGGACCTCGGGGCCGACCGCATGGCCGCGCAGCGCCTCAAGGAAGCCGCGGAGAAGGCCAAGATCGAGCTCAGCCAGGTGCAGCAGACGCAGATCAACCTGCCGTTCATCACCGCCACCGCGGACGGCCCGCTCCACCTGGACGAAACGCTCACCCGCGCCAAGTTCCAGGAGATGACGGCCGACCTCATCGAGCGCTGCCGCCGCCCGTTCGAGCAGGCGTTGAAGGATGCCGGCATCAGCAAGGGCGAGCTCAACCACGTCATCATGGTCGGCGGGTCCACCCGCATGCCCGCCGTCACCGACCTGGTGATGAGCATGACGGGCAAGGAGCCCAACAAGTCCGTCAACCCGGACGAAGTGGTGGCCGTCGGTGCCGCCGTGCAGGCCGGCGTGCTGCGTGGCGACGTGAAGGACATCCTCCTGCTGGACGTCACCCCGCTGTCCCTCGGCATCGAGACCAAGGGTGGAGTGATGACCAAGCTCATCGAGCGCAACACCACCATCCCCACCAAGCGCACCGAGGTGTTCACCACCGCGGACGACATGCAGCCGAGCGTGGAGATCCATGTGCTGCAGGGCGAGCGCGAGATGGCGGCGTACAACAAGACGCTCGGCAAGTTCCAGCTGGTGGACCTGCCGCCCGCCCCCCGTGGCGTGCCGCAGATCGAGGTCACCTTCGACATCGACGCCAACGGCATCGTGCACGTGTCGGCCAAGGACCGCGCCACCAACAAGGAGCAGAGCATGACCATCACCGGTCAGAGCACGCTCAACAAGGACGACATCACCCGCATGGTGAAGGACGCCGAGGCTCACGCCGAGGAAGACCGCCAGCGTCGTGAGGAAGCCGAAGTGCGTAACGTCGGCGACTCGCTGGTGTACCAGACGGAGAAGATGCTGCGCGACCAGGGCGACAAGCTGCCCGACAAGAGCTCCGTGGAGAACCCGCTGGCCGAGCTGAAGACGGCGCTCAACGGTAACGACATCGAGGTCATCAAGTCCGCCAGCGACAAGCTGTCGCAGGCGCTGCAGGCGGCCGGCCAGGCGCTGTACGACGCCGCGGCGCACGAGTCGTCGATGGGCACGTCCGCCGCGTCGGGCAACGCGCCCGGCGGCTCGGACGACGACATCATCGACGCCGAGATCGTCGACGACGACAAGTGACGGCCACATCATGACCAGCGTTCCCGACTCCGAGGGCGCCGAGTTCGCCCCGCTCGACGACAGCGAACTGCTGGCGGACCTCACGAGTGAGATGACTCGCCTGCGCCCACACGAGGTCGCCGCGGACGACGCGCTGGGCGACGACGTGCTGGGCGACGCCTCGGCGGCGCAGGACACCGCTGCCGCCGAAGCGGACGTGCAGCACGACGTCGATGCCCTGCTCGCCGAGCGCGACCAGTTCAAGGACATCGCCCTGCGCCTGCAGGCGGACTTCGACAACTACCGCCGGCGGGTGGCCAACCAGCAGGCGGACGAAGTGCAGCGTGCCACGGGCAAGATGGCCGAGGCCCTCCTGCCCGTGCTCGATGCCTGCGAGGCCGCCTTCGTGCAGCACCCGGCCGAAGTGGAGCCGGTGTTCAACCTGCTCCTCGGCGAGCTGCGCAAGCTCGGCCTGGAAGGGATGAACCTGCTGGAGCAGCCGTTCGACCCCAACCTGGCCGAAGCCGTGTTGCACGAGCCGGGCGACGACGGCGACACCGTGGTCAGCGAAGTGCTGCGCAGCGGCTACACCTGGAAAGGCCGGGTCCTGCGCCCGGCGATGGTCAAGGTCCGCGGCTGACCATGAACCCCGGCACCTGCCGGAGGAGGTGACGCAACGTGGCAGCACAACGAGAGTGGTTCGAGAAGGACTACTACAAGGTGCTCGGCGTGCCGGAGACGGCAACCGCCAAGGAGATCACCAAGGCCTACCGCGCCGCGGCCCGGGACAGCCACCCGGACACCCACCCCGGCGACGCCAAGGCCGAGGAACGCTTCAAGGAAGTGTCCGGCGCCTACGACGTGCTTGGCGATGAAGCCAAGCGCAAGGAGTACGACGAAGTCCGCCGCCTCGGCCCGGTGGCCGGCGGGTTCGGCGGGTCGGGCGGCCCTGGAGGCGGCCCGGGCGGGTTCAACTTCAACGTCGGCTCGGATGGCCTGGGCGACCTGTTGGGCCAGGTGTTCAGCCGCGGCGGCCGCACCCGCGGCGGTGGCGCATCCGCGGGCGCGGGGCCCCAGCGTGGCACCGACGTCGAAGCCGTCCTGACCCTGGACTTCGAGGATGCCGCCAAGGGCATCACCACCACCCTCAGCCTCACCAGCGACGCCACCTGCAGCGCCTGCAACGGCAGCGGCGCCAAGCCGGGCACCCAGCCCAAGGTGTGCTCCCAGTGCGGCGGCCGCGGCGTGCTGGACGACAACCAGGGCTTCTTCAGCTTTTCCTCCCCATGCCGGGCCTGCGCGGGCCGCGGCGTCACGATCGACCAGGCGTGCCCCACGTGCCGCGGTGGCGGCGTGGAGCATCGCCCGCGTGATGTGCAGGCGCGTATCCCCGCCGGGGTGGACGACGGCCAGAAGATCCGCCTCAAGGGCCGTGGTGCCCCAGGGCGCAATGGGGGCCCGGCGGGCGACCTGATCGTCGAGTGCAAGGTCACCCCGCACCCCCTGTTCGGCCGCGACGGCACGAACCTCACCGTGCGGGTGCCGGTCACCTTCGCCGAAGCCGCGCTCGGCGGCGACATCGACGTGCCCACCCTGGACGGGCCCCGAGTCATGCTCCGTCTGCGGCCCGGCACCCAGAGCGGCAGCCGCCATCGGGTGAAGGGCAAGGGCCTGGTCACCACCAAGCACACCGGCGACCTGATCGTCACCGTGGACGTCCAGGTGCCGCACCATCTCACACCCGAACAGAAGGCAGCCGTCGAGGCCTTCGCCACCGCGACTACCGTGTCGCCCAGAGCGCACCTGAAGGGGGCCTGATTCATGCGATCCCGCGATCACGCCGTCTATGTCATCTCCGTCGCTGCCGAACTGGCCGGCATGCACCCGCAGACGCTGCGCATCTACGAGCGCCGTGGCCTGGTGCAGCCGGCGCGCACCCAGGGCGGGAACCGGCGCTACAGCGATGTGGACATCGACCGTCTGCGCCGCATCAGCGAACTCGCCGCCGAGGGCATGAACCTGGAGGGCATCCGCCGTGTGATGGCCCTCGAGTTGGAGGTCGAGCAGTTGCGCGCCGAGAACGACCATCTGCGGCACCTCGCCGCCGGTGCCCTGGCCGAAGCCGAACGCCGCGCCCCGCGCCGCGACCTGGTGCCCCTGCGCCAGGAGATCACCGTCTTCGGTGGCAAGCGCCTCGGCAGCTGATCGTCGCCGGCGCACTGCAGCCGTCGCACGCGGCCATCTGCCGTCGACGAGCACCCAGTCGGTGGCGGAGACGGTGATCCGCACCTGAAGGCGGGCGTCGGCGGGCGACTCCAACACGATCGGCACGTCGGCGTCGAGCGACTCCAACGGGAAGATGCCGGAGAGCTGCACCTCGCCGATGGCCCCCCGCCCGCTGCCACTGCCGTCGCACAGGCTCGGCATGTTGACATTCATCCCCACCGTGAACGGCCCGGGGGTGAACATCTCCAACTGGTTGATGGGCCGCGCCGACGCCGCCACCGTGCGACCGTGGGCCACGCACAGGTAGCCCGGTCCGAACGGGTAGGTGTCGCTCCAGCGCCACGCATACGACGGCGTGACCGCCGCAGACCCGCCGACTCCGACGCTGAACTCGTAGATCAGCCCGGCTTCGTGGCCTTCGAGGTCGCCGAGGAACTCCACCCTGGTGTGCACGTTGCGGCCCACCACATGGGCGGCGAAGTCGTAGATCGCGTGCACCTCGTGCTCTGCGCCGGCGGCATCGCGCACCCTCACGAACACCGAGTACACCATTGCCGGGCAGGGCACCGTGACGGCGACGCGCGGCTCTGTCGTCGCCTCGGCGGTCAGCGCCTCGATCGGCCGCTCGCCCGCACACGCCGGGTCTCCGCCGGCGTACTCCGGCACCATCCGCCCACCCAACACCGTGACCGGCCGATCGCTGAACAGGTCGTACTCCGTACGCAGTTCGGTGAAACGGTGGCCCGCTGCCGGAACGAATGGGGTGCGGTCCACCGAGGTCAGGTGGGGCGTGCCGTCGATCGGGTCGGCACTGCGATCCGTGCTGGAGAGCAGCACCGACGAACCGGTGAGCCCTTCGCCCTCGATGCCCCAGCTGACGCGCACGATGGCTGCACCTGCGCTCGGTGGCGGGCCGTCGCAGTCGAACACACACCCGCGCAACGCCATGTCCCCCGTGGGGATCGGCACCTCGTAGAACTCCGTCGGCCTGCGCGGGCAGTAGCCGAGCGAGCAGTCGTCGAACTGCAGCGGGATGCCGACCACGAACCGCTGGTAGGGGTCGGTGCCACTCGGTGCCACGCGACGGGTGACGGTGATCGGCACCTTCACGAAGCCCCGGTCGTCGAGGGGGAGCGGCGTGTACGGGCAGTCCCACAGCATCCCATCGCCCACCGCCACCCCGGGTGCCGTCAGCTCCAGGTCGACGTTGGTCCACCAGCTGGAGCAGCCGTCGTCGGGCACGTACTCGGCCATGTAGCGGGCGGCGACACTGAGCCAGCCTGAGCGAACCGTCTGACCGTCGTTGAGGCGCACACCCATCAGGTCGATGGTGGCCACCTGGCGGCGCGGGCCGCGCACCTCGAACACGTCGGTGGCCAGCGGGCGCAGCGTGTTCTCGGTGTCGTAGATGGTGGCGCACACCACGGCGCCCCCGCCTGCTGGCAGCTCAAAGGTCGCACTGTGGCCGGAGGAGTACTGCGGGTCCCACACCCCGACCGGGTTCACCGCGCGCCCGGGGCGGGCCTCGAAGGGGTACTCGAGCATTCCTGCGCACGCGCTCGCCGGTGCGTCCTCGCCGGCGGCCAGGGGGAACCAGTGGAAGTCCACGCTGCCGGCGGTGGTGGTCCAGGCCGTCACGGTGGCCCGGTTGGTCCTGCCGTCGACCTCGACGACGGTCGGCGGCCGGCCCTCCGGGGTGAGGTCGGGCAGGGTCGCCACGATCGAGGTGAACGGGCGGTCGAGCGTGTCCGTACCGGCGGTGTACACCTCGTAGGCGCGGTTCATGTCGCGGGCGAACGAGATGCAGTGGGTCACCACGGAGAGGCCGGGGGTCAGTGTGCCGTCGGCCAGGCGGGCCGCCCACAGCGCGCCCTGGGAGGCAAGCTGCGCCGGGTCCAGCGTCTGCGACTCCCACCCGCCGGTGCTGCCGCGGGGCCGCCAGTACACGGTGGCGGTGGCGATCGGCCCTCCACTGACCACCATCGCTGCCTGCTGGCCGGCGGGGGTGGGAGGCGTGGTGGCGGGGCAGCCGACCACGGTGGGGTGAGCCGGCTCGTCGATGTGGCGACCGCTGTTGACCCATACGGAGACGGGTGGAACCGCATCAGTGCCAAGCACCGTGCCGCCGACGCCCTCCGGGCAGCGAGGCGGGGGCAGCATCTCCGGCGGGCGAGGTGCGGCGCCGGCACAATCGTCGACGAACTGGATCGGGAAGGGGAGCAGCGCCCCGTCGAGCCCGACGTACCACGGGGTGGGTGCCAGCGGCGGCTCACCGAGCATCGGCTCCCCACCGCCGCCAGACCCGTCGCTGCCCGAGCCGGCGTCGCCCGAGCTGGCGTCCCCGGGCTCGGGTGCGGCGCCGGCCAGGGCCCACTCGCCCGGCCCGGGCTCCCCATGGGGGACTGCCGCCGCGCCGGTGTCGTCCGTGCCCGCGCCGTCGTCGGGCGGGAACAGCAGGGTCTCGGCGATCGTCGGGTCGTTGCTCACGGCCACCGGTTCGAGCAGCGGGATCAGCTCGTCGTCCGTGGCCGCGGTGGCCGAGGTGGTCGCGCCCT
>JBPOIX010000257.1:0-6243 GCA_052034175.1 Actinomycetota bacterium
TCATCACCCTGAACCGCCCCGAGGCGCGCAACGCCGTCAACGGCGACGTCGCGCAGGGCATGGAAGCCGCCATCGATCAGATGGAGGCGGACGACAACGTGTGGGTCGGCGTCATCACCGCCAACACAGAAGGCCAGGAGAAGCCGGTGTTCTGCGCCGGGGCCGATCTCAAGGCCATCAACTCGGGCCAGGCCGGCTCACTCGGCACGGCCAAGGGCGGGTTTGCCGGCTTCGTCTACCGGGAGCGCCGCAAGCCGGTCATCGTTGCGGTGGACGGCCTTGCCACCGCCGGCGGCTGCGAGATCGTCCTCGCGGCCGACATGGTCGTGGCCAGCACCCGCTCGTCCTTCGGCCTTGCCGAGGTGAAGCGCAACCTCATCGCCGGCGCCGGCGGCCTGTTCCGCCTGCCCCGAGCCATCGGCCAGGCGGCGGCGATGGAAGCCATCCTCACCGGCGAGCCGATCCCCGCTGAGCGGGCCTACAACCTCGGTCTCGTCACCCGCCTGGCAGAGCCCGGCAAGTCGCTGGAGGTAGCTCTCGGCCTTGCCACCAAGATCACCGAGGCCGCCCCGCTGGCCGTGTGGGCCAGCCGCAAGGTGGTCCTCGCCGCGGCCTACGCCGACGACGAGACCCTGAAGGACATGACGAACAAGGAGTTCGGCGGCATCATGGCCTCGGAGGACACCAAGGAAGGCCTCACCGCGTTCATCGAGAAGCGGCTGCCGAACTGGAAGGCTCGCTGACGCCTCAGCGTGCCGGGCCCAATCGGGTGGACAGCACGATCTTTCGCGCCACCACTCCCGCCCGCTCGTAGAGGTTCTTGGTCAACCGATCGCCGGGGAGCGCCGTGCCTTCGAGCGCCGCGCATCCCCGGCGTGTCGCGTCCGCCAACGCCTCGGCCAGCATCAGGTCGCCGAAACCGAGCTCCCGGGCTTCGGGCTCCACCCAGACCTGACGCACGGTGGCGACCTCGCCCTCCACTTCCATCTCGAGGAAGCCGACCGGCACGGTGTCGATCAGGGCCACCCATATCGAGCGCAGCGGATCATCCACCAGGCCGGACCAGTCCTCCACGGGGGCCACTTCCTCCAGGTGCCGCGCACCACCGCGCTGGCCGACGACCGCAGCCCTCGCCGCCGCCTCCATCCGCGCCAACTCCGGCTCGTCGCCGGCTCGGGCGGTGCGGACGACCTCCTGCATCACTCCCCCAGCAAACTGGCCAGGCGCGCCAGCACCGTTCGCCGCGCCCGCGTGGCCGCCTCGTACTCCTGCACGAGCACCAGCTCGACGTGAGGGATGCGCTCCAGCAGGGGCACGATCTCCGCAGCCGACAGAGTGGCGTAGCCGTGGAACGGCTCCGCCGGCACCGGGGGCGGGCCGGCGCGCTCCACCGCATCGGCCGCCACAGGGAGCGGGCTGCGCGGCGCCAACCGTTGCTCGATGGCCCGCTTGCCGTACTGCACTGTCATCTCGCCCACCCAGTGGGCCACACGCACCCTGTTCTCCAGCTCCGCGCGGCCCTCTGCCAGCCGCCGCGGCAGGTCCGTGCGCAGTTGTGCCACCAGCCCCAAGGGGGCGTGCACCGCCGCCTCCAACCAGCGCAGGGGCGGTGTGGGTGCCACGGGTGCTACTTGCGGAACAGAGGGCAGTCGTCGTCGCCTACGGGGCACACGGGGGCACCCTGGCGCACCAGCAGGAAGCAACTCGGGCACAGGCGCTCGTCGGCACGCTTGGGCTGAAGACGGTCCGACGCCTCGCCGCTGCGATCCTCCGGCTCCTCTTCCTCGTCGTCCTCGTCGTCCGCAGCGACCATCCGATCCTTCAGGATCGTGTCGAGATCCGCCTCCACGTCGTCCGGGGCGAGCAGTTCGTCGTCCTCGTCCTCGTCCTCGGACACGGAGCGGCGCACCGGGCCTGCCGCTGCGTCGTCCTCTTCCTCTTCCTCATCGGGTGCCACGAACTCGTCGTCCAGCGCGCCGAACTCGTCGTCCTCCTCGAGGACGTCCTCCTCCAGCGCATCTTCGTCCAGCTCGGGATCGAGTTCGACCTCTTCGTCCTCGACGGTCTCCTCGAACTCATCCGGTGCGATCATCTCGTCGTCATCGTCAACAGCCATCGTCAGTTCCTTGTCCCGTACCCCGGTTGAGCCCGGGATACTACGGCGGGCGGGTGCGGAGGTTACTCGCCGCAGACGTGACAGCCGTCACGCGGCAGGCGAACCACTCGCTGGAGGGCGCCCCCAGGCTCAGATGCCGCTGCGCCGGGCCTCGGCGCGGCGCTCGGCCTCCAGCCGCTCCAGCTCCGGGGCCTCCGTGGTGAGGTGCTGCATGGCCGTGGCGACCGCCCCGTGCCCTGCTTGCTCCTCGATCAAGCGATGCATTTCCAGCACGACCCGCCGATACGACGGGTGGCCCTGGGGCGACGACCTCAGCTCCAGCAGATGGATTGCTTCGCGGGCGTTGAACTGCATCGAGTACCGCATCCGGTACGCCATGCTGACGGCGTACTGCGCCTGCTGGGGGAATTCCTCGTGAAGCGCGTCGTAGAGCGCGGCACTGCGGGCCATGGCATCGTCGAAGACGTCTCCCATGCCGGCTTCTTCCACCAGTTCCGGCCGTACGTAACCGTGGTTCGGCGTCAGCGTCTGCCACTCGATGGTCAACATCCGGTGGCGCTGCAGGTCGCGGAAGGCGCCATAGTCGCTGAGCACGTCGAAGCGGTAGTCCACCCGCTCGAAGGCCCGGCCGGGCTTGTGGCGACGGTTCTCCCGATCGCCGACATAGCTCTGGATCAGCGCCAACCGTTCCGCTGCGCCGAGCCGGCGCACGCGCTCCATCAGCTGCTGCTCGGGCAGTTGGGTGTGCGAGTAGCAGATGGCCGCCAGCAGCTTGTCCTCGGCCTCGGGGTCGTAGTCCACCAGGGTGACCGGCGCCGCCTTGTCCACCGGGGTGGTACCGAACAGGCTGTCCACCAGCTCGGCCGTGTGGTCCCGCGTGGAGGCCAGGTAGTGGGTCCAGCGGCCGCCGCGGTCGGGAAGGTCCACCCGGCGCAGGAAGCTCGGAATGACCTTGCGCAGCTCGTGGAGCATCAGGTCGGCGTAGTGCCGCGCCTCGGGGAGAGGATGGGCGCGCATCCGGATGAGCAGCGCCTCGAACGACTGGCCGGAGCCGTAGATGCCCACATTGCTGAGCGCCGCCGCCGGCAGCACACCGCGCACTGCATCCAGCGCCTTGGCGCGAGTGGCCGTGCGGTAGACGAAGTCGCTGTCGCCGGGCTGGCGCGGCACGGTGGCGCGCACATGATCCGTGACTGTGCTGAGCAGGGAGCTGTAGCAGTCGAACATTCGATCCATGTCGCCGACGTAGCGCGTGCCGAAGCGGCTGGAGAGGATGGCCGGGTCGCGGTAGAAGCGATAGCGGCCACCGAGGCGGGCGTCGTAACTGATGTACCTGGTGCTTTGCTCCAGGTAGCTCATCAGCCGTCCCCACTCGAGGATCTTGGTGAGGATGTTGCTGGCCTGTTCGCAGGCCAGGTGCACCCCTCCGAGTTGGGCCACGGAGTCGTCGCCGTACTCGAAGAAGACCTTCTCGTACAGCTCCTCGGCGCGTTCCAACCCCACGGTGGCATCCACCGTGACATCGCCGGCGATGTCCAGGTCGCCGACGAACTCGTCGAGGAACAGCCGCCGCAGGCTCTTGGGGCTGCGGCTGTAGCGGGCGAACAGCGCCCCCTTCACCACCTCCGGCAGGTTCACGAGCGCGAAAACGGGCCCATCGAGATTGGTGAAGTACCGACGGAGGATGTCCTCTTCGTCCGGTGTGAATTCCTCGGGCACGTAGACCGCCACGGTCGGCATCCTACGAGCCGCGAGCGGGCGGGCCAGGGATGCCCTGGCCTCGAGAGGGCGGTCAGATCACCTGCACGCCCTGGGGCCGCGTGGCGAAGCCGTCCTGCACCTGGGCCCTCAACTCGGGGGACGTCCAGAGATCGATGATGGTCATTGCCATGGCCTTCGCTCCATCCACGACGGCCTGGTCGCCCGACGGGCCGGCCGCATAGCGGGCGAAATCCACACTGTGGATCGGAACCCCGTCCGGCGCTGCCTGGATCATCGGGTGGATCGAGGGCACCAGGTAGCTGACATTGCCCATGTCGGTGCTGCCGGCCACCTTCTTGCCCGAGACATGCGGGTCGCCGACGACCCGACCGAGCCGTGCGGCATTGGCCACGTAGGCCTCCACCATCGGCGTGTTGTCCACCACGTCGGCGTAGGTGTTGTCCACCCAGGTCAGCTCCATCGTGCAGCCACTGGCGTCGGCCCCGGCCTGCAGGCAGGCCACGACCCGGGCCTTCAGGGCCTGCAGCGTGGCAATCGTGCCGGAGCGCACGTACCAGCTCAACGCCGCCTCGGACGGGACGATGTTCGCCTTGTCCCCGCCCTTGGTGAACACCCCGTGGATGCGCTCATTGCCGCGGATGTGCTGGCGTAGGGCCGCGACGTTCATGTAGCCGAGCACCGCCGCATCGAGCGCGTTGCGCCCATCCCATGGGGCCGCCGCTGCATGGGCCGCCTTGCCCCTGAACGTGACCTGCAGCTCCTGGATCGCCAAGCTGTCGATCGAGATCAGGTCGGCGTCCGCGGGGTGAACCATCATCGCTGCGTCGACACCGTCGAAGGCCCCGGCGCGAGCCATCAGCACCTTGCCGCCGCCCCCCTCTTCCGCCGGCGTCCCGATGATGCGCAACCGACCGCCCACCTGCTCCGCCACGGCGGCCGCGGCGAGCCCCGCGCCCAACCCGGCGGTGGCAATGATGTTGTGTCCGCAGGCGTGGCCGACACCGGGCAGGGCGTCGTATTCGCACAACACGGCCACCACGGGGCCTGTGGAGCCGACCGAGGCATCGAAGGCGGTGGCCAGACCCCACGCATGGCGGACGGGGGTGATCCCGTGTCGCTCCAGCAGCGAGGTCAGGACCTCGTGGGCGTGGTGCTCCTCGAAGTTCAGCTCGGGGTGGGCGTGGATGTCGTGGCTGGTCGCCAACAACTGCGGCGCCAACTCGTCGACCCGGTCACAGACCGCCTGCTTCAACGCCTCGGTGTCCATGTCCCCTCACCCTTCCTCGTGTCCCAGCACGATCGACCGCAGCACGACCTGGACCCTACCTCCGACCCCCGGCGCCGGTCGGCCTGCCGGCGAGGGGGAGGCTGGCGACTCCGCTGTAGTACCCTCCGGCGATGTCGTCCCCACCGCCTCCGCTGCCACCGAGCCCCTACGGCTGGCAGCCGCAGGGGCCACCGCAGGTGCCACCGCCTGCGCCGGCCAAGCCGCCGCGGACCGGGCTGCTCATTGGCGTGATGGCACTGGTCGTGGCCGCTGCCGGCGGCGGCGCGTACCTCCTAACCCGTGATGACGACGCTCCTGCAGCCAGCAGCCCGGCTGGCACGGCCACCACGCTCCAAGGCTCCTCCACGATTCCCGGCTCGTCCACGATCCCGGGTTCTTCAGCGGCGCCCACCGACGCCCTGGTTCCGTCCGAGGCCATGCTGACGGCCCTGCGCTCGATCGTCACAGAGGCGGGAGCCACCACTGAACAGTCGGTGGAGCTCGCTCGCTGCCCGGCTGGCGACGTCGACGTGCTGGCACAGAGTGGCCCGGAGGTCGTCCAGACGGTCGCTGCGTCCGCCTCGGAAGTGTCGAGCTTCGTCTACCAGCCCGACCTCGAAGGCGAGTTCCCGCTGATCAACTGCCTGCTGGACGACGACGCGTTCGCCAACGGCCTCGGCCTCGGCATGGGGGAGGCAATCGACGGCTTCGAGGACGACCTCGCTCGCGTGTTCGGCGATTTCATCATCACCATCGAGGCCAGCACCCCGCACCTCGGCGGCACGATCGTGCGCTTCTGCGCCGACCCGATCGGCGTCGGCACCGGGCGACCGTTCTGCGAGGCGGACTGGTACGACGACAACGTCTGGGTCGGAGTGTTCATCGGCGGCGATCAGGCCTCCGGCGCGCTGGCCGAAGAGTGGCTGATCGCCATCCTGCCGCAGGTGGCCACTCGCCTCCTCGACGGCTGACCCACCGCCGGCACCGGGCCAGCGCGACGCCGGCGCAGGACTGTCAGGCGTAGATCGTCACCCCGTCGGGCTCGACCTTCACGTCCACTACGCGGGCGCGGCGCCAGCGGCGCCCATCGACCCACACCGTGGCGGGCCGTTCCAGCTCCACCCGATGCGCGGCGACC
>JBPOIX010000095.1:0-15205 GCA_052034175.1 Actinomycetota bacterium
GAACACGTCACCTGGCCTCCGCTGGCGGCAAGCGTGATCACGCCACTGCCACGCGGCAGGCGCAGCGCGCGGCGGTAGGTGTCGCCGTCCACGTGCTCCACGCCCGGCACGGCACGCACCCCGAGGAACGCGAACAGCGGTTCAGCGGCGAACGGCTCACGCGTGGCGAGGCGCACGGTGAGCGGGCCGGCGCCGGTGGGTCGCCGCGCCGCGCGCAGGTCGGTGGGTGAGGCGGCGAAGATCTGGCGGATCGTGTCGTTGAACTGGCGCACGCTGTGGAAGCCGGCGGCGAACGCCACGTCGGTGATCGGCAGGGTGGTGGTCTCGATGAGGATGCGCGCCGTCTGGGCGCGCTGAGCCCGGGCGAGCGCGAGCGGGCCGGCGCCGAGCTCCGCGGTCAGAAGGCGGTGCACCTGCCGTTCGCTGTAGCCCAGCCGGCCCGCCAGGCCGGGCACACCCTCGCGGTCCACCATGCCGTCGGCGATCAGGCGCATCGCCCGCCCCACGACATCCGCCCGGCCGTTCCACTCCGGTGACCCCGGCGAGGCGTCGGGGCGGCACCGCTTGCACGCCCGGTAGCCGTGCGCCTGAGCGGTGGCCGCGGCGAGGAAGAACTCGACGTTGGTGCGCTTCGGCGTGATGGCCGGGCAGGACGGCCGGCAGTAGATGCCCGTGGTGCGCACGGCCGTGACGAACCAGCCATCGAAGCGCGCGTCACGGCTCTGGATGGCGAGGTAGCACCGGTCGTGGTCGAGCTGCACGTGGACCAGTGTGGCGGTTTTCAGCCGAACTCACTGGCGGTTTTCAGCCACGACGATGATCAGCCGATCGCGGCCACATCGACGGCGACGGACAGTGTCTGCCCGCCGCCGGAACCGATCACCACGCCACGCACCGGCGTGACGTCGTGGTAGTCCCTCCCCCAGCCGACGGTGATGTGCCGCAGCGGCGGCATCTGGTCGTTCGTCGGGTCGAGGTCGAGCCAGCCGGCCTCCCCCGCCCACACGGCGCACCACGCGTGCGAGGCATCCACCCCCACCAGTTTGGGCTCCCCGGGCGGCGGCGCCGTCTCGATGTAGCCGCTGACGTAGCGCGCCGGCAGGCCGACGGACCGCAGCGCGGCGACGGTGACGTGGGCGAAGTCCTGGCACACCCCGCGCCGCTCCGCGAGCACGGCGGCCAGCGGGGTGGTGACGTCGGTGAACCCGGGCTCGAAGCGGAACTCGGAGAAGATGCGGGAACAGAGCGCCCTCGTGGCCTCCACCACGCCACGGCCGGGAGTGAACTCCGGCGCGGTCAGCGACGGGAGCCCCGAGACACCGCCGACGAACGGTGTCTGATCGGTATGGGCGAGGTACGGCCCAAGGTCGCACGCCAGCGCACCGGAGGCGCCCGCGGCGGCGGCCACGACGGCCTCCCAAGGGGTGTCGGCGACAGGTGTCGGTGGAACCGACACGTCCACCTCGATCACGGATTCCAGCAGCAGCGCCGTGTGTGGGCGGTGCACCGCCAGCAGGGTGACGGCGTTGCCGAACTGATCCGTCACGTGCTCCATCTCGTCGGGCTGCGGTTCGATGCGCAGCGCGACCGTGTGCACAACCTGCGCGGGCGTTCCCCGCGGCGCGAGATGCACGCTGGTGAAGCCGTCGGCCATGGAGCGCCCGTAGGCGTACTCCGTGCGGTGCACGACTCGGAAGCGGGTCACTACTGGCCCCGGACCACGGTGGGGTTCACAGGGTCGGCGAACCAGCGCTGCACCACGGCGTCGGCCAGGGCCAGCAGTGGTGCGCGCACGGCCAGCACAAGCGCGTCCACACCGATCCGACGGCCGGCAACGACGGTGTCCTCGACGTGGGAGAGCGCGGCGACCGCGGCCTCCTCGACCAGGCGGCTGCCGTCCGGCCAGCCGAGCCCGGCCGCATGTTCACGCAAACGGTCCAGCTGGAATGCCAGGCTGCGCGGGTTGGCGTCGTCGTGCAGCAACAGCTCCGTGACGGCACCGAGGTCGACGTCGCTGCGGTAGCGGCGGCGATACGCCACGAGGCACTCGTGTGCACCGAGCGTCGCCTCCGCCAACGGCTGCAAGGCCAACTGTGCCACCGCCGGCCCGAGCGCGGCTTCCGTGGCACCGAGGACGGCGAGCGCGCGCTCCAGCCGGCGACCGAGGTCGAGGAAACGCCACGAGGGTCCGCGCACGGTGCTCTCCATCGCCAACCCGGCCAGTGCCGCCAGGTCGGCCAGCACACCGTCCAGGTCTTCCGGCGACGGGTTGGCGTCCGCCAGCTGCGCCTGAGCCCGCGCCAGCCGGCCGAGCACGCGCCCGGTGGTGGTGCTGAGGTACTCGCGCACCGACGCCGCTTCCTGCACCAGCGCCGCCAGTTGCGCGCCCGCCGAGGCCGCGGTGGCAACCAGCTCCACCGGCAACCATTCCGCCACCGGCGCCCCGTCCACACCGGAGAGGGGCACGCCCTGCGCGGCGCGCAACAGTGCACGCGCACCCACGCCCCAGCCGCCGTCACCGACCACCACCAGGGTCGGGTCCTGCTCCACCTGCTGCGACACGACCCGCAACGTCCGCGTGGCCACTTCGGCCCGCTCTGCGGCACGGCCGAGCCAGTACATGGAATCCGCCACCCGCTTGGGCACGGACGAGCCGTAGTCCACCTGGGGAGGCGCCACCGTCACCCGCGCCACCCGGCTCGCCGCGCCACCGATGACCCACACGTCCTTGGCGATCTGCGCCGTCGGATGGGTCGGGTGATCACCGTCCGCCATCACCCGCGCCGCTCCACCGCGCATGACCGTGAACGTGTCCCCGTGGCGCACGACCTGCAGCCGCACCACCACGGGCCGCGGGCGCACCGTGGCGTCGGCGCGGTCGAACACCGGCGACGTGGCGAGGTGTGCCCCTGGCGGCAGCACGCCGAGGCGCAGTGCTTCCCCGAGGAGCAGCGGCGCCGCATCGGCCAGGCACGCGGCGATCGCCGTGCTGTCCGCCAGCGACGTGCCGTAGGCGTTCGCCAGCGCGACCCCACCGGCCCGGGCACCCCACACCAGCCCGGGCACGCCCACACCACCACCGAGGTGGCCGGGTTCCAACGGGTCGAGGTGGGCGTCGTCCACGCGGCGGTGCACCACGTCGATCGGTTCGAGGCCGTCGATCGCCCGCAGCCACAGCCGGCCCGCGCGCATCACCACGTCCGCACCCTCCACGAGGTGCACACCAAGGCGCGACGCCAGGTAGCTGTGCTCGACGTAGGTGTCGCTCGAGGGCCCGGCGGACAGCAGCACCGTGCGCGGGCTGGGCCGGCCTGCAGGAGCGACGGAGGCCAACGCATGGCGCAGTGCGTCCGCGTGCTGCTGGATGGGAGATGCGCCGGCGGCGCGCAGGCCGTCCGGCAGCAGCCGGGTGAGCACGGTGCGGTTGAGCAGCGCGTAGCCGAGCCCGCTCGGCGCGCCCGCCGCGTCGTGCACCACATGCCACACGCCGGCGTCGTCGCGCGTCAGGTCCACGGCGTACGACGTGAGCCAGCGCGTGACCGCGCCGGGCCCACCCGCCGCCGGGCGGAACGTCGGCTGGGCGAACAGGTCCGTCGGGCGCAGCACACCTTCGGCCAGCAGGCGGCGCGGGCCGTAACAGTCCGCGAGCACCGCCTCCAAGGCCTTCATCCGTTGGACGGCGCACGCAGCCAACCAGTCGAACTCGACCGCGTCGAGGACGTACGGGATCGGGTCGAGTCGCCACGGATGGCTGACCGCGCGGCCTGGGGCCGCCGCCGGGGGGCCGTGGCGGCTGTCCGCCAACGTCAGGTCGTGCACGAGATGCCCCGTGCCCTCGGCATCGAGCAGCCGATCCGCTTGGCGCAGCCGGTCCATCAGTACCGCAGGCTCCAGCGAGCCAAGCGCCCGCGCCACCCCGCGCCAGACGTCCCGCGTCACGCCGTCGGTGCCGACCACTTCGTCGAAGCGGCCCGGCGGTGGGGCGTAGCGGAACGTGGCGGTGGACATGGGTACCTACTCTGCCGCGGTCACGAACGTTGCGCGCACCGCATCGTTGAGGTCCGCCAGCGCACCCTGCACCACGTCCATCGCGGCATCGAGCGCCACACCGTCGCCGGCCACATCGCGCACGGCCGCCAGTTGCGCCGCCACGGTCTCCGCGGCGGGCATGGTGTCCTCGGGGCGCGGGAGGCGGGCGAGCGCCGCGCGGATGCGCACCAGGCAACCGTGCACGCTGCGCGGGAAGTGCTCGTCGAACAGCAGGAATTGCACGACACCGGCACCGTCGATCGGACCGCGAGTGGAGCGCTGGTACATCTGCAGGCCGGTGACCGCACGCAGCACGCCCATCCACTGCACATCGTCGTACTCGGCGGCCACACCGGTGGCGCCGAGCAGCGCCGCGGCCCGCACCCCGAGCACTCGCGTGGTCATGTCCGCACGTTCGATGGCCTGCCCGAGGCGCCACATCTCGTACGCCTCGTCGCGCAGCATCGAGCCGGACAGCACCCCGTCCAGCTGCTGGATCTCGTCGATCACGCGAGCGAGGAAGCGCGAGCGGGAACGGCGGTCCACCCCGCTCTCCGGTTCGCGGCCGGTGAACAGGAACAGGTCGTTCACCGCCTGCCAGGCCTCCCGCGGCAGCACCTCACGGGTGGTGCGCAGGTTCTCCCGAGCGGAGGCGACGCTGCTGACGACGCTGCCGAAGTTGTGGAGGTCCGCCACGAGGAAGCGCACGATGTCGCTCTCCGCGGCGCGCACATGGCCGCGGGCGTACTCCTCGCGGCTGCCGGCGATGGCCAGCAGCGGTTCCCAGCTGGAGGCCACACCGGCGGGCAGGTCGAGCAGCAGGTCGGTGAACGCGCGCACGACACGTGCGGTGTCCTCCGCACGTTCCAGGTAGCGGGAGCCCCAGTACAGGTTGTCGGCCACTCGGCTGAGGAGCATCAGGCACTCCACTCGTCGTCGACGATCCAGGTGTCCTTGCTGCCGCCGCCCTGGGAGGAGTTCACCACGAGCGAACCGCGGCGCAATGCCACGCGGGTGAGCCCGCCGGCGGTGACGTACTGGGTGGCGCCGCTGAGGATGAACGGCCGCAGGTCCACATGGCGTGGCTCCAGCCGGCCGTCGCACAGCGTCGGCGCGGTGGACAGGTTGAGGATCGGTTGCGCCACCCAGTTGCGCGGGTCGGCCTCGATCTGCGCGGCGGCGACCGCCAGTTCGTCGTCGGTGGCGCGGTTGCCGATCGTGAGGCCGTAGCCGCCGCTCTCGTTCGCCGGCTTCATCACCAGCTCGCGCATGTTGTCCAGCACGAATCGGCGCTCGTCCGGGTACTGGCAGCGGTACGTCGGCACGTTCGGCAAGAGGGGCTCCTCGCCGAGGTAGTAGCGGATCATGTCCGGTACCCAGGCGTAGACCACCTTGTCGTCCGCCACGCCGGCACCGGGCGCGTTGGCGATCCCCACGTTGCCCGCCCGCCACGCGCGCATCAGGCCGGGGACACCGAGCGCGCTGTCCGGGCGGAACGCTTCGGGGTCGAGGAAGAGGTCGTCGATGCGGCGGTAGATGACATGCACCCGCTCGCGGCCATCGATCGTGCGCATGTACACACAGTCGTCGTTGCCGACCACGAGGTCCGCCCCCTCGACGAGCGCGGCGCCCATCCGTTGCGCGAGGAAGCTGTGCTCGAAGTAGGCGCTGTTGAAGATGCCGGGCGTGAGCACGGCAATCGTCGGGTCGGCCACACCCGCGGGCGACAGGGAGGCGAGCATGCGCTTCAGCTCGTCGGTGTAGCCGTCCACGGGGAGGATGCTCTGCTGGGCGAACAGGTCGGCGAACGCCCGCTTGGAGATGGCCCGGTTCTCCAGGACATAGCTCACCCCGCTGGGCACGCGCAGGTTGTCCTCCAGCACGTACATCGTGCCGTCGCCGTCGCGCACCAGGTCGCTGCCGCTGATGTGGGCCCACACTCCGTGCGGCGGGGACACACCGATGCACTGCGGCCGGAAGTTGACGGATTCCTCCAGCAGCCCCGCGGGGAACACCCCGTCGGCCACGATTCGCTGGGCATGGTAGAGGTCGTCGATGAACAGATTCAGCGCTCTCAACCGCTGCTGCAGGCCACGCTCGACGCGGCGCCACTCGCTGGCGGCGATGACCCGCGGCACGATGTCGAACGGCCAGGCGCGGTCGATGCCGCGACCGTCGCTGTACACCGTGAACGTGATGCCCATCCCGAGGATGTCCAGCTCCGCCAGGTCCTGACGCTGCTGCAGCTCGGCCAGGCCGAGGTCCTGCAGCTGCTGCACGAGCTCACCCGCCCCCGGGCGCGGGTTCCCCTCGCCGTCGACCAGTTCGTCCCACGTGCCCGTGGTGGTGCGCAGTTCGGCCATCGTCATGCACCCACGCTGTCGGGGGCCGGTTTCCTGCGCATGCCACCACTGTGACACGTTCGTGAACTCAGACGGGTGGTGCGTACCCGTTGATGAGGATGCCGTCGAGGTCCACCACCAGGTGGGTGGTGGCGGACGAGTACACGCAGACATCGCCGGACTCGCCGATCTCCACCAGCACCGAGTTCGCCACCGTGACGCCGACGGGGAAGTTGAGGTTGGACGCGTTCGGCTGGGCGATGTCGCACGAGTACACCGTGAGGAAGCCGCCGGCCTCGGACTGGATGGACGTGACGTTGAGCCACACGAAGCGAGTGTCCCCGTTCACGGCTCGCGGTGCCACCTGGAAGGCATGGGTACTGCCGGCCGTGACCTTGCCGAGCTCTTCGTACTCGCCGTCGAACGTGGTGAAGAGGGGGCCGACGCGGGTTTCGACAAGGCGCTTGGGCTGGGTGGCGGTGGTGTGCGCGATGCTCGTGAGGACACCGACGACATCGACGATGAGATGGGTGGCCGACGAGTTGTAGATGCACACGTCGCCACCGGTACCGATGCCCACGAGCACCGAGTTCGGGGTGGAGCGGCCGGGAACGAAGTTGAGGTTGGAGGCGTTCGGGCGGGTCTCCCCACACGGGTAGACCGTGAGGTAGCCGCTGCCGGGCGGGGTGACCGCGGTGACGTTGAGGATGACCGCTTCCGCGCTGGCGGAGATGGGCGTGGAGCCACGGCCGGTGATCTGCAGCTCCGTCGTGGAACCCGCCGCCATCTGGCCGGCGCCCTGGAACTGACCGTCGATGGTCGTGTACTGGACGCCGGAACGGGTCTCCATGAAGCGCTCCGGCGCGGCGCCGGCGAAACCGGACGCGGTGGGGGCCACGCCGCTGACGTCGGCGAGGAGGTGCATCGTGACGGAGGCGTACAGACACACCTTGCCGTCCTCGCCGAGCTGGGCCACGACTGCGTTGGCCACGTTCACACCGTTGACCACGTTGAGGTTGGACGCGTTCGGTTGGGGTTCGCCACAGGGGTAGACGGTGACCCAGCCGGTGCCGGTGGGGGCCACGGCCGTGACGTTCAGCGTTGCGGCCTCGGCATTCGGGGCCACACCGCCGCGGCCGCCGACCTGCAGCTCCACGGTGGAACCGCCCGCCACCGTGCCGGTGGCTTCGAACAGGTCGTCCACCGTGGCACCCGCCGGGCGGGTGTCGAGCAGGCGGGCCGGTGCCAGCGTTGTGAAGTCGGGGACCCACACCGGGCGGGAGTCGAGATCGGCGAAGTAGGACGGGCTGTGGACCGCATCGCCGTCCGGCTCACCGTTGCCGATCTGGCCGTAGCTGTCCGCACCCCAGCAGGTCACCAGACCGGTGTCGAGCGCTGCGCACGTGCTGTCGTAGCCGGCGGTGATGGCGATCGCATCCGTGGGCAGGGGAACCACCGCAGTGGCTGCATTGCGGTCCTCCCGGTCGCCGTAGCCGAGCTGGCCGTCGCCGCCCCCGCCCCAGCAGGCCACCGAGAAGCCGGTCAGCCGGGCGCAGGAGTGATCCCACCCCAGCGCCAACTCCGTGGCGTCCAGGCCACCCGGCATGGAGATGAGGACCGGGGTATTTACCCAGCCGGGCACGCCACCATTGCCCACCTGGCCCTGCAGGTCCTCGCCCCAACAGGCAACGCTGCCGTCGGTGAGCAGTGCGCAGGCGTGTCGTTCACCGAGCTCGATGTCCACCGCCGTACCCGGGCCGGGGAGGGTGATCGGGGCCGGCGGAGCCGTGACGTCGGCGGAGGCGGCGCCGTTGCCGAGCTGATCCGACGAATCGTTGCCCCAGCAGGTGACCTTGCCGTCGGTGAGCAGGGCGCAGGCGAACGCGTAACCGGCGTCGATCTTCGAGGCAGTGCCGGGTGCCGGCAGGGTGATCGTGGCGGGCGGCGCATGCACGAGCCCGGTGGTCGCGCCGTTGCCGAGCTGCCCGTCGTCGTCGCTGCCCCAGCAGGTGACCTTGCCATCGGTGAGCAGGGCACAGGAGAACGAGTACCCGGTGCCGACATCGGTGGCAGTACCGGGCGAGGGCAGGGTGATCGCCACCGGCGTGGGTTCCTCGACGCTGGTAGCGCTGCCATTGCCCACCTGGCCGTTCTGATCCAGGCCCCAGCAGGCCAGCTGACCGCCGCTCTGGACGGCGCAGATGTGCTCCATGAAGCCGTCGGCCATCACCACGCTGTCCGGTGCAGGAAACGTGACGCGCGCGCCAGGGGCGTCGTGCGCCTCCGAGTCCGAGGTGCCGAGGCCGAGTTGCCCGTCGTCGTTGAGGCCCCAGCAGCGCAGCACTCCGGAAGCCGACTGCAGGGAGCAGTTGCCCTGCACATAGCTGGTGAGGCCATCCACCGGGTTGGCGCCGATCACGTCGAACGGGTCGCTGGGGAACTGGTTGTCGCCGTTCAGGGTGCCGACACCCGCGGTGCCGTAGATGTCGTCACCCCAGCACACCACGCCCGCGCCGGCCAGGGCACACACGGTCGAGTCGCCAACCGCCACGGCGTAGGCGAGGTACGCGCCGGGCATGTCGATCGGGCTGCTCGGGGAGTGCGAGGTGACGATGGAGCCGGTGCCGAGCCGGTAGTACCGCCCCGTCCCCCAACAGCTGACGTCGCCATCGGACAACACGACGCACGTGCCGTCGAACCCCGCCGAGACGGACGCGGCGATCGCGCTTCCGGGAAGGGTGATCGGCGAGGGAGGGGTGAGCACGTCGTCGGTGCTGCCGGTGCCGTTGCCCAACTCCCCGGAGAAGTCCTGCCCCCAGCAGGTGACGGCACCGCTGGTGAGCACGGCGCACGAGTGGCGATAGCCGGCGCTGACGGCCGCCGCCGTACCGGGGCTGGGCAGGGTGATCGGTGCCGGCGGTGCGGTGACCGTCGATGTGCCCCCGTTCCCGAGCCGGCCATCGAGGCCCTGGCCCCAGCACGTGACGCCACCGTCGGTCAGCACGACACAGACATGGTCGGCGCCGGCGCTGACGGCCTTGGCGGTTCCAGGCCCGGGCAGGGTGATCGGGGCCGGCGGGCTCGTCTGGGCACCGGCGGCGCCGTTCCCCAACTGGCCGTTGGCGTCGTCGCCCCAGCAGGTGACCGCGCCGTCGGTGAGCAGGGCGCAGGCGTAGTCCTCCGCGGCGGAGATCTGCTGCGCGAAGCCCGAGCCGGGCAGGTCGATCGGAGCAAGCGGGGCGTTGGACGTGGAGTTGGTCGGCCCGTCACCGAGCTGGCCGTAGTAGTCGTCACCCCAGCAGGACACCGCACCGTCCACCAGCAGTGCACACGTGAAGGTGCGACCGGCTGCCACGGCCTGTGCCCGCCCGGGCGAGGGGAGGCCCACTACTGCCACCGGCGTATCTGCCGTGTCGTTCGTGCCGTCGCCGAGCTGCCCGACGAGGTTCCAGCCCCAGCACCACACCTCACCCGCATCGGTGACGGCACAGGCATGGTCGCCACCGACGTCCACCTTGCCGGCCACCTGGGCCAGGTAGGTGGTGGTGCCGGAGGCGCCGTCGGCGGCCACGGGCGTTGCTGCGGCGCCGGCAAGGCCGGCGATGATGATGCTCGTGGCCGCAATCGTCGAGCGCCACACTCGGTTCTGTCCCGTCGACACAATGGTCCCCTTCTCGTCGTTGCGCAGAGAATGCCCAGAGAGATGTGTGGGAAGTATTAGCGCATCCCGGCAGCAGGCACGTCCCGGAAGGGCATCTCGCGGTCGACCTCCTGCTCCTTGGGCAGGCCGAGCAGGCGTTCACCGATGATGTTGCGCTGGATCTGGTCCGTCCCACCGCCGATGGAGAAGAAGTACGCGTTCAGCTGCGAGTAGGCGGCGTCGCGGGCACGCGGGTTCTGGTCGCCGTCCAGCGTTCCCTCCATGCCGAGCAGATGGCCCTGGAGGCGGCCGGCGGCGTGGAGGATCTGCGCCATCGCCAGCTTGCCCAGCGATGCGAGCGGCGAGGAGCCGCCGGCCTTCGCCACCGCCTTGGCGCGCTCCCCGTTCCAGTCGTTCACGGTGCGCGTGCAGTGGAGGCGCATCAGCTCCTGGCGCACGTGCGGGTCGTGGCTCTTGCCCAGCGCACGGGCCAGCTTGACGAGCGAGATGTCGGGCGTGGGGATGTCGCCGTGGGCGGCTGCGGTGGCACCGCGGACCCCGCCCTGTTCGCCGCCGCGCCGGGAGACGCCCATCGTGGCCCGCTCGTACGCCAGCGCGGTCTGCAGCACCCACCAGCCCTTGTTCAACTCACCGAGCTGGTGGGTTGCCGGCACGCGGGCGTCGGTGATGAACACCTCGTTGAAGCGGGCGTCGCCCGTGGCCTGGCGCAGCGGACGCACCTCCACACCTGGCTGGCGCATCGGCAGCCAGAAGAACGTGATGCCGCGATGCTTGGGCTGGTCCCAGTCCGTGCGTGCGATCAGCATGCCGTAGTCGGCGCTGCGGGCGCCGCTGGTCCACACCTTCTGGCCGTTCACCACCCATTCGTCGCCGTCGCGCACCGCTGTGGTGCGCACTGCGGCCAGGTCGCTTCCGGCGCCCGGTTCGCTGTAGAGCAGACACATCGCCACCTGGTCGAGCAGGAGGGCGCGCATGAACTGGGTCTTCAGTTCGTCGCTGCCGAACGCCAGCATCGTGCCGGCCCACAGGTTGTAGACGTCCTGCCCGGGGCCTGTCGCTCCGGCCGCACGGAAGGCTGCCTCGACCTCCCTCGCCTGGTCGTCGGTGAGGTCGCGGCCGTACCACTGCGACGGCCAGCGGAGCGCGGCCCAGCGGTGGTCCACGACCGTGGCCCGCCATTCATCGGGGTCGATGCCCGGCCGCCAGTGCTCCGCCAGGAACTGCTCCGCCTCGCGCACGTGCTCGCTCATGCAGCCGAGGTTAGGAAGTCCTTCGCCGCACGCAGGTACCGGAACTCGCAGCTACCGCGAGATCCCGGTGGCAGCGTCCGCGGGGCGCGGACGCGGTCACACGATCTCCAGGCGGACGCGCTTGTTGCCCTTGCCCTTGTTCTCCAGCTTCGTCACGCGGATGCGGCCAACTTCGTTGGTGGAGCGAACATGGGTGCCGCCGTCGGCCTGCTTGTCCAGGCCGACGATGTCCACGACGCGGATCTCCGTCACGCTCTCGGGGATGAGCGACACCTTGGTGCGGATGAGGTCCTCGTCCTGCACCGCGGTGTCCCGCGGGAGGAACTCGACGGCGATCGGGCGGTCGGCGGCGAGCTCGGCGTTGACAAGCTCCTCGATGCGCGGGCCGAAGCCCTCGGGCACGGGGTCGAACTCGAAGTCCATGCGCGCCGACAACGGTTCCATGTTGCCGCCCGTCACGGGCACCCGCCATTCGTTCCAGATCACGCCGCACAGCACGTGCAGGGCGGTGTGGGTGCGCATCAGCTGGTGGCGGCGCCCCCAGTCCACGGTGCCGGCGACGACGGCGCCCGGCTCGGGCAGCGGGCCGCCCTCCACCGTGTGCCACACGTGCTCCGCGCCGTCGTCGTCGCGCTCCTTGCGCACATTCGCGACGGACAGGCCGGCGAGCGTGCCGGTGTCGTGCGGCTGGCCCCCGCCCGTCGGGTAGAACGCGGTGCGGTCGAGCGCGATGCCGCCCTCGCGGGTGGCCACGACGGTGGCGGTGAACTCGGTGAGGTAGGCGTCGCGGAGGTAGAGCAGCTCGGTCATCGCCGCCCAGTCTGCCCGAGCCGACGGCCAGCCCGCCGCGAGACGGAGGTCCCTACCCGCGGCGCCCGCAGCGCCAGTACGGTGGCGGTGTGAACGACATCGCCCGCCGCGCCATCGCCTGCCTGGACCTCACCGAACTTGGCGACCACGCCACCGACGCCGACGTGGAGGCGTTGTGTGGCAGGGCTGTCACGCCGTACGGGCCGGTGGCCGCGGTCTGCGTGTGGCCGCGGCACGTGGCGCTCTCCCGCCGGTTGCTCGAGGGTACGCCGGTGCGCATCGCCACGGTGGTGAACTTCCCCGGCGGCGACGAGCCCACTCCGCACGTGGTGGCCGCGGTCGAAGCCGCGCTGGCCGATGGCGCGGACGAGATCGACCTGGTGCTCCCCTACCACGCTCTCCTGCAAGGCGCGAGCGAGCACGTGGCGCTGATGTTGGAGGCAGTACGCGGGGCCGTGCCGAAGGACGGGCACGTGCTGAAGGTGATCCTCGAGACCGGTGAACTGGGCGATGCCCACGCCATCGAGAGGGCTGCGCACGTGGCGGTGGAGCACGGGGCGGACTTCATCAAGACATCCACCGGCAAGACGCCCACCAGCGCCACCCTGGAGGCCACGGCGATCATGCTCGGGGTCATCCGTTCGGCCGCGTGGCCGGTGGGCCTGAAGCCGAGCGGCGGCATCCGCACCCTGGCCGACGCCACCGCCTACATCGAGCAGGCCGACGGAGTGATGGGCGCCGGCTGGGCCGGGCCCGCCACGTTCCGCTTCGGCGCCAGCGGGCTGCTCACCGCGCTGCTGGCCGCGCTCGAGGGCGACACGGGCGTGACGTCGACGGAGGCCTACTGATGCTGCCGCAGGAGACGGTGCGCGCCAAGCGCGACGGGCGTGAGCTGAGCGGCGAGGCGATCGCCGAGTTCGTGGAGGGGTTGGTCAGCGGCGCGGTGTCCGAGGGGCAGGCCGCGGCGTTCGCGATGGCCACCTACTTCAAGGGGATGACACGTGCCGAGGCCGTTGCGCTGACATTGGCCATGCGCGACAGCGGCACCGTCCTGCGGTGGGACCTCCCCGGGCCGGTGGTGGACAAGCACTCCACCGGTGGCGTGGGCGACACGGTCAGCCTGATGCTGGCGCCGATGGTGGCCGCGTGCGGCGGGTACGTGCCGATGATCTCCGGCCGCGGCCTCGGCCACACGGGCGGCACCTACGACAAGATGGAGTCGATCCCCGGCTACGTGGCCGACCCGACGATGGCGAAGTTCCGCTCGGTCGTCGGCAAGGTGGGCTGCGCGATCATCGGCCAGACGGCCGACCTGGCGCCGGCCGACAAGCGGCTGTACTCGATCCGCGACGTCACGGCCACGGTGGAGAGCATTCCCCTGATCACGGCGTCGATCCTGTCGAAGAAGCTGGCCGCTGGGCTGCAGGGCCTGGTGATGGACGTCAAGACCGGCAACGGCGCGTTCATGCCGACGCTGGCGAAGTCCCGCGCGCTGGCGCAGTCGATCGCCTCCGTGGCCACGGGTGCGGGCCTGCCGACGACGGCGCTGGTGACGGACATGGACCGCCCGCTGGCCGACGCCGCAGGCAACGCGGTCGAGGTGGCGTACGCGGTGGACTACCTCACGGGGGCACGGCGCGAGCCTCGGATGCATGAGGTGACGATGGCGCTGTGCGCCGAGATGCTGGTGTCGGGCCGGCTGGCCCGCTCGGTGGGCGCGGCCCGCAAGCTGCTGCATGCCGCGCTGGACAGCGGTGCTGCGGCGGAGAAGTTCGGGCAGATGGTGGCCGCGCTCGGCGGGCCGAAGAAGTTCGTCGACGACCCGTGGAAGCATCTGGAGTGGGCGCCGCTGGAGGTGCCCGTGTTCCCGGTGCGCCCGGGCGTGGTGCGCTCCGTGGACACGCGGGCGGTGGGCATGGTGGTGGTGGCGTTGGGTGGCGGCCGTACCCGGCCGCAGGACCCGGTGGACCCGGCGGTGGGCCTGACGGCGGTGGCCGGGCCGGGTGCGGACGTTGGCCCCGACCGGCCGCTGGCCGTGGTGCACGCCCGCACCCAGGCCCAGGTGGAGCAGGCGACGGCGCTCGTGCGCGCCGCGTATCGGGTGGGTGCCAGCGGGCGCGGTGGCGCGTCCGCGGACGCGCCACCGGTGGTGGATCGGGTCACTGCCTCGGGGTGAACACACCCTGGTCGAACGCGTGCCGCCGAGACAGTGGCAGTGTTCACTTCATTCAGATTTCGATCTTTACGACCGGACCCGCGGCGCTGGGGGTGCGGCCCGCGCGAGCACGGTGCATTCGAACAAGGAGCGCGACATGACCCGGTACCTGATCTCGTTCGACGACGGCTCGATGGACCACATCGCCGACGAGGACTTTCCCGCCGTGGGTGAGGCCGCGCACGAGGTGCTGCGGGCGGCCAAGGCCGCGGGCGTGTGGGTCACCGGCGGCGGGCTGGAGCGCCAGCAGGCCAGCATCGTCGGGACCGACGGAGTGGCCGTCGACGGGCCGTACCCCGAGACGAAGGCGGTCGTGGGTGGGTTCTCGATCATCGACGTGCCCACCCGCGAGGACGCGCTCGCCTGGGCCGCCCTCTTCGCCGCCGCCTGCCGCTGCGCGCAGGAAGTGCGGGAGATCATGCACGACCCCGAGGCCTGACTCGCGCTCGCAGCGGCCGAGCCTCGACGCTGGCGGCGAATGCTCGGCCGTCCCGCACCTTCTCCGCCAGCGTTCGGTTGGGAGAACGGGCACTCAGTCCGCGACCGGGGACGCGTCAGCCGTTGGCGGCTTGGGGTTCCTTGGGGAGGCCGAGGACGCGCTCGCCGACGATGTTGCGCTGGATCTGGCTGGTGCCGCCCCAGATGGTCTCGCTGCGGCTGAAGAAGAAGGCGCTCATCATCGGGCTGACGGGGTAGCCCTCGCGGCGCTTCTCGCGGGCCGTGCCGGGCCACGACGACCCCGCCCCGGTGTCCACCAGCATCGAGGCTGGCCCGTGGATGTCCAGGGCGAGCTCCATCGCGGCCTTGTGCATCTCGCTCCAGAACATCTTGTTCGAGGCACCGAGCGCCATCACGCCGGGGTCCTTCGTGCCGGCCAGCGTGGCGCCGAGCGAGCGCA
>JBPOIX010000218.1:0-14602 GCA_052034175.1 Actinomycetota bacterium
TCGCGTACCGACAGCACCTGTGAACGCACGAGTCGCGCGGTGCTCGGCCACGACGTGATACCGATGACGAGCACGATCGTGGCAAGCCCGCGCTCCAGCACGGACGCGAGCACGATCGCCAGCGGCAGGAACGGGATCACCAGGAACCAGTCCGTCACGCGCATCAGCACCGCGTCGACCCAGCCCCCGAAGAACCCGGCCGAGAGGCCCACCACCACGCCCAGGGCGATCATCAGCACCGTCGCCGCGAACCCGACGAGCAGGCTCACCCGGGCGCCCCACATGAACTGCAACGCCATGCTGCGGCCAAGGCCGTCCGTGCCGAGGACGAACTGCCCCGTGGGTGAGCGATGCGTGGGGTTGCCGCCGGTGTTGATCGCATTGAAGTCGGCGCGGTCGGACACGAGGGGCGCGAGGAGCGCCATTGCGACGAACCCGGCCAGCACCGTGAGGGCCACCATCGCCAGCCGGTCGCGCCGCAGCCGACGCCAGGCGTCGGCGGCCAGCGCCCGCCGCCGCGTCCAGGTGATCGAGGCGGTCATCGGCCCATCACCCGCGGGTCAAGCCGGCCGTACAGCAGATCGGCGACCAGGTTGGCGAAGATCACGGTGGCGCTCATCAGCAAGAACAGGCCTTGCAGCACGGGCAGGTCGGGGCCGCGCACGGCCAGGAAGGTGGCCTGCCCCAGGCCGGGCCAGGAGAAGATGGACTCCACGGCGATCGCGCCGCTGAACACAAACCCGAAGTTGATGGCCGAGAGGCTGACCACCGGCAGCCGCGCGTTGGGCACCGCGTGCCTGCGGCGGACTTCGTCCTCGCGCATGCCCTTCGCCCGTGCCAGCTGCAGATAGTCCTCGCGCAGCGTTTCGATCATCGCCGAGCGGGCAACGATCATGTACTCCCCCACGTACGCCACGGCCAGCACCACCGCCGGCAGCACCATGTGATGGAACTGATCCAGCAACTGCGCGAAGCCGGTGGCCGTGCTGCCGGAGTCCTCCAAGCCGCCCACGGGGAACCAGCCGAGCTTGGCCGCGAACAACCCCAGCATCACCATGCCGATCCAGAACTCGGGCATCGAGTAGGTCAGCATCGAGAGCGACGTGGCCACGGTGTCCTGCCGCGTGCCGCGCTTCCAACCGGCGCGGTAGCCGATCGTGATCCCGATCATTGCCAGCAGGGTGGACGAACCGACCAACAGCACGGTGGGCCACAGCGCCTCGCCGATCACCTCGGTGACCGGCCGGTTGCCCTTGAACGACAGCCCGAGGTCGCCGCGCAACAGCTGTCGCAAGTAGGCGACGAACTGATCCCACTTCGACCCGTCGAGGTTGAACTTGCGCGTCAGGTCGGCGAGTTGTTCACGAGTGAGGTTGCGCCCCCTGAACATCGACTCCACCGGGTTCCGGTTCACGACTCGGAACAGGAAGAAGTTGAACACGGTGACGAACGCCAGCGTGCTGACCGCGCCGATCAGCTTGCGGATGACATACCGGGCACGCGCGGGGCTACTCGCGATCGTCGCGAGAGGCGCCGCGTCGGGAGAGCAGGAACCAGCCGAGCAACGCCAGCACGACGGCACCGGCGGCGATGCCGATGATCAGCCCCGCGGAAGACCCGCCGTCGTCGCTCTTGGGGCTCACCGAGTCGCCGTCGCTCGCTCCGTCGCCCTCGCCCTCTCCGTCGCCCTCGCTGTCGCTCCCGCTGGAGATCGGCCGGAGGTTGAAGTAGGTCGGCGAGGAGTTGCTGAACACCACCGGCCCGGTGCCGGTCGGCTGCTGCAGCCAGCCCTCAAAGCGGTCGGTGCGGTATGCCTGGGTGTCCGCGTCGTGGTACAGGACCACATAGGTGCTCTCGCGATAGAAGATGCGACCCATCTCCTGCACCAGCTCGATGCGACGCGACCTGTCCAGCTCCTGGTTCTGCTCCTCGTACAGCGCGTCGTACTCCGGGCTGCACCAGTTGGCGTCGTTGTAGCCCGGCACCGCGGCGTCGTAGGTGACCTGCGCGCAGGTGAAGTAGCTCAGCATCACGTCCGGGTCGACGAAGGGGGTCCAGCCCCACACGAAGAGGTCGTACGTGCCGTCGTACACAATCTGGCCGAGCTGGGCGTCGTCGTACACCGTCACCTCGGTGCCGATACCGACCTCCGCCAACCAGCCGGTGATGAGCTCACGGATCGGTGCACCCTGGGTGCCCTCGGAACGCTCCGCGTAGCGGAACAGCAAGGGGTCGCCGCCGCCGGGCATCTCGCGCACCCCGTCGCCGTCGGTGTCCAGGTAGCCGTTGTCGTCGAGCAACTGGTTCGCCGCGGCCGGGTCGTAGTCCAGCCGGTCGGCTTCGGGGATCTCCGGGAGCCACGCCTGGTCCGGCGACACGCCGAGCACGTGCAGCGGCAGCCCGATGCCGAGCGCCACCCTGTCGAACAACTGCTGGCGATCGATGCTCATGGCGATCGCGTGCCGCACGTTGAGGTCCTGCAGTGCGGGGTGGCCGTCGCCGATGCCCCCGGCCATCCCGTTCATCGCCAGCTCGGTGAAGCCGCCCTGCGCACCGGCCACGGTGACGATTCCCTCCGTGCCCTGCAGCGAGACGAACTGCTCGGCCGGCATGTCGTGCGCCACGTCCAGCTCGCCGTTCTCCAACGCGGTGACCATTGCCGCGCCGTCGGTGAACACCTGGAACACGATCTGGTCGATCGCCGCCTTGCCCTGCCAATAGTTCTCGTTCGCCACCATCGTCCACCCTTGACCAGGTGTCCAATCGTCCAACACGAACGGGCCGGAGCCGACGCCCTCGGTGGCCTCGTAGGCCGTGATGTCGCTGTCCGCGTGCTCCTCCCAGATGTGGCGGGGAAGGATGTAGACATCCATCGTCGGGAGCTTCGGGTCAGGAACCGCCGTCACGATCTCCACGGTGCGGTCGTCCACTGCGGTTGCGGTGAGGTTGGCCGTGACCGTGGAGTGGTTGAACCAGGCCTGGTCCCGCGACGTGTTGACCGTCCAGGCCACGTCGTCCGCCGTGAGCGGCTCGCCGTCGCTCCAGGTGAGGCCCTCGCGCAAGGTGTACGTGAAGGTGAGGCCGTCGTCGGAGGCCACCCAGCTCTCCGCCAGGCCCGGCTCGATCGCATAGTCCGCGGCCGCCTTGTCCGTGAGCGTGGCGTACTGCAGGTTCCACAGCTCGTAGGCCGCCACTGTGTAGCCAACGGTGACGTTCGGTGAGTCGACGTCCTGGGTGAGCCCGACCGTGAGCGTGACCTTCGCTTCATCGCCCGAGGCGCCCGCCGAGCCGGACGGCTGCGACGCCAAGCCGAACACCGCGACGACGACCGCCACCCCGACTGCCACTCCACGAGATCGAGACGCATTCCCCATCGGCGAAGTCTGGCACAGCCTCACGGAAGCAGATACCAGTCGAGGAAGCGCTCGAGGCGGCGGTGGAAGTGGATGAACGGCTCGGTGCGCAGCAAGCCATGCCCCTCGGTGGGGTAGGTGACGTATTCGTACTGTCGTCCGAGGCGCTGCAGCTCCGAGACGAGTTCGCGGGCTTGGGCGGGGTTGACCCGCTCGTCGAGCTCGCCGTGGGCCACCAACACCGGAACCTGCAGTTGCTCCAGACGATGGACAGGCGACCCGGCCCGATACGCGGCGCGGGCTGTGCGTGGATGGCCCATCATCCGCTCCAGGTCGAGGCGGCCGACGAGGTCGCCCTGCGCCCACGAGGTGAGGATGTCGCAGTCGCCGTACTTTGCCACGGCACAGGCAAAGCGGTGTTCGGGGTCGTCGACGGCGGAGTGCAGCGCCATGTAGCTGCCATAGCTGGCCCCGAAGATCGCCACCCTCGTCGGGTCTACCCACCCGAGGTCGGCGAGGAAGGTGTGCGCCGCCAGGCAGTCCTCCGTATCGGCGACGCCCCACACCCCATGGTTCGCGCGCTCGAACTCCCGCCCGTACGACGTGCTGCCACGGAAGTTGATGGCGAACCACGCGTAGCCCTTGTCCACGAAGTACTGCGCCACGCCGTCCCACTCGTCGCCTGTCACCGAGGTCGGCCCGCCGTGCGGCAACACCACCGCGGGGCACGGCCGTTCGCGGGTGGCACCTGCCGGCCGGTAGAGCCAGCCATGGACTTCCAACCCGTCGAACGAACGGTACGACACGTGCTCCGGGCGGACGTGTGGCGCGGCGACCACGGCCGCAGGGGTGGGTGCGAAGAGGACCGTGACGACACCGTTGGCGCTTACCCGGCACAGCTCGGGCGCGGTGGTGGCGCTTTCGAACACCCCGATCACCGAGCCGTCCGGAAGGGCCCGTGGGGATGCCCACGTGCCGCCCTCGGCGAGCACGGCGACCGCGCCGCTGGCGACGTCGACACGCACGAGGTCGGTGATGCCGCGGCGAGCACGAGTGGCGAGCAGCGCGGCACCGTCGGCCGACCACGTGAGCTCGGCGAAGTCGGCGCCGTCGTGGGTGAGCTGTCGTGCGCCACCGCCCGCGGCGTCCACCACGAACACCTCGTACCATCCGGGCGCCTCGCAGGCGACGGCCAAGCGGCCCCCGTCCGGTGCCCACGCGGGCGAGCGCAATTGCATGCCGGGCACGTGCATCGCGGCCGTCGAGTGGCCGGTGGCGAGGTCCACGATGTGCAGCGACGTGCAGCTGAGGTCGTCGTGGTGGAACACGGTGTACGCCACGTGCGTGCCCTGCGGCGACACGACCGCGGTCACATAGTCCGCGCCCGCCTCGGCGATCGGCCGCGGCCACGCGTCGGCGACGGTGGCCACGCAGAGCACCGTGCGCTCGGCGCGCGCGATGCCCACCACCAGGCGCTCGTCGTCCAGCCAGACGGGGCCGCTGCCCTCGACCACTCGGGTCGACACGCCGCCGGCGGCCGGCACGGTCCACACCGCACCGTCGTGGCTGTACGCGAGGCGGGTGCCGTCCGGCGACCACACGGCGTTGCCGTCCTCCCAGTAGGGCGCCGGGGGCCGGTGCGTGGTGAGCCTGGTCGGGGTGCCACCGGCGGTCGGCATCGTCCAGACGTCGCTGCTGCCGCGGTCGAGCATGAACGCCACCGTCGCGCCGTCGGGCGACACCTCGCACTGGCGCGGCCGCTCGACCGCGGCAATCGCGTCGAGCCGCCAATGGGGCGGTTCGGCGGTATCGGGACGGCCCGGGTTGGGGATCCCTCCCGTCTCGTCGGTGCCCACCCACCACTGTGGTCCGCGCATCACAGCCCTCCTTCGGTCGAGCGAGCGTAGGCCTCCAGCCGGTGGGCCACGAACGCTTCCAGTGCCTCGTCGATCGACGGGTCCAGCGCCGGCTGCTCGTACTGCGCCAGCAACTCGTCCGCCACAGTGGCTGCCCGGGTGGCCGTGTCCGCCCGCCCTTCCTCGGCCCAGCGCTCGAAGTTGCGGCGATCACTCACCAGCGGCTCGTAGAACGCGTCGTGATAGCGGGCCAGGGTGT
The DNA here is from genome assembly GCA_052034175.1 of Actinomycetota bacterium. Lineage (GTDB taxonomy): Bacteria > Actinomycetota > Acidimicrobiia > Acidimicrobiales > Ilumatobacteraceae > UBA668. The sequence goes on from JBPOIX010000218.1 coordinate 5,469, forward strand.
GCGGCGAACCGAAGAAGTGCCCCCCGTGGCCGACCTCGCGGATCGCGTCGAGACCGAGGGCGTCGTCGTCCACGGTGATCGGCTGCAGCCACTCGGCCAGGATCTGCAGCACCTCGGCATCGGTGACGAACTTCTCCCGGCTTGCCGTCAACCCGCTCTCCAGCCAACCGGCCGCGTGGTAGACGAGGTTGGCCCCGCCCATCACCGCGCCCCACAGCGACAGCACGCTCTCGTAGGCGGACTGGGCGTCCACTCCGTTGGCCGAGGTCGTGCTCGACGAGCGGTACGGGAGGCCGTAGCGGCGAGCCAGCTGGCCGCCGGCCTGCGACGCCTTCATGTACTCCGGCGTGCCGAACGCCGGCGCGCCGCTGCGCAGATCGACGTTCGACGTGAACGACCCGTACATCACGGGCACCCCGGGGCGGACGAGTTGGGCGAGCACAACCCCTGCCAGCACCTCGGCGTTCTGCAACGCCAACGCTCCCGCCAGTGATGCCGGCGCCATCGCCCCGGCGAGGGTGAACGGGGTGATGCACGCCACCTGGCCGGCGGCCGCCAGCTCCATCAGCCCCTCCGCCATCGGCTGGTCGAGCGTGAGCGGGGAGTTGGTGTTCACCACGGCCATCAGCGCCGGCCGTTCCGCCAGCCCGGCGCGGTCCGTTCCCAGCGCGACGGCTGCGATGTCGATGCAGTCCGCAGCCCGGTGCCACCCCAGCGCCGTGCCGTGCCAGTTGCGATCCGTGTTCCTCGCCAGGTCGAGGCACAACTGCAGATGGCGCGTCTCGGCAGGCAGGTCGAGCGCCTCGAATGCGCCGCCGCCTTCCTGATGGATCACCGGGAGCATGTGGATCAGGCGGATGGTGTCCTGCAGGTCGGCGCGCGTGCCGCTACGGCGCCCGCGAGCGAGATCGGCGGTGAACGCCGGCCCACCGACCGAGCTGAACACCACGCTCCTGCCGCCGAAGTGGAGGTCGTACTCCGGGTTGCGTGCGCGCAGGGTGAAGGTGGAAGGCGCGGTGGCCAGGCTGGCGACGACGAGGTCGGGGTCGAGCCGCACCACGTCGCCTTCCACCGCACACCCGGCGGCGGCGAATCGGCTGCGCGCCGCGGGGCTGAGCACACGCATCCCCATGTCCGAGAGCAGGTGCAACGACGCCCGATGGATGGTGTCCAGTTGCTCCGAGTCGAGCGGTTCGGCGAACGGAAAGGGGTTGATGAGCCGGCGGAAGGGTGCCGGCCGGGGGCCGCGCCGTCGGGGCGAATGCTGAGGGCGCATCAAGCAACGGTAGTTGACGTTTTTACACAACAGATGTTATACAACAGGGGATGCACACTCCTTCACGCGGCTCCCTGCCCGCCCGCCTCGGCCCAGGCGTGCAACAGGTTCCCGACTACGGCCCGTCGACCATGCCACGAGCCAGCTACACCGACCCAGAGCAGTTCGAGCGCGAGCGCCAGAAGGTGCTGCGGACCCACTGGCTGATCGGTTGTCGCAGCAGCGACATTCCCAACACCGGCGACTGGACGAGCTACGAGGGCCACGGCGAGACCGCGGTCATCGTCCGCCAGGCCGACGGCTCGGTGAGCGGCTTCCACAATGTCTGCCGTCACCGCGGCCCGGCGATCGTCGGCGAGTGGAAGGGGTGCGGCGCCCGCCGTTTCACCTGCCCGTACCACGGCTGGGTGTACGACACGAAGGGCACGCTCGTCGGTGTGCCCGAACGGGAGGACTTCGACCCGCTCCACCTCGCCGACGTCCGCTCGCCCGCCGTGGCCGCCGAAGAGTGGGGCGGCTGGGTGTGGATCAACCTCAGCGGCCCGGACGCCGCGGCTCCGCTGGCAGAAGCGCTGACCGCCGAACTGATGGCCGACCTCGGCGAGTTCCGCATGGAGGAGATGGTGGTGCACGCCATCGCGACGTGGGACGTGCCGGTGAGCTACAAGGCCGTCGTCGACGGGTTCAACGAGGTGTACCACACCACCGAGTTGCACCATGTGGCGCCGGAGTTCACGAAGGCGGCCCGCGGCACCAGCTTCCACTTCAGCGGCGACAACTTCATGCAGTTCGTGCCCCGCCACCAGTTCCTCGAGCAGCTGCACGAGACCTGGGACCACCACCGCTACGCGATCTGCCACTACGTGGTCTTCCCCAACACGGTGTTCAACTGCAACCCGCGCCATGTGCAGCTGTTCCGCCCGATCCCCATCGACGTGGACCGCACCCGCTTCGAATGCTGGGAGCTGATCTACCCGGGCGACCCCGCCGACCCCGAGTACGCCGCGTACTATGCGGCAACGATGGAGCACTGGGCGGAACTGCAGCGGGTGGTCGGCGAGGACATCGCCATCTATCAACAGCTGCAGCGCACCCAGCGGTCGTCGGCGTACACCGGGCACATCCTCTCCGCGCGGGAGTGCAAGATCGCCCGCTACCACGAGACGATGGCGAGCAAGACCGCCGGCTGATCGTGCCCCTGCCGCGGCTGCGCGCCCGGGCCAGCGCGCTGCTGGTCGTCGCCTGCATGGCCGCGGCCTGCGCCGACGCACCCGGCGCGGGTGGCACCACCGGCACGACCGGCGCCGGCACCAGCGTGCCCGCCCCGACGCAGCCCGGCACCGCCTCCCCTCGCACACCCGAGTCCGTGGCGCCGACCGCAGCCCCGGGCACACACGAGTCCGTGGCGCCGACCGCAGCCCCTCGACTGCTCGACTGCACGGAGGCGCGCATCGTCGGCTTCGGCAACTCGATCGACGGGCGGCTGGACAACCCGGAGGCCCAGGCAGTGTGGGCCGACGACATCCTCGCGGACGTGCTCAACGCTCGCGCCGACGTGGACCACCTGACGATCACCTCGTACGCCGTTCCCGGCGCCACCATCGTCGGCCCCAGCCCGCTGCAGATCACCCACGAGTTCGCCGCGCTGGTGACGGCGGTACCCGCCGTGATGCAAACGCTCACGCCCGACGAACAGCGGCACCTGATCGTCGTCATCGACCCGAGCTACGTGGAGCTGGACAACCTCCTCCCCGGCGACACGGAAGCCATCGTGGTGCGCCGGGCACTGGAGGGCATCCGTGCCACGCTGCGCTACCTCGAAGCTGACACCGAGGTGCAGCACGTGATCGTCTTTCCCACCCCTCCGGTGCACGAGAAAGGGGTGGCGACGACGAACGCCACCGACATGGGCGAGCGCATCGCCGCCTTCAACGCCGCGCTCGCCGAGGCCGGGATCACCCCGCCGACGATGGCCGTCAACCCGCTCGTCGACCCGGCCACCGGGTTCGGTGCATGGCGGTTCTACGACGAGTTCGAGAACCTCCACTTCGACCGCACACCCGACGGCGTGCACCCGGACATCGAGGGCCATACGGAACTGGCCACCGCGATCGCCGCCCTTCCCGAGATGCAGGCCGCGTTGGCCGACGTGTGCTCCTGACCGTCGGCCGGCGAGGCTGCCCTACGCGGCGAGTTGCACGGCCCGTGCGAACACCGCATCCAACATCGGCTCCGTCAGCCGGCCGGTGAACGTGTTCTGCTGGCTGGGGTGGTAGCTGCACAGCACCGCCCAGCCGTTCGGAGCCACCACTTCCACCCCATGCCCGAACTTCGGGCGCGGGCGCACGCCGAGCTCGCCGCAGGCTGCCTCGTAGGCGAAACCGCCGAGGCACACCAGCACCTTCACCTTCGTCAGCAGCGCCAGCTCGCGCTGCAGGAAGGGGCGGCAGGCGTCGCGTTCCTCCGGCAGCGGCTTGTTGTCCGGCGGGGCACACTTCACCGCCGCGGCCACCCAGGCGCCGTGCAGCTCGAGGCCGTCGTCGGCGCTCACCGACGTCGGCTGGTTCGCCAAGCCGGCGCGGTGCATGGCCCGGTACAACCAGTCGCCGCTGCGGTCCCCCGTGAACACCCGGCCCGTGCGGTTGGCGCCATGCGCTGCGGGTGCCAGGCCGAGCACCATCACGCGCGCCGCTGGGTCGCCGAAGCCTGGCACCCCCTTGCCCCAGTAGGCCTGGTCGCGGTAGGCGGCGCGCTTCTCGACGGCCACATGCTCCCGCCACGTCACCAGGCGCGGGCACGCGCGGCACTGACACACGTCGTTTCGCAGCCGGACGAGCGAATCCACGCCTGGCACAGTAGGTTTCGCAACTGTCATGGCGCGAACGAAGCCCACCCCCACTCCCCCCACGCTGGTGCTCCTTGTGCGCCACGGGCAGACACCCACCACCGGCAAGGTCCTGCCGGGCCGTGCGCCAGGGCTGCACCTGGCCGACGCCGGCGTGCAACAGGCCGAACGTGCCGCGGCGCGCATCGCCGAGCTGCCCAAGGTGGACGCGATCTATGCCTCACCGCTCGAGCGCGCCCGGGAGACCGCGGCACCCATCGCCGCGGCTCGCGGCCTCAAGGTGCACCCGGACAAGGGCCTGCTGGAGTGCGACTTCGGGCAGTGGACCGGCGCCGAACTGAAGGCACTGATGAAGCTGCCCGAGTGGGGCACCGTGCAGCGCGCCCCCAGCACGTTCACCTTCCCCGGCGGGGAGAGCTTCATCGCTATGCAGACGCGCATGGTCAGCGCAGTGGACCGGCTGCGCGCCGCCCATCCGGGCGGAGTCGTCGTCTGCGTGTCGCACGCCGACCCGATCAAGGCGCTCGTCGCCCACGCCATGGGCACCCACATCGACCTCTTCCAACGCATCGTCATCAGCACGTGCAGCATCACCGCCATCGCCTACGGCATGGGCGCCCCGGTGGTGCTCACCGTCAACTCCACGGGTGGCTCGCTGGCCGAGCTGCGCCCGTCGTGAAGGCGCGGTCGTGAGCGCCTGGTTCGACTTCGACTCGGTGGACGCCTTCACCCTCGGCGCGATGGGGCAGCCGGGGGCGCGCACGTTCTACTTGCAGGCGCGCCGCGGCGCCACCCAGGTGGACGTGAAGTGCGAGAAGCAGCAGGCATCCGCCATCGCCGACTATCTGCGCAAGGTGCTCATCGACCTCCCCGTGCCGGCCGAAAAGCCCGCCGCTGCGGCGATGGAACTGGCCGCTCCGGTGGACACCGTGTTCGTCCTCGGGCCCGTTGGGCTGGGGTACGACCGTGCCACCGACATGGTGCTGGTGCAACTGGAAGAAGTGCTGGAACTGGACGACAACGGGGAGCCGCTCGACCCCGAGGCCGACCGCGGCCATCTGCGGGTGTTCCTCACCCGCGGGCAGGCTGCCGCCTTCTGCGAGCACGCCGAGACCGTGGTCGCGGCCGGCCGGCCGCCCTGCCACTGGTGCAACCGCCCTCTGGACCCCAACGGCCACATATGCCCACGGATGAACTGACCATCCTCCGAACCGCCGAACTGGACATCGAGGGGCGCATGCCCTGGAGCAGCAACGCCACCTTCCTGGTGAACCTCCTCGGTGCCGACGACGGCCAACTGGCGGGCCAGGCGATCTACAAGCCGTTGCGCGGCGAGCGCCCGCTGTGGGACTTCGAGCCGGGCCTGCACCGCCGCGAGGTCGCCGCCTACGAGCTCAGCCAGGCGATGGGGTTGCAGCTCGTGCCACCCACCGTGCTGCGCGACGGGCCGGCGGGCGAGGGCAGCGTGCAGTGGTTCGTCGAGGCCGACCACCAGCAGCACTACTTCACCCTCTACGAGACGCGGCCCGACCTGCACGACGATCTCGCCCGCTTCGCCGTGTTCGACTTCGTGGCCAACAACACGGACCGCAAGAGCGGCCACGTCCTCATCGACGCCCACGATCACACCTGGGGCATCGACCACGGCCTGTGCTTCGCGACGGAGTTCAAGTTGCGCACGGTGGTCTGGGAGTTCGGTGGCGAGCCGATTCCCGCAGCCCTGTTGGCGGCCGTACAAGCCGTGGTCGAGAGTGTGCCGCTTGCCGTGGCCGCGCTGCTCTCGGACGACGAGGTCGAGGCCATGCTGGAGCGCGCCAAGTGGCTGCTGGAGCACCCCACCTTCCCGGTGGACGCGAGCGGCCGGCGCTACCCGTGGCCTCTCGTCTGACAGGCTGGCGGGCATGAACGACGACGCGCTGGACGAACTGATCCATCGCGCCGACCTGGACGGGCTGGTGCGGCTGATCGACGCGCGGACCTCCACCCGGGACTGGGAAGGCCTGTTGCGCCTGCGGGACCGCGCCCGCGCCGCGCTGACCACCGGCCGCCAGCTGTGGCCGGCGGCCACCCTGGCCGAGTACCGGCTGGCGTTGTGGGCGCCTGCCGAGTGGGCGGCACGGGTGCTGGACGAGGAGAGTGGGCGGTTCGCCATCGGCCCGCTCACCGAGGTGGCAGCCCAGGGCCACACGTTCGAGGAACTGGCCTCCGTGCTGCCCGCAGGGCCGAAGCTCGGCTTCATCGCTCACGAGCGGGCGATGCGCGGTGAGGCCATCCCTGCGGAGGCGCCGAACCCGCTGGATCTGCCGTTCACCCTCCAGGCCTGGGAACCCACCTATCAGGTGGCCACCTACTCCGACGATGGGCTGGACGCCCCTGCGCCTCCCCTGCCGCCGCCGGCCGCATTTCGTCACGTGGAGATCCACCGACAGGCGCAGATCGTGGACGACACCTCCGTCACCTTGGCCGTCCGCCAGCTCTTCGACACATGGACGGCCGCCTCCAACGGCAAGGTCGAGGTCGTGTGCGTGGAAAGCACAGCCGCCGCCGCGGTGGCCGCCCTCGGGGTGCCCCGCCCGGCGTTGGCCGCGCTCACACCCGCGGAAGCGTTGGGATGGCTGGCATGGGCCGGCGCTAGCGGCGGGGCACAGGGCCGCCGCCGTGGAGCAGCTGCGGGCCGCTTCGGCGCCTGGTGGCTCCTGGCGGCGTTGGGGGACGTGCTGGACGAGTGGCCGGTGCAGCCAGGCCAGCTGCACGCACTGGCCGACGACCTGCGCTGGTTCTGGTGGGACGGCGGCGAGCCGGCCCTCGGCTGGGAGGTGCAGCTGGCCGTGGAGGACCCCGACGAGGGCTACGCCTGGGCCATCAGCGCCCACGACGCCGCCTGACGGCGCGTCATCCCGCGAGCAGCTTGAGGTCGGCGAGCAGGGCCGTGAGGTCGCCGATCACGCCGCGCAGCGCCGGCAGGTCGGCCAGTGCCACCACCCGCTCGATCATCGGCGCCGTGCGCCGCACCAGCACACGGGTGGCCACCTGATCCGCGCTGCGGTCGTGCACCCAGAACAGCACCACGCCCATGTGGTAGAGCCACAGCACCTCGGGCAGTTCGGCCCGCACGGTGGCGGGGACCGCGGGCTCGGCACCGGCGACCACGAGGTCCATCAGCGCGATGGCCGCGTTGCGTGCGGGGGCGCTCGCCGCGCTGAACGGGCTGAGAGGGCTCGACGGGTCCGCGGCGCTACGGAAGAAGCCGACGGCGAAGGCGTGCTGCGGCTCCATCAGATCGAACCACAGGTCGAGGTGGGCGGTGAGGCGATCGGCCAGCCCGGCCATCCCGTCCAGGGTGTCTGGCAGTTGCTCACCGTGATGCGCGGCCGTGCGGTCGTAGAAGCCCTGGACCAGCTCGTCCTTGGAACGGAAGTAGTAGTAGGCGTTCCCCAACGACACGCCCGCCGTCTCGGCGATGGCACGCATCGTCGTGGCCTCGAAGCCGCGCTCGGCGAACAGGGCCAGCGCGGCGTCGATGATCGCCGCCTTCGTCTGCTCGCCCTTGGCGCGCCGGGTGCTCACGAGTGTCGAGTCTGGCATGCGTCGTCGCAACCCGTGCGGAGCGAGAGCTCGCGGAACCATGCCGTGGCGCCCGTCAGCGTGGTCAACACCAGGGCCCTCCGCCCTGCCGCCAACTCGTTGGCCAACGACCTGGTGGAACGCAACGCCCACAGGCAGAGCACGAAGGCGGCCCGGCCGCGGTAGACGAAGCCGCGGTCGGTGACGACCGTGATCTCGCGGCGGCAGTCGTCCATGTCCAGCTGCGGGAACCGGCGAACCGCTTCGCCGCTGCCGACCGCGACGAAGTGCAGCTCGATCAGTGGCCGGCGGCGCAGCATCCAACTTCGGGACGCCCGGCAGACTGGGCACTCGGGGTCGAACAGCACCGTGAGGGCCTGCACCTGCGGCCGCACCCCTGCGTCACGGACGGCATGCATGGATCCTCACCTCGTCTCGCCGCGCCGGAGACGGCCAGGCGGGCGGCGCTGCGACCGCGTGCCGGCCCGACCTGGCCGACTCGCTCTCGTCGATGTACCACTGCATCAGGCGACGGCCCTGCCACCAGCCGGCGACGGGAGCGGGCACCAGCCAGACCCACATCCATCCGCCGAAGTCGAGTTCCCCTTCCACCGCCAGCACGCACACAGGCACGACGTCCACCACCAGCCCGGCCAACAGACCAACCGAACGGCTGAAGGCCCGCACCGTCCACCGGCCCGGATACGGGTGCAGGAACCAGCTCCCCGCCAACCCAACGGGCAGGCCGTAGACCATCCCGAACAACGCCCCGGCCACGCCGGCGAACGGAACGAGCAACAGCCCCGCCAGCCCACCGCCACCGGTCGGCAGAGCAGCGAGCACCGACACGGCAACAACCATCGCGGCAGCCCCGGTGCAGCTCGACGTCACGACGTTCGCCCACGTGCGCAGGAACAGGCGTCCCCTGGTCATCGGGGGGCCGACCAGGAACTCGTGGGGGTCTGTTCGTAGGTGGCCAGCGGGGCCACATGGCTGCGGCCGTCGATCGCCCTGCGGCGCAGGGTGTTGAACAGCCACACGTTGGCCAGGTGCACACCCCCGAGCACGAGCGCCACCACGCCGACTCGGTTGCTGAGCACCTCCAGCACGTCCTCCCCCGTCGAGACGCTGCGGTCGGTGGTGAGGAACAGCGAGACATAGCCCAGGCTGAGCAGGTAGAAGCCGACGACGAGCAGATGGTTGACCGCATCCGCCAGCGGCTCGTTGCCGGCGAACACGTCCCGCAGGAAGAGCTTGCCGTTGCGGTGCAAGGTGCGGGCCACCGCCACGGTGAGCGGCACGGTGACGGCCAGGTACAGCAGGTAGGTCAGGGTCTTCGCAGTCATGTCAACCTCCAAGTTGAACGTGTTCAATATCGTTATTTGAACACGTTCAACTTTGCCTGTCAACCCCCTATCCATGGCTGCTGCAGGATTCATCGGAGTGGGC
>JBPOIX010000129.1:0-15157 GCA_052034175.1 Actinomycetota bacterium
TCACCGCCGGCCAAGCCGAGGCAACAGCCGCTCTGCATCTTTCTCACCTTTCTGCATCCACGGGCGGCCGGGCGGCGAAGTACAGGTCATCCCCACCCCCTGTGAATGGAGACGACCACCATGTCGATGCAACGAATCCCCCGAACCCTGGTTGCCGGAGTGATCAGCCTCTCGCTGCTGGCCGCGGCCTGCGGAGATGACGAGAAGGCAGCCACCACTGCGGCACCGACCACCACGGCCGCAGCGCCGGTGACCGAGGCGCCGATGGCACCGGACACGACCGCAGCGATGACGGAGGACACCCCCGACATCGTCGACACCGCGATCGCCGCCGGCGACTTCTCCACGCTGATTGCCGCTGTCCAGGCTGCGGGCCTGGAGGAAACCCTGCGCGGCCCGGGCCCGGTCACGGTGTTCGCGCCTACCGACGAAGCGTTCGCCGACGCACTGGCTGCCCTCGGCATGACGGCCGAGGAACTGTTGGCCGACACCGACCTGCTGACGTCGGTGCTCACCTATCACGTGGTTGCCGGCAACGTGATGGCCGCGGACGCGATTGCGCTCGACGGGCAGGATGCGACCACGGTGAACGGTGCACCGCTGGCCATCACCGTGGTCGACGGCAAGGTGATGTTGAACGGCGACACCACGGTTGTGGCCGCGGACATCGTGGCCAGCAACGGCGTGATCCACGTCATCGACAAGGTTCTCCTCCCGCCGACGTGAGCGGCCCCCGGTACGGTGCAGCAGCTGTGAGTGACGTACGACCTGTCGACGATCTGGAGGCGAGCTTCCTCGCCGGTGAACCAGACGCGCTCCGGCAGGCGTACGACGCTCACGGGCCGCTGGTGTACACCCTCTGCGCCCGCAGCCTCGGCCGCGAGCTGGCCGGCGACGTCACACAGGATGTGTTCGCCGCCGGCTGGCTCGCCCGGGGCTCGTACGACCCCAGCCGAGGCAGCCTCGCCGGATGGCTCGTGGGCATCGCCCGCAACAAGATCGTCGACCAGTTGCGGCGCAACGGCCGGCGGCCCGCCAGTGAGCCCCTGCCACCGACCGACCTGCCACAGGTCCCCACCGTCGAAGTGGTGGACTCGCTGGCGGACCGTCTGCTGTTGGCCGACGCGATGTCCCAGCTGGCGGGTCGGGCACGGCAGCTGATCGAATTGTCCTTCTACGAGGACCTCTCGCATCACGAGATCGCAGATCGCTGCAACCTCCCGCTGGGTACGGTGAAGAGCGACATCCGTCGAGGTCTGTCCCGAATGCGCCGTCACTTGGAGCGTGCGAAATGAGCCACGAGCACACTGACGGCCCCTTCCCGGGCGAGGCGGAGATGAAAGCACTGGCACGCACCCTCACGGTGGCCGACGGCCGCCTGGAGACACCGCCGCCCGGCCTGTTCGCCGGCATCGAGGCGCGGGTCGCCGCCGAGGAACGCCGCCAGGCCGCGCGCGACACCATGGGTGGCGAACAGGCCGCCGGCCGCGAACAGGCCGCCGGTGGGCCGGCCGGAGCCACACGACCGCGCTGGATGCGCGTGGCCCCGTTCCTCGCAGCCGCGGCCGCAGTGGCCGTGCTGTTCGTGGGCATGGTGGCCGTGAACCGTTCCGACGATTCGTCGGCCGCGGCGCTCGGTGAGGTGGCGCTCACCAACGCCGGCCTCGACCCCGCCGGCGCGGACAGCTCCGCCGTGGCCACCCTGGTCGAGTTGGCGGACGGCTCACTGGCGCTGGACATCGACGTCGGCAGCACCCCGCCCGCCGGCGACGGCTTTCTCGAGTTGTGGATCATCGACACACAGGTGCAGGGCATGTACTCCCTCGGGCCGCTCCACGGCAGCGGCCGCTACCCGTTGCCGGCCCATGTGGACCCGTCGCAGTTCCCCGTGGTCGACATCTCGGTCGAGCCGACCGACGGCGAGCCGACGCACTCCGGTGTCAGCGTCCTGCGTGGCCTGCTGGACCTGGACGCCTGATACGCCAACAGACCTGCGGCGCCGAGCCTTCGTCGCACCCGCAAGCCCGGCTCGGCGGCGTGTTGGTACGCTCGCCGCCATGAAGGTTCTCCGCCGGGCACTCGTCGCGCTGTCCCTCGCCGGCACGATCGCCGGGCTGCTGCGTATGCGCGGCAAGGGTGGGGTGCCGCCTCAGGAGGGCGGCTGGCGCGAAGTGAGCGTTCCACCGCGATGACCGGCGCCCCCGCGGCTCCCAGCGCCGCCTCCAGCCGGGCCACGCAGCCGATCATCGGCGTGGCCGGGGTGGGCGTCACCGGCGGGCTGGTGGCCCGCCACCTCCTGGCTGCCGGCCAGCGTGTGGCCGCGGTGGACCAGGACGGCAACGCGGTGCGGCGCGTCCGCGGCGCGGTCGCCCACGAGCACCTCGGCGACCTCGGTTCCTGCGACGTGGCCGTCCTCTGCCACCCTGCACCGCATGCGGCGCTGGCAGCCGAGCTGCTGGCCGACGGGGTGGACGTGGTGTCCATGGGCGCCGACCTGGCGGACGTGAAGGCGCTGCTGGCCCTGCACCCGGCGGCCGAACGCAAGGGCCGCAGCCTCGTCATCGGGGCGGGGATGGCCCCCGGCTTGTCGGGTCTGCTGGCACGTTCGCTGGCCGGGCAACTGCACGAACTGGATGAGTTGCACGTGGCCACCCACGGGACGGCCGGCCCGGCGTGCGCCCGCCAGCACCACCACGCGCTCGGCCACACGGCGCTCGGCTGGCACGACGGCGAGTGGATCGAACCGGCCGGCGGCAGCGGCCGCGACCTGGTGTGGTTCCCCGAACCGATGGGCGCGCACGACTGCTACCGCGCGGCCCTGCCCGACCCGCTGCTGCTGCAGGCGGTGTTCCCCGGCGTGCTGCGGATCAGTGCCCGCGTCTCGGCCACCCGGCGCGACCGGATGACGGCTCGCCTGCCGATGCTGACCCCGCCCCACGCCGACGGCGACCTCGGTGCGGTGCGGGTGGAGGCTCGCGGTGCCGGCCCGGGCGGCGAGCGGATCACGCTCATCTCCGGGGCGTCCGGGCCGACCGCGGAACTGGCCGCGGCCGTGTGCGCGGCCACGGCGCTGCGCCTGCTGACGGTGGGTGCACCCCCGGGCGCGTACCCGCTCGGCGCCGGCGAACTGGACGCGCTGGACGTGCTGCACCACGCCACCGGCCTGGGCGTGAGGGTCCAGGAGTTCACCGGCGTCGCCAGAGCTACCCACTGGTAACTTACGCCGCGGCGTCGCTAGCCTGACGTCGTGAGTGCATCCACCCCGTTCGTGCTGCCGTGGCTTCCTCCGGGGCACACCATGGTGTTGCCCGGCCGCGGCGAGGTCTTCTACCGCCACCATGTGCACCCCGACCCTGCGGCACCCACCGTGCTGCTCCTCCACGGCTGGACGGCCAGCGCCGACCTGCAGTTCTTCACCGCCTACGAGGCACTGGCGGAGCACTGCTCGTTCGTGGCCATCGACCATCGCGGCCACGGCCGCGGCCTGCGCAACCTGGCCCACTTCGAGCTCACCGACGCCGCGGACGACGCCGCGCTCCTGCTCCAGGGCTTGGGGTTGGAGGGCGTCGTCACCGTCGGCTACTCGATGGGCGGGCCGATCAGCCTGCTGTTGGCCCACCGCCACCCCGGGCTGGTGCGTGGCCTGGTGGTGCAAGCCACCGCGCTGGAATGGCGGGCCCGTTGGTGGGAGCGCCTGCAGTGGAAGACGGTGCACGCGCTGGGCCCGATGATGCGCAGCCGGGCCTTCCCGCGGCTGATGCGCTGGGGCATCCGCCGGATGTTGGCGCCGGAGCACCCGATGCGCCAGTACGTGCCGTGGTTCGCCGCCGAGCTGCGGCGCAACGACGCGTTCAACATCGTCCAGGCCGGCCAATCGCTCAGCCGCTACGACGCCCGCCAGTTCGCGCCGGCGCTCGGCCTCCCCGCGGCCGCGCTGATCACCACCCGCGACCGGCTGGTGAAGCCGCGCAAGCAGCGGGCCCTGGCGCAGGCGCTCGGTGCGCACGTGCACGAAGTGGCCGACGACCACCTGGTGTCGCTGACCTCCCCGGACGACTTCGCCAAAGCCACCGTGGACCTCGTGCGTCGCGTCGCCGGCTAGTGGCCACCTCGGGCCGCTGCTAGGGCTGCGCGTCCAGGCGGGTGACGAGTTCGTCGAGGCGGGCGGCCATCCGGTCGACTGCGTCGGTGAGCCGCTCCACGTGCTCGTCGAGGTCGGTGGTGGTGGCCACCGAGCCGAGGTTGAGGCGCACGCTGGCGATCTCCCGGGCGAGGAACTCGGTGTCCGCCTGGTTGCGCTCGGCGAGGCGACGGTCGGTCTCGGACTGCATCCGGTCGCGCTGTTCCTGACGGTTCTGCGCCAGCAGGATCAGGGGTGCGGCGTAGGCAGCCTGCAGCGAGAGCAGCAGGGTGAGGCCGACGAACTGCCATTCGTCGAAGCGCAGGTCGGCCGGGCCGAACGTGTTCCACACCACCCACAGCAGGCAGAACACCGACTGGAACACGAGGAATCGGGCCGTGCCGAGGTAGCGGGCGACGCTCTCGCTGAACTGGCCGAACGCGTCGGGGTCGTAGTGCACGCCCAGGCGGCGGCGCTCCCGGGGGGTGCTGAGGTCGGAGCGGCGGGTCATGTGCCCGCCCCCGAGCTGGGGGTGGGCGATGCCGCGGCAGTGCTCACCCGCCTGCGTTGCCGCCAGCCGGTGGGCAGGGTGCGGTCGAGCACGTCGTCCACGGTGATCGCGCCCAGCAGGCGGCCGGCGTCGTCGCACACGCCGATGGCGAGCAGGTTGTAGCTCGCCAACCGCTCGGCCACTTCCCGGTCGGGCATGTCGGCGGGGATGGTGGGCTCCTGGGCGAGGATGCGCCCCAGTTCCATCGCCGGCGGCTCGCGCAGCAGGCGCTGGAAGTGGACCATGCCGAGGTACTGGCCGGTCGGCGGCTTGAACGGGGGCTGCACCACGAACACCTGGGCGGCGATGGAGGACAGCCAATCCGGGTCGCGGATCTCGGCCAGGGCTTCGGCCACGGTGGTGGTGGCGCCGGCGATCACGATGTCCGGCGTCATCAGCGCGCCGGCGGTGCCTTCGGCATACGCCAGCAGGCGGCGCATCACGTCGGCGTCCTCGTCGTCCATCGCCTCGAGCACGCGGGTCCGCTGTTCGCCGGGCATCTCGGCCAGCAGGTCGGCGAGGTCGTCGTACTCCATCTCCTCGAGCACGCCCACGAGCCGTTCGATGTCCAGCCCTTCGATGATCCGCAACTGCTCCGCTTCGGGCAGCTCCTCCAGCAGGTCGGCCAGGCGCTCGTCGTCCATCGCCTCGGCCAGCTGCTTGCGCTGCATCAGCGGCAGGTTGCGCACCACGCCGGCCACGTCGCTGGGGTGCATGTCCCGCAGGCGGGCGGCTTCGGCGGCCATCTCGCCGCCGGCCGCTACACCGAACAGGCCGGGCACCTCGTCCACGTCCACCAGGCGGTAGCTCGGCCGGCGGCGCAGGGCGCTGCGGCGGGCCAGGCGCACCTTCGCCGGCTCCCACCAGCTGGCCTTGCCGTCGGTGGTGGGGCGCAGGGCCACATCGCTGACGGTCTCGTCGCCGAACTTCTTGTCGATCACGTCGCGGCCGAGGATGATCTCCCCCTTGCGCGGCTTGAACGGGTTGAGGTCGACGTCCCAGCTGCGCAGGCGGGCGCCCTCGCCGTCCACCCCGCCGAGGCGGGCCACGTTGACGAAGATCCGCCGCCGCTGGCTGGTGGCCACGAACCCGACCACTCGCGGCGCCCGCGCCCCGGCACCGGGGACGAGCACGATGTCCTCCACCCGGCCGATCGGCTTGCCACCCGCGTCCAGCAGGGGCAACCGCATGATGCGGAACGCGTAGATGAGGTCCCCTGCCATGCGGCAAGGCTACCCGGTGCCCTCCGGACGGTCCTGTGGGAAAACGCTCGTGACCAGGTGGCGTTCCATCCAGCGCGCCGCCACCGCCAGGCCGGCTGCGGCGGCGAAGCATTCGGCCGCGGCACCACCGACCTGGCCGGTGGTCATCAACCCGGCGCGGTGCACAGCGCGGGTGAGGTCGTGGAAGTAGTCCCCGGCAGGCCAGGGCGCGATGCCGTCGCTGTCGTCGAGGCAGTCCACCCGCCGTCGCCGCGCCGTGCCGTCCGCCTGACGCACGAGTGGAAAGCGGGTGACGGCCCGCTTGTGCGGGAGGCGGGCGAGGTACTCGGCGTGGTGGAACAGGGTGACGGTGTTGGTGTCCGCCCCCAGGCGCAGCACCGAGCCACCGCAGCCGGCCAGCCGTTCGAGCGGCGACCCGGGCCCGAAGTAGTGATGCCACGGCACGTCGGCCGTGAGCGCTGCGGCCAAGGGGCCGCGGGCACCGAAGCGGGCCTCCGGATGGTTGCTCACCACGGTGCCCGGGGTGCGGCGCATCACTTCCGCCAGCACACCCACGTCGGGGTCCGCAGGCGTGGAGTGGGCATCGAAACCGGCAGGGTCGGCGGTGGCGCTGTAGACCATCATCCACGTGCCGCGCCGGCCGACCGCCTGGTCCAGCGCCGCGACGAGTGCCTCCGCCCGCCCTCCCACGCGACGCATGGAGGCGTGCACCATCACCAGGTCGCCCGCGGCCACCCCGACGGCGCGAAGTTGGCGGACCAGGCCGGCGGAGGCCGTCACGCGATCTCCACGTTGCCGTGGGTACGAGTTCGGAGTTGGGGACGCACCGCCCCCGAGTCTTGCGCCTGCAACTCGGGCTGGGAAGTCCCGGAAGGCGGGACATTTCAGCCCGAGAGTCGGTTTTGGGACGATTCAGCCCGAGAAGCCGGTGGGGGCGGCGCGTGGGACGATTCAGCCCGAGAAGCCGGTGGGCGGCGGCGGGGTGGGGGCTGCGTTGTCAGGGGGACGGGGCTTCCGCGACGCGGGTGGACCAGTAGGCGGCGCCGTTGCCCCAGTCGGTGGGGGCGTCGGTGGTGAGCGAGTTGGCCATCGCGCCGTCGGACCCGTAGGCGGCGGCCCACCAGCCCCACGGCAAGCTGACGGTGCCGTTGCCGACCTTGGTGCTCACCCGCACGGGCAGGGTCAGCGAGCCGCGGTCGTTCCACACTCGGGCCGCCATGCCGTCATCCAGCCCCAGCGCCGCGGCGTCGGTGGCCGTCATGTCCACCGCCGGCGGCTGCTCGCGCCCGGCGTGGGCGGGCAGCATCGAGTAGCTGCTGTTGAGGAAGCGGGTCTGCTGCTTGGGGGTCATCAGGCGGAACGGGAAGCGTTCGGCCAACGCATCCTCCGACGGCGGCAGGTAGGTCGGCAACGCCGGCTGACCGAGCGCGGCCAAGAGGTCGGAACGCAGCTCCACCCGCCCGATCGGCGTGGGGAAGCCGCCGTCGGCCCACACCCGGCCATCCTCGGGGTAGGGAACCTTCCACCAGCCGACGCTGCGCAACTCGTCCAGCACACCGTCGGGCAGGCAGGCCCGCAGCACCGTCAGGTCGTCCTCGAACAGGGCGGGGTCGGTGGCCGCGGTGAAGCCCAACGCGCCGGCCAGCCGCCGGTGGAGTTCGCTGTTGCTCACCGCTTCGCCCATCGGCGGCACGGCCGGCTCGTTCCACCCGAGGTACAGGTGGCCCCACGCCGGCACCACGTCCACCGCTTCGATCTGGGTGGTGGCCGGCAGCACGATGTCCGCGTAGGCCGCGGTGTCGGTGAGGAACTGCTCGTGCACCACGGTGAACAGGTCGTCGCGCTCCAGGCCCCGGCGCACGAGCTCCGCGTTCGGCGCCGAGACGAGCGCGTTCACGCCCACCAGCACCAGCGCCTGCACCGGCCCACCGAACTCGGCCGGCGCGGTGAGCGCCCGCCCGAGCTGCCCCATCGGAATGGCGCGGGCGCGGCCCTGGCGGTACTCCGGCCCGGGCTGCACGAGTGCCAGGCGGTCGATCGGCTCGTTGCACCACACACCCACGCTGCGCGCATAGCCGCCGCCGCGTTCGCGCCATGCGCCGGTGAGCGCCGGTAGGCAGGTGAGCGTGCGGAAGAACATCGCGCCGTGCTCGTGGTGCTCCGCGCCCACCAGTGTGCGGATGGCGGCCGGGCGCACCGTGCCGTACAGCCGGGCCAGGCGCTCGATGTCCTCCGCCGGCACGCCGCAGATCGCCGCGGCCCATTCGGGGGTGCACGTGGCCACATGCGCCGCCAGGTCGTCGAAGCCGACGGTGTGCGCCTGCACGTACTCGTGGTCCACCAGGTCGTCGCGCACGAGCACGTGCATCATCGCCAGCATCAGCGCCACGTCGGTGCCGGCGTGGGGTTGTACGAACCAGTCGGCGGAGTCTGCGGTGAGGGTCCGAACGGGGTCGATGACCACCACCTGGGCACCGTTGGCGCGGGCCTCCTCGACGAACGGCCACAGGTGGCGATTCGTCAGCCGGGTGTTGTTCCCCCACAGCAGGATCAGCTGCGAGTGCCGCACCTCGGTGGGGTCGATGCCCTTCCCCGAGCCGAGCGTGCTCATCGTGCCCGCGCCGGCCACCGCGCCGCACAGTGCGCCGGAGGTCTCGGCCACCCCGAGGCGGTTCCACAGCCGGTCGGCGTAGAACAGCGCCAGCAGGCTCTGGTTGCCGGCGCTCGTGTACGGCAGCACCGCGCCGGGCCCGTGGGTGGCGATGATGTCACCCATCCGCGCGCCGATCTCCTGCAGGGCCTCGGCCCAGGTGATCTGCTCGAAGCGGCCCTCGCCCTTGGCGCCGACCCGGCGCAAGGGGTGCAGGATGCGGTCGGCGTGGTACGACCGGTCCAGCAGGCGGTTCACCTTCGGGCACAACTCGCCACGGCTGTACGGGTGCGCCGGGTTGCCGCGCAACTGCACGGCCTGGGGCACGGGGCCCTGCTCGTCGACGGTGACCACCCAGCCGCAGCTGTCCGGGCAGTCGTGGTGGCAGGTGCCGTGCACCGTGTGCGAGGCCGAAGGCATGCGCGCCAGCGTAGGGGTCTGCCAGCGTCGTCGGCTGGCGGGTTCCCGCCAACGATGTCCCCGACTGGCCCGCGGTGGGCTGCCGGAGGAGCGCGCCGCGGACTACCGTTGGCGAGCGTGTCGCACTTTCCGCCGCCCGCCGCCCACGACGTGATCTACCGGGAGGGCCATGGCGGTTCGGGCGGGCGTGGCAGGCCGCGCTGGGTGCCCATCCTCGCCGCGGTCGGTGTGGTGGCCGTGCTCGGTGTGGTCGGTGTGGTGGCCTTCGGCGGGGACGACGACGAGGCCGGCGGTGCCGCCAGCGTGGGACGCATCATCCGCCACGACCTGGAGGGCGGCGCGATGGACACCGTCACGATCAAAGGCACCACCGCCACCTTCACGCCACTGGCCGAGGCGCCGGGGCTGGCGCTGCCGACCGACCCCCGGAGCAACCTGATCGTCACCAAGAACGCCGAGGAGACGGAGCTCACCGTGGTGGACGCCACCACCGGTGAGGTCCGCTCGATCGATCTCGGTTCTGCTGCGCAGGAGTTCGGCCCGATCCGCCTCGGCGATGTGTACGTCGGCAGCTCTCCTGCCGGGGACACGGGCGTGTACGTCGATCTGCAGACGGGTGCCGTCGAGGAGTTGCACGATGCGTTCGGCGTTCCTGGCGACGTTCGCCTGTTCGCGATCATGCGGTTGCGCGACGGCCTCGGCATGGTCTACGGCGACGGAGGCGCGGGGGTGTTCGACGTCTTTGCCCCGAGCGAACGCCGTTGGTACGACGGAGTGGTGTACGACGCCAGCGGCACCAAGGTGCTCACCGGTTCCGTCGGCACCGAGCGCACGCTCACCCTGTACGAGGACGGGCTCGTGGTCGGCCAGCCGGTGGCCACGGTGGGCCGTGTGCGGGTGCGCCTGCAGGAGGGCACGAGCACGGCGCTCGTGGTGGAGGAGGACGGCCGGATTCTCACGGCGGACTTCACCAAGGGCACGATCACCGAGACGGCGCGCATCTCCGCCGCGGTGATGAACGAGCTCGACGACCTGTTGAACATGACGTTCGTGGCCGACAACCGGTTCATCGTCGAACTTGCCACGGGCTGGGCCGTCCTCGACGAGAAGGGTGAGGTCGTGAACCGCCTCGACCCGGCCGACATCGAGGCGGGGGCCACCGAGCTGCAACTGTTCGACGTCGGAACGGAGTGCCTGGTCTTCCGGATGGACGGTCTGTCCAGACCGCGGACGGCCATCGTGGACATCGCCACCGGCCTCCTGCGCATCGACGTCGACGGTAACGCCGCCGGGCGTTCGACCACGGCGTGCTCGATGATGGTCTACGGGGACAACGAGACCCTGGTCGTGGACGGCGCGGTGGTCGAGGTGGACGGGATCGTGCAGGACCATTCGCCGGACTTCACTGCGGTGATCGTCCGTGAACGGACCAACATCGACACTGCGGCCGTCGCCATGTACACCGTGCGCGACGGCACACTGGTGGACCCCGTGGCCTTGGAGCCGGGGTCGTTCCGCTACTACTTCCTCGCGCGCTGACCCCGCCACCGCCGTCAGTGGACGGTGGCCTCGAGGTCGATGATCAGGTGCATGCTCACGCTGGTCACGATGCACAGCCGCTGGCGCGTGTCGAGGGCCACGACCACACTGTTGGCCACCGCTTGCCCGGGTAGCACGTTGACGGTGGAGCCGGTGCTGCCGGAGCCACACGTGCGCACCTGCACATAGCCGTTCGCCGTGCCGATGGCGGTGAGGTTGAGCACCACCTGGCGCGTGCTCGGCAGCACGCCGGCGCGGCCGGCCAGGGGCACGACGGTCTCGGTGTTGCCGCCCAGCTGGCCGCCGGCCTGGCCGATGGTGTCGATCGTCAAGCCGGTGGGGCGGGTGTCGAGGATGCGTGCCGGGCTGCGAGGCACGGTCAGCGAACGTGAGCCGGTGTAGGCCATCACGTCGAGCACGAGGTGGGTGGCCACACTGCTGAAGATGCAGATCGAGCTGCTGTTACCGATCTTCACCAGCCCGCCGTTCGCCCGCGTGGTGCCGGCTGCGACGTTCAGCAGGGAGGCGTTGGGCAGGGCCGCGCCGCACGGATAGGCCGTGAGGTAACCGCCTGCCGACGGGTTCACCGCGATGAGGTTCACCCACGCCGCGCCGGCGTTGATGGGGATGCCCGCGCGGTCGGCGATCGGCACGAAGATCGTCCCCCCGGCGGCGATGGCCCCACCGGCTTGCGCCACGCCGTCGATGGTGACGCCGGTGGGGCGCGTGTCGAGCATGCGCACCGGGCTGATGGCGCGCAGGCCGGAGGTCGGTGGCGCTGCCGCGCTGACGTCCACCAACACATGGGTGGTGACGGAGGTGGTGACGCACAGGAAGCCCAGTGCGTCGAGCGCGATCACCGCGTGGTTCGGGGTGGGGGCCGCGCCGCTGACGTTCAGCAGCGACGCACCGCTCGGGCTGCCGCACGGGAACACCTGCAGGAAGCCCGCACCCGCGGCCCCGACGGAGGTGACGTTCACCGCCACCGCGGTGGCATCCGAGGGCACACCCGTGCGCCCGGCCAGCTTCACCTTCAGCGTCACCGCAGGGGCCAGCGGCACACCGTTGCCGATGCCACCGTCGTACGGCATGCCGGAGCGGGTGTCCATCACCCGCAGCGGGTTGAGTGAGTTCAGTTCGGGTGCGGCAAGGCTGCCGGGCAAGGCCACACCGCTCGTGCCGAGCGTGGTGTACACGGCCTCGGTGTCGCCCACGTTGCCGAAGCCACTGATGCCGAGGCGGCCGTCGACGGAGTAGCCCCAGCAGTAGACGCGGCCGTCGCCCAGCACCCCGCAGGTGTGCGAGTTGTTCGCCGCCACCTGGCGCAACGGTTGCGGGAAGGGCACTGCGCCGGCGGCCGCGGCGGTCTCGTTGTCGCCGAGGTCGTTGGCGTTGCCGTAGCCCAGCCGCCCGGCCGAGCCCGCGCCCCAGCAGTGGGGCGCACCGTTCTCGTCGAGCACGCAGGTGTGCACCCAGCCGGCGGTCACGGAGAGGGCGGAGGTGATGGCCAGGGGGACCACACCGTCGGTGGCGGTGGACTCGGGCGTTTCGTTGTCGCCGATGGTGGCCGCGGCGCCGGTGCCGGCGCCCGTGCCGAGCTGGCCGAAGCCGTTGCTGCCCCAGCACGCCACCTTGCCGTCGGTGCGGCGGGCGCATGTGTGCTGTGCCCCACCACTGACCTCCACCAGCTTCACGCCGGCGCCCAGCGGGACGCGGCCGGTGTTCACCGGGTTGGCGTTCGGGGTTTCGTTGTCGCCGATGTCGTTGGTGTTGCCGTAGCCGAGCCGGCCGTCCGCGCCGTCGCCCCAGCACGTGAGCGACAGATCCGTCAGCACGGCACAGGTGTGGTACGCCCCCGCCCCGATGGCGATCGCGCCCATGCCGGACGGGGTCTGCACCAGCCCGCCGGTGCTCGGGTTCGCCGCCGGCGTCTCGTTGTCGCCGATGGAGTTGGTGTTGCCGTAGCCGAGCTGCCCGGTGGCGCCGAGGCCCCAGCAGGAGACGGCACCACCTTCCATCAAGGCGCAGGTGTGTGCCAGGCCGGCGGTGATGGCGGTGGCGCGGCGGCCTCCCGGCAGGCTGACGAGCACCCCTTCCTGGTCCACCCGGTTGTCGTCGCCGACATTGTTCGTGTTGCCCGTGCCCAGCCGGCCGTCGGCGCCCCGCCCCCAGCAGAACACCCGCCCGACCGTGGTGAGCGCGCAGGTGTGGAACTCGCCGATGGCCAGGGAGATGGCGCGAAAGCCACTGGGGAGGGGAACCTGGCCGCCCTGCTGTGGCGGCTCGTTGTCGCCGATGTCGTTGATGTGGCCGAGGCCCAACTGGCCGAAGGAGTTGTCCCCCCAGCAGCTCACCTGGCCGCTGCGGGCGATGGCACAGCTGTGCCCGCCGTGGCCGACGGCCAGCGCGGTGGCACCGCCCACCCGTGCCTGCTGGCGCACGATGCCGTTGTTCACCGGGTTCAGCGCGGGGATCTCGTTGTCGCCGATGCTGGTGCTGTTGCCGTAGCCGAGGCGGCCGTTGAGCCCGTAGCCCCAGCAGGTGACCTGGTCGGTGAAGGTGATGGCGCAGGTGTGCTCCAGGCCGGTCTCCGCGGCCCGCACCTCCGTGCCCGTGGGGAGGGAGACGATGGCGCCGACGCCCTCGTTGTCGCCGATGCTCTGGGTGTTGCCGTAGCCGAGCTGGCCGTTGCCGCCGCCGCCGAAGCAGCTGACGGCGTCGTACAGCAGGACCACGCAGGTGTGCCCACCGCCGGCTGCCACGGAGTGGGCGCCGATGTCGGTGAACAACTCGGGCAGCACCGCCGGGTGCTCGTTGTCGCCGATGGTGTTCGAGTTGCCCGTGCCCAGCCGGCCGGCCGAGCCGTATCCCCAGCACTTCACGCCGTTGCTGGCCAGCACGACACAGGTGTGGAAGGCGCCGGCGTCGATGGCCGTCACCGTCACCGGGAGGCTGCTGAAACCGAAGAACCCGAGGTGCACCAGGCCGCCGCCGACGGGGTTGGCGGCAGGGGTTTCGTTGTCGCCGATGGCCGTCTGGTTGCCGTAGCCGAGCTGGCCGTCGACCGCCTGGCCCCAGCAGGTGACGCGCCCGATGGTGAGCAGGGCGCAGGTGTGGTACGTGCCCGCGGTGACCTGCGCGGGAGTGCCGGGAAGGGCCACGCCGGCGGCGGCCAGCGCGGCCGGTGTCTCGTCGTCGCCGATGGCGGTCTGGTTGCCGTACCCGAGCTGGCCCTCGCTGCCGCGGCCCCAGCACACCACCTTGGCGGTGTCCGTGACCACGCACGTGTGCTGGTAGCCGGCGGTGATGCCCACGGCCCGCACCCCTGTGCCGAGGGGCACCAAGCCACCGTGCGCCGAGTTGGCGGCCGGGGTTTCGTTGTCGCCGATGTCGGTGGTGTTGCCGTAGCCGAGGCGGCCGGAGTCGGCCTCGCCCCAGCAGGCAACGGCGCCGGTGTCGAGGATGGCGCAGGTGTGCACGTCGCCGGCGGCCACGGCCACCGCGGGCCGTCCGCCGGGAAGGGCCACTCGGGTGTTCAGCGCGATGGGCTCCTCGTCGTCGCCGATGGTCACCGTGGTGCCGAGGCCGTTGCCCAACTGGCCGTGGTCGTTGGCGCCCCAACAGCTCACATCGCCGGAGTCCAGCAACACGCAGGTGTGGGTGGAGCCGGTGGCCAGGCGTGCCTGCCAACCGCGGCTCTGCCCGGCCAGGTCGCCGCCCGGCTCGGCGTGGGCGGCGGGCGCGGGGCCGGCGAACGGCAGGGCGGCCGGGGCCACGAGGCCGGTGGTGATGGCGGTGGCCGCGGCCACGACGATGGTGAGCAACCGGTGGCCGGTGCGCTGGGTGATGGTGGTTCCCCTCATGCTCGGTAGGAGCGGTGACGGGCCGGCGCGGCAACGGTTTTCAGGTCACGATCGGGCAGCTCTCCACCGCGGCCACCTCGGCGAAGGTCCGCTGGCCGATGTTGCCCGCGGCGTCGTGGGCCGTGAGCACCACGGTGTACTTCACCAGGTCGCCCACCGGCACCTCGGCGAAGGGGAACGGGCCCACCGTGCCGGCCCAGACCCCGCCGCCCTGGTGGGTGAGGACGAAGGGGCGCACCGCGCCGCCGGGGGCCTGGAACGTGCCGCTGACGGAGGTGACGCCGACGGCGTCGCTGACCGGGGCCTCGAAGCGGGTGGTGATGATCTCCTCGCACGTGCCGAACCCGGCGGGCGCCTGCGAGCTGATGCGGGTGGCGGCCACCTTGGCGCTGCCGATCGTCGGCGCGGTCCCGTCCGGAGGGGTGGTGGGTGGCGACGTGGGCGGCGGCACCGCGGGCGCGGATGGGGTGGTGACCGTGGCCGGCGTGGTGGTCGTGGTGGTGACGGCCGCTGTGGTCGACGCGGCGACGGTGTCCTCCGGGGTGGCGGTGTCGACGGGGGTGCTCTCGCTGGTTGTGTCGCCGGTGGTGCTGCCGGTGTCGGCCGGCGCCGGCTTGTTGGCCGCGGCGGTGGTCGGGGCGGTGACGCGGCGTTCGTTGTCGCCGCCGCGAGCCAGCCACAGGGTGCCGCCGAGCAGCAGGGTGGCGCTGGACCCGGCCAGCAGCCACAGCCCCATGCCGCGGCGGGTGGCGCCGGCGAGCGTGGGGAAGCCGTCGGTCAGCCAGCGGCGCC
>JBPOIX010000018.1:0-9771 GCA_052034175.1 Actinomycetota bacterium
GCCCGGCTAACCCCCCGCGGTAGCGCGTGCTTATCGCCGTCGACACGAGGACAGCTGCGACCCAGCTGATCCATTCCGCGATGCCGTTCTGCTGCAGTTCCCAGGCAGTCAACGCACCGACGGCACCCGTGGCGCCGTAGGCGAAGTTGACGACCGAGGTCGTGCGGTAGAGCATCACCAGGCCCAGGCCGGACAACGCGTAGACCGCGCCGATGGCCAGACCGCTGACGATGAACGGTCCGAAGTCAGGCATCGCGAGCAAGGCTCAGCCGACCAGGTCCGCGATTTCCGGGTCCGGGATGTCGAAGCAGTCCTTGACGACTGCCCAGCCGCCTTCTGCGGTGAGTTCGACGATGCGGCCGGTGTGGTTGGCGTTGTGGTGTTCGCCCTCGCCGAAGCTCCAGGCACCACACACGAGGTCGCTGCTGTAGTCACTGACGCCGATGAAGGCTGCGGTGACGGTCTCGCGGGTGATGTTCTCCGGGTCGAGCGCCAGGAGCGCATCCACGGCGATCTTGGCCGAGAGGAAGCCACCCTGGGAGAAGCTGTCCACCGGGGCGTCGGGCCCGTACTTGGCCAACACGGCCTGCCAGAGGGTGTTGTCCGGGCCGGTGGAGTCCATCGTGTTGAACTCGATCTCCGCCGGGAACTTGCCGAACCAGTGGTCGCCGACGGCCGCCGGGAAGGCAACGTCGTAGGCGGAGGTCGGGCCGTAGAACTTGACGTCGGTGCCCAGCTGCTCGGCCACCTTGAGGTAGCCCGTCACGCCCGGGCCGGCTTCGACCACGACGACTGCGTCGGGGTCGGTGGCCAGTGCCTGCTGCATGATCGTCTCGGCATCGCTGAGGTCGGGCTGGCCGTTGAAGGAGTTGACCTCCACGCCGTTCTCCGCACCCCACGCTTCCAGGCCCTGGCACACCCAGCCACCGAAGTTCGGGATGACGTTGGCGATGCAGGCGATCTTCTCCGCGCCCTGCTCACGTGCGTACTCGGCAGCGCCGATGCCCGAGAGGCGGGGGCCCTGGTTGACCGGGGCGATGTTCGAGGAGAAGAAGCACTCCCGAGGCACGCCGACACCGGCGATCACGGCGACGCCCTGATCGGCGTAGTACTGGGCGTTGGCGGCGCACTCGACGAAGCTGGTGCTACCCACCATGCCGACCACCTGGTCGTCCTCGACCAGCTTCTTGGCCACGGTGACGGCCTTCTCCGGGTCCCACCCGTCGTCCTCGACCTTGTACTCGATCGGGCGGCCGTTGATCCCGCCGTTGGCGTTGACGCAGTCGAAGTACGCCTGCGCGCCCTGTGAGGCGGAGCTGAAGTCGGCGGGGCCGGTGGCACCGACGACTGCGCCGAGGACGATCGGGTCGCCCGTGGCGGCCTGGCCGTTGCCCAGGCCGCAGTCCATGCTCTCGCCGGTGCCGCCACCGGTCGTGGTGTCGGTGGCGTCCGTACCCGCCGGCGCCTTCGTGGTCTCCGACGACGCTTCGTCGTCGGAGCACGCGGCCAGCACCATCACGGTGCTGACTGCGAGAGCGCCCCAGATTCGGCGGCGCGGTTGACGATGTCCTTGCATAGCTCGTTCCCCCTTGTGACACGTTGCGTGGTGGCGGCGACTATCGGGGTTCGGCACCGGCTGCGACAAGGCCGCCGTCCCGCATCGTGGAACACGGATTCGCACTTCGCCGCCGGGCGGTACGGCGGTCCGCATTGCGGAAAGGGCGGCTTGCCTCGCCGCAGCCCATCGGGGACACTGCCAGTACTCGATCGTCAACGCCGGAGCCACGCCCCATGTCCCCTTCGAACCCACTCCACTCGAACTCTGCGGTCAATGTGTCGCTGGCCGGCGCTCAGGCTGCGATCGCCGCGGCGATGGAGGCTGCGGCAGGAATCGGTGTGCGTGCCTGCATCGCCGTGTGCGACGCGGGCAGCAACACGGTGGCCACGGCCAGGATGGACGGGGCTCCGATCCTGTCGTTGGAGATCGCGCTCAACAAGGCGTGGACCGTCACCCAGTTCAACGGGCTCCCCACCAGCAGTTGGTGGCCGATGATCGAGGGCGAGCCGAGCCTGGTGCACGGCATCACCCACACCCCGCGGCTGGTCGTGTTCGGCGGCGGCGAGCCGATCCGCATCGGCGACGCGTTGGCCGGTGCAGTGGGCGTGAGCGGCGGTTCGGCGGAGCAGGACGTGCTGATCGCCCGTGCAGGTGCCGCGGCACTCGCCTGACGACCTGGCGGCGACGCTGCACTGACGACGAGGGAGAGCCAGCGGAAAACGCAAGATTCCCCCTGTTACCAGGGGGAATCGTTGGAGCGGACGACGAGATTCGAACTCGCGACCCTCACCTTGGCAAGGTGATGCTCTACCAGCTGAGCCACGTCCGCGTATTGCGGACAGCAATCTAGCGACCGTGCCCGCGGCTCACAACGCGATTCGTGTCATCCCTTCTGATCCGGCGGGCGCAGGTCGACACGCAGCACGAGGAAACCGTCCTCCACTGCACCCACGGCATCGCCGAGCAGCGCGAAGTCGCGGAAGTCGGTTTGCGCCTGAGCCACGAACTGGGCGCGCTCGTCGCCGGCCACCGGCGGCAACGGGCGGCGCTTCACCGCCAGTGCTCGCTCACGGAAACGGGCGATCATCGCGTCGACATCGAGTTCGGCCATTGCCACAACGTATCGGCCGGGCGATGGCCGGCGGGCTCATTCCGCGGTCGGCACCCTGAGCAGGGGGTCGATGGGCACACCGCTTGACGGCGACGGATCCGGGACCTCGATCCCGTCGTGCCGCGTGGCTTCGACCACCGCGGCCGCAGCGGCGAGGGCGGCGAGGCCCTCCGCTTCGTGGGCCAGGTGCGCGGCCTTGGCCGTCTCGGCCAGCACCGCGGCATCCACCGCGGCCTCCGCCTCGGCTGCCACTTCGGCTGCGTGGGCGGCCCGTAGCGCTCGCGCGTCGTCGTCGAGCAGGTCGTCGTAGTCCGTCGGCCCGGAGTGCGCCAGGGCGTGCAGGTCGACGGGTTCGGACGCGTTGGCCGCGGCAGTCGAGGCGACACCCTCGGCACCTTCGGGGCGGGCGGTCTCCAGGCGGCGGCGGCGCTCCGTGTAGTCGGCCCGCCACCACCCTCGCGCACCCATCGCTTCCAGCGGCCCCAGCGCCGGGTGTTCGGTCGTGCCCTTCCGCCACCACACCACGGTGGCAATCGCGAGGACCACCGCAACCACCAGCAGCGTGCCGGCGGCAAGGTAGATCGTGCGCGCGTTCTCCGGGTCGGTGAACGAACCGCCACCCGACGCCGCCATGGGGAACCTGCCCCGAACCATCGCGCTCGCCGCCCCGTACGTCTGCACGGGCGACAGTTTCGCACCGTGGAGGCCCATTCCCCACGCGGCGTCGTTCAATCGCTCGGAATCCGCCATGCTGTGTGGGTGGATTTCCTCTGGTTCGCCCTCCTCGTGGCCATCGTCGGCGGCCTGTGGTACCTCGCCTACCGGATCGAGCCGCACTACTCGAGCAAGGACGGCAAGCGGTTCCTGTGCACCGCACAGGTCATCACGCTCGGCACACCGACGGGCAGGCCGAAGGAGACGCGGGTGGCGCTCCTCGGTGACGGCACGCTGGTGGTCATGCAGAAGGCCGCGCTCCGGCGCAACGTGTCGGACTGGGTCTTGGTCGGCAAGCAGCCCGACCCGCCGAAGCGTACGCAGGTGTACCTGGCGAACCAGGTCAAGGACGGCGTCCGCCAGCCGGACCTGCTGGCTCTGCGGATCCCGACGAAGAGCCGGGTGACACCGCTCCTGGACGAGATCCTCGCCGCCCGGGAACGCAGCGGGCGGCCTTCCGCCCCTCAGTGAGCCGGGAGGGCGTCGAGGAACCGCTGCACGGGTGGGCCGACCTGGTCGAGGTTGATCAGGAACGCGTCGTGCCCGTGCGGTGAGTCGATGCCCACGAAGTCGCTCTTGGTCCCGCCGCCGAGCAGCAGATCGTGGATCTGCCGCTGCTGGTACTCGGGGTAGAGGATGTCGCTGGAGATGCCCATCACCAGGGCCGGGGCGGCGATGCGGGCCATTGCCGCCTGGAGGCCGGAGCGACCGCGACCGACGTCGTGCAGGTCCATCGCCTTGCCGATGAGCAGATAGCTGTTCGTGTCGAACCGGCGCACGAGCTTGTCGCCGTGGTAGTCCAGATAGCGCTCCACCTCGAAGCGCTGCCACAGGTCGAGACCGCTGCCCAACGTGGCCCCGTCGGCCAACTCCCTCCCGAACCGGTCGGTGAAGACGTTGTCGCTGCGGAACGTGACCTGGGCCACCATCCGCGCCACCGAGAGGCCCTCCCAGGGCCCATCGCCCTCGGGCGCGTCGTAGTAGTCGCCCCCGCGCCACTTCGGGTCGAGCAGGATGGCCCGCCGCCCGATGGCGCCCCAGGCGATCTGTTGCGCCGTGGCCTGGGCACAGGTGGCGATCGGGACGATGCCGCCAACTCGCTCCGGGTAGGTGATGGCCCACTCCAGCACCTGCATCCCGCCCATCGACCCACCGACCACCGCGTGCCAGCGGCGGATGCCGAGATGGTCGGCCAAGCGGGCCTGCGCGCGCACCATGTCGCGAATGGTGACCACCGGGAAGCGGCTGCCGTAGGGCTTGCCGTCGTCGGGGTGGGGCGAGGCCGGCCCGGTGGAGCCCTGGCAACCGCCGAGCACGTTGGGGCAGACCACGAACCAGCGCGTCGTGTCGATCGCCAACCCCGGGCCGATCATCCCTTCCCACCAACCCGGTGTGGGGTGGCCCGCTTCGGCGTTGCCCGTGGCGTGGCTGTCGCCCGTCCAGGCATGACAGAGCAACACCGCGTTCGATGCGGTCGAGTTCAGCTGACCCCACGTCTCGAAGGCCGTGGTGACGCCGCGCAGTGTGGTGCCGCCGTCCAGGGCGAAGGGGCGCTCGGCAGGGATGGTGAAGAAGCGACGGCTGCCGGACGGCTGGCCGGGCATGAAGGCACCCGATGCGGGGTGTGGGCGGACGGGGCGGATGGGCCCTGCCATGGTGTGCCTCCTTCGGTGCTGTCGAGCCGGTTGGCGACGCTGCACGAAGGAAGCTTCGTTGCCTGGAGAGCCAGGCCACATCCCTGTCGAAACAGGAAGGCACCGTAGGGCTTCCACCCCGGTTGCCGGACCTCCACCCAGGGGTGCAGGTCACTCGTGATGCGTCGTGAGCGGCAAGGTTAGCAATGCAGGGCCGCAGCGCAACGGACCTTTCGCGTCACGGGCGGGCTCGGCGCCGCGCCCGCGTCACTTACTGGCGGTAGCGCTGCTCGGTGGCGTAGTGGGCCTCCAGCCCGACGATGCCGGCGAACCCTTCGAAGTCCACCAAACGGTCCAGATGGCCGCGCAGGCTGCCTTCCCGCTGCAGCAGGGCGAAGGAGTCGCGCAGCGCCTTGACCATCGAGAACAGCCCGCTCAGCGGCGACACGATCAGCCGGAAGCCGAGGTCGGCAAGCTCCTGCGGGGTGAGCAGCGGCGTCTTGCCCGTCTCGACCATGTTGGCCACCAGGGTGGCACCCGGCAGCGCGGCGGCAATCGCCTCCATCTCGGCGATCGACTCCGGGGCCTCGACGAACACGGCGTCCACACCGGTGTCGCGAGCAGCGCGGCCACGCTCCAGCGCTTCCGTCAAGCCGATGGCTGCGCGGGCGTCCGTGCGGGCAGTGACGTGCAGGCCTTCGGCGTGCTCCACCGCGGCCTTCAGCTTGGCCAGCCAGTCGCCGCGCTCCACCACCTGCTTGCCGGCCATGTGGCCGCAGCGCTTCGGCCACACCTGGTCCTCGATGAAGATGCCACTGGCGCCGGCCTGCCGCCACAGGTCCACCGTGCGGATGGTGTTCAGCGGGTTGCCGTAGCCGGTGTCCGCGTCGACCACGACGTCGAGCCCGGGTGTGGCCGCACATACCCGACGCGCCACCTCGGCCATCTCCGTCTGGGTGAGGTACCCGAAGTCGGGCAGGCCCAGCAGGGTGCCGCTGACGCAATAGCCGGAGAGGAACACCGTGCCGAAGCCGGCTTCCTCGGCCAGCTTCGCCGACAAGGCATCCCACACGCCCGGCATCAGCACGGACTCCCCCGCTGCCAGCCGCCTCCCCAACGTCGCTCCGCTCATGCCCGCGCACGCTACCGGCCCCCATTGGAGGCAGCGGCTGACGGGTCAAGCGAAACGACTGATCGACGCGTCAGGGCGGCTGACGGATCAGCGAGTAGACGGCACCGGGAGAAGGCGGCAGGATGTCCGCCGATGGGCGTCAGCTACCTCACTCCAAAGGCACGTCCGGTACCCGCCGGGCACCTCGGCCACGGTGCCGTGGCACTCGACTTCATCGCCGCGGGCGAGCTCGTGGTGGCGTACGGCGGCCGCTGCGTCAGCCGCGACGAGCTGGAGCTCCTGCCACGCGACCAGCAGAGCCGGACGATTCAGGTGGCGGACCATGTGTTCCTCGCGGGGGCCCTGGAGCCGGAGCCTGCGGATTTCATCAACCACTCGTGCGCGCCGAACTGCGGCATGAGCGGGGCGACGAACATCGTCGCCATGCGGGACATCGAGCCAGGCGAAGTGCTGAGCTACGACTACGCCTGCAGCGACGGAACGGACTACGACGAGTTCGAGTGCGGTTGCGGTGCGGCGAGGTGCCGAGGCAAGGTCACCGGGCAGGACTGGATGCTGCCCGAACTGCAGCTGCGCTACCGCGGCTACTTCAGCCCGTACCTGCAAGCCCGCATCGCGTCGCTGGTCACGGTCGGGTCCGGCCGCCGCGCCTTCGCCTACTGAGCCGCCGGCCGCGCCCTGCGTGTCGCGACGCCGTCGCGACGCTGAGGTAAGTTGGCCGCATGCGATTGCTCGTGGTCGGCGCAGGTGGTGTCGGGTCGTCCATCGTCTCGATCGCCGCTCGCCGGCCGGTGTTCGAGCAGATCGTCGTCGCCGACGTGGATGTCGCCAGGGCTGGCCGCGCCGCCGCCCGCACGGGGAAGGACCATGTGGTTGCCACCCGAGTCGACGCGTCGGATCGCATCGACCTGGTGGACCTGGCCCGCTCGTCGAAGGCCGACGTCATCGTCAACGCCTGCGACCCCCGGTTCAACCCGCCGATCTTCGAAGCCGCCTTCGCCGCCGGGTGTCACTACCTGGACATGGCGATGCACATGTCGGTGCCGCACCCCACACGGCCCTACGAGGAGTGCGGGGTGAAGTTGGGCGACGCCCAGTTCGCCGTGGCCGACGAGTGGGAGGCCCGCGACCTGCTGGCGCTCGTCGGCATGGGGGTGGAGCCCGGGTTCAGTGATGTCGTGGCCCGCTACGCCAGCGATCACCTGTTCAGCCGCATCGACGAGGTCGGTGTGCGCGACGGCGCGGACCTCGTGATCGACGGCTTCTCCTTCGCCCCCACGTTCAGCATCTGGACCACCATCGAGGAGTGCCTCAACCCGCCGATCATCTACGAGCGCCACCGCGGCTGGTACACCACCGAACCCTTCAGCGAACCCGAGACCTTCGATTTCCCCGAGGGCATCGGCGCGCTCGGGTGCGTGAACGTCGAGCACGAGGAAGTGCTGCTGATGCCGCGCTGGCTGGATGTCGGCCGGGTCACGTTCAAGTACGGCCTCGGCGACGAGTTCATCGACGTGCTCCGCACCCTGCGCAAGCTGGGGCTGGACTCCACCCGCCCGGTCACCGTGCGCGGGCAGGAGGTTTCGCCGCGAGATGTGGTGGCCGCGGCCCTCCCGAACCCCGCGGAACTGGGCGACCGGATGCGCGGCCGCACCTGCGCGGGCTCGCTGGTCACCGGGCTGGGCGTGGACGGTCGGCCGCGCTGCACCTACCTCTACCAGGTGGTGGACAACGAGTGGACGATGCGCGAGTACGGCCACCAGGCAGTGGTCTGGCAGACCGCGGTGCACCCCGTCGTCGCGTTGGAGATGCTGGCCACCGGCGAGTGGAAAGGTGCGGGGGTGAAGGGGCCGGAAGCCTTCCGCGCCGACCCGTTCCTGGCCCTGTTGAACGAGCACGGGGCACCATGGGCGATGGAGGAGAGAGCCCCGTGAGCCGGCTGAACAAGTTCGATGCCGAGCGCCTGATGGAGGCCTACGACCTCGACCCGGTGGCCGCGCTCACCGCGGCGCTGCGAGTGTCGCTCGACCGGCCGCACGACGACTGGACGGCGTTGGTGAAGGCGGCCGGGTTCACCTGTGCCCGCCGCATCCGCCTGCAGGCGGCCGACCCGGAGGCGCTGGACGAACTGGCAGCGGAGTTGAACGAGCTGCGTTCCCTCGACCCCGCCGGCCTGCGCTCATGACCGAGCCCGGCGCCGCGACACCGTCGCTGCCCGTGCTGGTGTTCGATGGCGACTGTGCATTCTGTTCCGCGACCGTTCGCCGCGCGCAGCGTTGGATCCGCCGCATGCCGCCCGTGGTTCCCTTTCAACGGGCCGACCTCGGGCTGCTGGGGTTGACGGAGGCGGACTGCCTGGCGGCCGTCCAGTACGTCGCCCGCGACCGGAAGGTGTACGCCGCCGAGGACGCCGTCGGTGCAGTTCTGCTGGCCGCCGGCAAGGGGTGGTGGTTGCTCGGCGCGGTGCTGCGGGCACCCGGCATCCACTGGTTGTCCGGGGTGGTGTACCGCTCGGTGGCACGCAATCGCCACCGTCTCCCTGGCAGTACGCCCGCCTGTTCCCTCGCTGACCGCTGACCGCTTAGCCCGTTGTTTGGAGCAACTGCTCCGGTTTCCGCTACCCTCTGTCGCCATGTCTGCGAACGGCACCATCATCCTCAAGCTCCGCCCGAACCCGCTCGGCTTCGCCCTGCGCCTGTTCAAGAAGCCTCGCGTCGCCCTCGACGGCGTGGAGCAGGAGAAGGGCTGGCAGGCCCGGGAGTTCAGCGTGGCCCCCGGCTCACACACCGTCACGGTGGTCCTCCCCTACCGTCGCGCCGGCCGCAACCCGCGCACCCTCACGGTGGACGTGGCCCCGGCGCAGACCGTCACCGTTCAGTACGCCGGCCCGGCGCTGGACTTCGGCGTCGGCCGCATCTACCTCAAGGGCTGAGCGTCCGCCCTCACCGAAGGTCCGCCACCACCGGCTGAGCCGTCAGCAGGCGGCGGTCGAAGCCGGTCTCGTTGGGGAGAAAGCCGTTGCGGTCCGGCCACAGGAGTTGCGCCGCGCTGAACGGCCGACCCTTGCGCCACGCCATCGACGTGGGAAGCAACTGCGCGACCACTTCGCTGGACAGCTGGGCGAACAGGCAGCGCTGATCGCCGTCGAACAGGCCCGTCAACTCCACCCCGAGCGGGATGTCCGTGCCGCCTCCCAGCAGATCGGCCACCAGTTCCAGCAGGCCGTTTGCGGCGGCAGGCGTGAGGCCGAACACCACCACTTCGGGGAAGCCGAACGCTTCGGGGAACCCGATCGTGTACGCGTAACCGGGCACCGGCGGGTCGATGTCGGTCCGCGGCGCCACCGGCTCGGTCGCCCACCCGCGGGTGTCCACCATCCACGAGATCTTCTCCGCGTGGGGAATGTGGAAGTCCGGCAATTCCATCCACAGCAGGCTAGAGGCGCTGCGCGGTGCGCGCCGCGGGTCGCCGAACCGACGAACCGCCGACCGCCCTCCAGCCGACCGGTGGAGGCGCCGCAAGTCGTGCAGCTGGTAGCTCCGGGAGCTACCAGGTGCACAAGAAGGGCCTGGTGCGTGAACGCAGGGTGCCGCTCGGGCCGGCCCGGACGCTAGATCAGCGC
>JBPOIX010000366.1:0-5534 GCA_052034175.1 Actinomycetota bacterium
ATGTGGACGCCTCATGCCATCTCCCGCTACGACGGTGGTGCCCGATCGGTTCGCGCACTCTAGGTGCTCTGTGGAGGGCCCTCACCGGTGGCGGGGCGAGAGCCCGGCGCGCACCAGGCACGCGGCCGCCCGAGGGGCGAGCAGGCCGCGTGCCATGGCGCGCAGGACGGCAGCCCCGACCTCGAAGCCGACTGGGGACCTGTCGGCAGGCGGCGAGATGCCGCCACGGGTCGACGGCGCGCCGTCTCGATGGTGTGCGAACGCCTCACGGGCCGACGGGCCGGCCGTTGCTCGGCCGGTCGAAGGAGCCGGAACGGAACCGGCCCCAGTCGATCGGCATCGGTTCCGGGGTGGGCGCGACCGTGCTGCCCTCGTGCACGCACACGCGGTACAGGATGCGCCACTCCGTGCCGCGTTTCTCGTACTGGTCGAGGTAGCGGCCGTACCACGTCTCGAACGTCGGCGTGTCCGCGCGGAACAGGTAGGACACGTTGTAGACCTCGCCCCTGGCGCGGGTGGGTGAGTCGAACTCGATGGTGTGGTTGAACGTGCAGTGCATCGTGCTGCGCCAGCGCCCGTGGGAACCCATGCACCGATCGACGAACTCCCACGCGTTGCCCACGAACACGCCGTGGTCGTCGGTGGCGTCGGGCCAGTAGGCCCGCTTCATCCACTCGCCGTCCAGCCGGTCCACCCCGTGGGCGTAGGCCGCGACGGCCTCGCGGATTGCTTCCCTGTCCGCCACTTCGCCTGGCTGCACGATGGCCATTGCCCCTCCCCGGCTGTAAATGTAGCAGGTTACATTTATGGCCGCCGGAGCCGCACGGCGATACGGTGTGCGCCGATGCCCGCCACGCCTCCCGCACCTGCCGCCCGCCGTCGGGGGCGTCCACCGAAGCTGGACGGGACCACACCGGACACCCGCGCCCGCCTGCTGAACGCTGCCTTCTCCTCACTGCTGGATCTCGGCTACGACGGGGTCACCCTCGCCGATGTGGCCCAGCGCGCCGGGGTCACCCCGAACGCCGTGTATCACCACTTCGAGGGCCGCTCGGCGCTGCTGATCGCCGCCGCCAAGCGGGCGCTGGATGCCGTCCAGTGGCCCGACGTGCTGCCGGCGGCGGACGCCGGTGAACGCGCCCGGGCCGCGGTGCGGTCGTTCGTGCGTCCCGAAGCCGCCGGCTTCCGTCGCTTCATCGTCGAGTTGCACACCGCCGGCCTGCGCGACAGGGAGCTGGCCGTGCTGCTCGACGAGTGGAACCATCACAGCCTGGCGAACTGGCTGCGGCTGACCGGGAGGAGCAAGCTGGCCCACGCCCGGGTGAAGGCGTTCTTCCTGCTGATGCTCGGCGTCTGCTACCTGGAGGAGTACGACAGCATCCCCGCCAGCCCGGCGCAGCTGACGGCCTCGTTGGAGGACGTCGCCGCCCAGCTGTTCGCCGACCTGTAGCGGCCGCGCGTCCCCGGCCGGTGGAGCCGAGCTCAGCCGCCCCAGCGGCTCTGGCCGAAGCGGTAGCCCACGGAACGCACGGTCTGGATGAGGTTGGCGTACTCCTCGCCGAGCTTGGCGCGCAGGCGGCGGATGTGGACGTCCACCGTGCGCGCACCGCCGTAGTACTCGTAGCCCCACACGCGGCTGAGCAACATCTCCCGGGTGAACACCTTGCCTGGGTTCTGCGCCAGGAACTTCAGCAGCTCGTACTCCATGTACGTCAGGTCGAGCGGCTTGCCCTCGATGCTGGCCTGGTAGGTCTCCAGGTTGAGCGCCAGCCCGCTGTGCTCCACCAACTCGGGCCGCACCTCGGTGCCACCGCGGAAGAACAGATGCCGCAACCGGGCCTGCACCTCCATCGGGTGGAAGGGGGTGAGGCAGAAGTCGTCGAACAGGTCGTCACGCAGCTCCAGGTCGGCCAGTTGGCCGCCACCGACGAGCAGCAGGAGCGGCGCCACCGGGGTGTCCCGCTTGCGCAAGCCGCGGCAGAACGCCCACGCGCCATCCGGGTCCTGGTCGCAGACCACGACCGCGCCGGCCCACCCGGCGGGCGGCTCGTTGCGAGCCGCCTCGTCGGCGTTGGCGAACGCCTTCCAGCGGTAGCCGGCGAGGTCCAGGGTGCGCGCCAGGTCGGGCGGGGGAGGGTCGGGGAAGACGGCGATCAGCTCCATGGCGTCACCGTCAGAGCGCCTTCAGGTAGCGGTTCAGCTCGAACTGGCTGACATGCGTCTTGTACGCCCGCCACTCGCTGCGCTTGTTGCGCAGGAACCACTCGAAGATGTGCTCGCCGAGCGCCTCCTGCACGAGCTCGGAGCGCTCCATCACCTTCAGCGAGTCGCTCAGCGACTGGGGCAGGGTGTCGATGCCCAGCCGGGCCAAGGCCGCGTCGTCCATCTCGAACAGGTTGGCGTCCGCCTCGACAGGCAGTTCGTAGCCCTGCTCGATGCCACGCAGGCCGGCAGCCAGCAGCACGCTGAACGCGAGGTACGGGTTGCACGCCGGGTCGGGGGAGCGGTACTCGATGCGGGTGGCTCCGGGGTTGCCGCGCTTGGTGATCGGCACCCGGATGAGGCCGCTGCGGTTGTTGCGCGCCCAGCTGATGTGCACCGGCGCCTCGAACCCGGGCACGAGCCGCTTGTAGCTGTTCACGGTCTGGTTCGTGACGGCGGTGATCTCCGCCGCATGGCGCAACAGACCGGCCATGAACTGCTTGGCCACCGGCGACAGTTGGTAGGGGTCGTCACCGCCGAAGAAGGCGTTTTCGTCGGGCCCGAACAGGCTGAGGTGCAGGTGCATGCCGCTGCCCTGCACGCCCTCCAGGGGTTTGGGCATGAACGTGGCGTGCGCGCCCTGCTTGGCGGCGACCTCCTTCACGACCAGGCGGAACGTCATGATGCTGTCCGCCATCGTCAGCGCGTCCGTGTGCCGCAGGTCGATCTCCTGCTGGCTGGGGGCGTCCTCGTGGAAGCTGTACTCCACGGGGATGCTCATCGTCTCCAGCGTGCGGATGGTCTCCTTGCGCAGGGTGCCGGCGACGTCGGTTGTGGTGAGGTCGAAGAAGCCGCCTTCGTCCAGCGGCACCGGCACCTGGCCCTTCTCCGGGGGTGCGAAGTAGAAGAACTCGATGTCCGGGCTGACGTAGAAGGTGAAGCCGCGGTCGTGTGCGGCCTTCAGGTTGCGCCGCAGCACCTGGCGCGGGTCGCCCTCGAACGGGGTGCCGTCCAGATTGTGGATGTCGCAGAAGACCCGGGCTTCCACGGCCTTCGGGTCGCCCCACGGCAGCACCTCGAACGTGTTCGGGTCCGGCATGGCCAGCACGTCGGCCTCCTGCACGCGGCTGAAGCCGTCGATGCTGGAGCCGTCGAAGGTCATCCCGTCCTCCAGCGCGTTCTCCAGTTCAGCGGGGCTGATGGCGAAGCTCTTGAGGTTCCCCAGGACGTCGGTGAACCACAGCCGGATCAGCCGTACGCCGCGCTCCTCGACGGTGCGGAGCACATAGTCGCGTTGTTGCTCGAGCATGGGGACGCCCCTCCACCGGGTTCTGTGAACGCCACATTTTGCCATCGTGCGCTGCCGGTCCGCCCGAAGGCGTGTGAACGGCGCGTGAACCGCGCCGGCCGTGCCGCGGCCATGTGCTCAGGCCATGAAGTAGCCGGCCACGTCGATCAGCAGATGGGTGGTGCCGTTGGGGTTGTAGATGTCGACCCGGCCGAGCCCGAGAGAGCATTCGGTGGCGGCCGTGGACACCCGGGTGATCACCATGTTCGGCACGTTCTGCCCGGCGGAGAAGTTCAGGCTGGACACGTTCGGCACCGTGCACACGTCGTCGGGGAAGACGGTGAAGTAGCCGGCGGCACTGGGCTGCACCGCCGTGACCGTGAGCGCCACCGCCCCGACCCCGAGGGGGATGCCGTCGAAGCCCGCCACCTCGAAGGCATCCACGTCGCCCGGGCCGAGCGGGTGGTTCTCGTCGCGCGTGTCCCAGGAGCGCTTCGGGGGCACGGTGGCGAAGCGGCCGCTGTCGCCGTTGCGGACGTTGTCGTAGTAGCCGACCACGTCCACCACCAGGTGGGTGGAGCCGCTGGCGTTGTAGAACTCGACCACCCCTGTGGCGGGCACGCGCACCGTCACCAGGTTCGGCACCACCTGGCCGGCGGGGAAGTTGACGCTCGAGGTCGAGGGTCGGGCCACGTCGCCGGGGAACACGGTGAGGTAGCCGTCGGCGGTGGGCTTCACCGCGGTGACGTTGAGCACGAGCGCGGTCATGCCCGTCGCAGGCAGGGATCCCCGGTTGCGGAAGTCGAAGCGCAGGGACGCCCCGGGCGCCAGGCTCCGCTTGGCGATCCCGCCCGTGCCGTTGCGGGTGTCCACCGCACGGAATGGGTTCACGGCGTGGAATCGCGAGCCGGCCGGCCCGCTGGCGGTGGAGTAGAAACCGACCACGTCGAACAGCAGGTGTACCGACCCGCGCTCGTTGTACGCGCTGACCTTGCCGTCGGTGCCGACGGGCACGACCGCCATGTTGGCGACCGCCATCGCGCCACCCGGATTGAGGGTCGAGACCACGGGCATGGACCCGCCGGTGGGCCACAGGGTGACGAACGTCGCCTCGCTGGCCTTCACCGCGGTGACGTTGAGCACGACTGCATCCACCCCGATGGTTGGCACACCGCCGACGCCGAGCACTGCGACATCGATGGATGCCGCAGCTGCCAACGGTGCCTGCGGTGCGCCGATGCCCTTGCGGGTGTCGAGGATGCGCGCCGGGGTGACCGCGGTGAACTCCCCGGCCGATGAAGCGACCACGGCGTGTGCCGGCTCGGGAGCCGGGGCCCCAACCACGAGCGCGCTCGCGCCGAGTCCCACTGCCAGTGTCAATTCCCGCCAACGCATGTCCGGTCGTTCTCCCGCTCGAGTCCGTCTACCAGGTACGACGATGCCAGAACGGCAGGATGACGGCGAAAACGGCGAAGGGGCCCGGCCGTCGCCGAGCCCCTTCGAGCAGACCTGTGCGAACCCGGGTGGGTCAGCTGGCAGCGCTGCAGACCGTCTCGATGATGAGACGGGTGACCGTGTACGGGTCGCAGTTGGCGTTCGGGCGACGGTCCTCGGCGTAGCCCTTGCCGGTGCGGCCGACCTGCCACGGGATGCGGATGCTGGCGCCGCGGTTGGAGATGCCGTAGCTGAACTTGTTGAACGGGGCCGTCTCGTGGGCGCCGGTGAGGCGGCTCTCGATGTCGTGGCCGTAGTTCTTCACGTGCAGGTCGATCTTCTTGCCGATGGCCTCGCACGCGGCGGTGATGGCCTTCATGTTGGTG
This sequence comes from Actinomycetota bacterium, assembly GCA_052034175.1. Classification (GTDB taxonomy): domain Bacteria; phylum Actinomycetota; class Acidimicrobiia; order Acidimicrobiales; family Ilumatobacteraceae; genus UBA668. The sequence continues at coordinate 5,311 of JBPOIX010000366.1, forward strand.
TCTTCGCGCATCGCCTTCGTGCTGAAGTTGGTGTGCGCGCCGGCGCCGTTCCAGTCGCCCTTCTGCGGCTTGGCGGCGAAGCTGACGACCACGTCGTAGTCCTCCGCGATGCGGTGCAGCAGCCAGCGGGCCACCGTGAGGTGGTCGCTGACGGTGAGTGCATCGGCGGCGCCGATCTGGAACTCCCACTGGCCGGGCATGACCTCGGCGTTGGTGCCCTCGAT
>JBPOIX010000374.1:0-12660 GCA_052034175.1 Actinomycetota bacterium
TGTTCGCCCGGCTGTTGCGCAGCTCGATGATGGCCGAGCGCCAGAAGGACTATGTCGCGGCCGCCACTTCGGTGGGGATCCGGCGGCGGACTCTGGTGTTCTCCCATGTGCTGCCCAACTCGCTCAGCCCGATGATCGTGCAAGGCACGCTGGCGCTGGCCACCGCCATCATCGACGCTGCCGCGCTGAGCTTCCTCGGCCTCGGCTCCGCCGACCCGACGGTGCCGGAGTGGGGGCGCATGTTGGCCAACACCCAGCGCTATCTGAACGTCGCCCCCCACCTGGCGATCTTTCCCGGCCTGGTCATCCTGATCACCGCATTGGGCTTCAACCTGTTCGGCGAAGCACTGCGCGAAGCGCTCGACCCGAAGTTGCGGCGATGACGGACACCGCGACAGGCCACCCGATTCTCGAGGTCCGCGACCTGAGTGTGACGTTCCAGGTCCGCGGCGGGCAGGCCGTCCGCGCCGTGGATGGAGTGAGTTTCTCGGTACTGCCCGGCGAAACCCTGGGCGTGGTGGGGGAGTCCGGGTCGGGCAAGAGCGTCACCTCGTTGGCGATCCTCGGCCTGCTGCCACAGCGTGGCGTGAAGGTGTCCGGCTCCATCCGCCTCGACGGCAAGGAGCTGCTGGGCGCGTCGGAACGTGAGTTGCGGCATGTCCGCGGCCGCCGCGTGGCCATGGTGTTCCAGGACCCGATGACGTCGCTCAACCCGGTGCTGACGGTGGGTCGTCAGCTCAGCGAGGTGCTGCTCGAACACCAGGTGTGCAGCCGGGCGGACGCGCCTCAGCGGGCTGCCGCGCTGCTGGACCGAGTCGGTATTCCCGAGGCTGCCCGGCGGCTCGGCACCTACCCCCACCAGCTCAGTGGCGGGATGCGCCAACGCGTGATGATCGCGATGGCGCTGGCGTGCGAGCCGGCGGTGCTGATCGCGGACGAGCCGACGACCGCCCTCGACGTCACGATCCAGGCGCAGGTCCTGGAGCTCCTGAAGGACCTCGTCTCGGAGTCGCGAACGGCGCTGGTGCTGATCACGCACGACCTTGGTGTCGTCGCCGGCCTGTGCAATCGGGTGAACGTGATGTACAACGGAAGAATCGTCGAAGCCGGCGAACGGCATGTGCTGTTCGCGCATCCGCGGCATCGCTACACCTGCGGCCTGCTCGGGTCGGTGCCCCGCCTCGATGGCGCGGGCGGCGCCCTCACCCCGATTCCTGGCTCGCCCAGCGACGTCATCGCCTGGAGCGACGGCTGTTCGTTCGCACCGCGATGTGCCTCGGCCACCCTCGAATGCTTGGGTGCCGCGCCGGCAGTTGCCGTCTCCGACGACGGCTGTTCGGTGATGTGCGTGCACCCGGCCGTGCACCCGAAGTCCGTCTGGGAGCCGCGCTGATGCTGCGCGTCGAAGGGTTGCAGGTCCACTTCCCGATCAGGAAGGGGCTCCTCCTCGACCGTCAGGTCGGTGCCGTCCGCGCCGTCGACGGCGTGGATCTCGCCGTGCCGCCCGGCACCACGCTGGGCCTCGTCGGCGAGAGCGGCTGCGGCAAGAGCACCGTCGGGAAGGCCATCGTGCGCCTGGTGCCGATCACCGCCGGGACGGTGCATCAGGGCGACTGCGAGCTCTCGGCCCTGGAGGGCGCCGAACTGCGGCATGCCCGCCGGCATGTGCAGATGATCTTCCAAGACCCGTACTCCAGCCTCAACCCGCGCCAGAGCGTCGGCAGGATCATCGGCGAGCCGATCCGTACCCACAGCCTGCGTGAAGGCGCAGGAGTGGATGCACGCGTCCGGGAGATGCTCGACGCAGTCGGCCTGCCCGCAAGTGCCGCCTCCCGCTATCCGCATGAGTTCTCCGGAGGGCAGCGCCAGCGCATCGGAATCGCACGGGCGCTGGCGGCGGAGCCGACCCTGATCATCGCCGACGAGCCCGTCAGCGCCCTCGACGTCAGCATCCAGGCGCAAGTCATCAACCTGCTCGAAGCACTCCAGGCGGACCTCGGCCTGACCTATCTGCTGATCTCGCACGATCTGGCGGTGGTGCGGCACATCAGCGACACCGTCGCCGTCATGTACCTCGGGGTGATCGTGGAGACGGCGCCGGCGGATGTGCTGTACGGCGACCCGCTCCACCCCTACACGCTGGCACTGTTGTCCGCGGTGCCTGTGCCCGACCCCGTGGTGGAGGACACCCGCAAGCGAATCGTTCTGCAGGGCGACCTTCCGTCGGCGGCAAACCCGCCGAGCGGTTGCAGGTTCCGCACCCGTTGCCCTTTCGCCCAGCAACGCTGTGCGGACGAAGTGCCCGAGCTGACAGAAATCTCCGCCGGGCACAAGGTGGCGTGCCACTTCGTCGACGAAGTCCGGTCGCAGCGAGCTTCCTAGCGGCCCGCCTACCGAAGCGCGGCAGAAGTGTCCGTGCGCTCTTGCGGCGAAGCTCCGACGGCGCGTCAATGAAGGTGCGGGAATCTTCCACCCGAAGGAGGCGATCATGCGCCACCACCGCAACGTGACGAGCGCTGTCGCCATCGTCGCCCTCCTCGCAGCCTGCGAGAGCGGCACCACCGACAGCACCACGGTGGCCACTACGGCCACCTCCACTTCCTCCACCCCTGTTCCCTCCAGCACCGAACCGTCGGCCTCGACTGCTCCCGTGGCGCTCGAACAGCCGGCTGTCTGGCCGGCTGCGGGTGTGGTGTTCGCCACCCCTGAGGCGGCAGCCACGGACTTCGTGACCTCTGCCCTTGGCGTGCCGGCCACCCTCGGGCCGTTCCATCAGGGGGACAGCCGCAGCGGCGAGATCGAGGTGCTCCTGGCGCCTGAAGGCACCGGGGAACCGATCTTGCGGAGCCTGCTGCTGCTCCGTCAGCTCGGGCCGGACAACGGCTGGTTCGTGCTGGCGGCGGTGAACGAGTACGCAGCGATTGCCGTGCCAGCACATGGGGCCACGGTGAGCCCGGGCCTCGTCCAGGTCGAGGGCGTTGCCCGCGGCTTCGAGGCCACGGTCATCGTCGAGGCGTACCTCGCGGGCACCTCGACCCTGCTGGACCAGCAGGTGGTGATGGCGGGCAACTTCGATGCCGCGCTGCCGTTCACCACGACGCTCGACCTGGTCGATGCGCCAGCCGGGGCCACGGTGATGCTGATCGTCCGTGGCGGTGTCGGCTTGGAGACCGACCCCGGAGAGTTCAGCGCGATCGCAGTACTGATCGATTGACCGACTCGCACGACGTTCGGGCCCCGTGGTCCGCCGACTGGCGGAGCACGGGGCTCGATGTCGATGTCAGCCCACGAGGCGGCGGTCGGCCTCCCGGAGCCGTGCGGCCATGGCCGGCAGCAGGCCGCGGGCGACGCTCGGCGCGACGTCGATCATCTGTTCGAACTCAGCGTGTGATGCCACCAGTGCTTCAACGTCGGTGAGCGCGATGACCGTGGCGGTCCGGGTGCCGTGATCGAACAGCGAGAGTTCGCCGAAGAACTCGCCGGTTCCGAGTTCGGCGACCACATGCCCGCGGACGAGCACCTGCGCCCGGCCGGTCTCGATGACGACGAACTCGTGCCCGTGGTGGCCTTCGGCGGCCATGACGGTGCCGGCCGGTGCGTGCAGCGGCGTGAGCAGCCGATCCACCTCGGCGAGTTCGCGGGGCGTGCAGCGGGCAAACGGTGTGAGCGACCGCAGCCGCTCGATGGACGGATGGCGGGTCTTCATGGTTGCCTCCTCCCAGTGGCGCAGCGCGTCCACTGGCGCACTGACAGCGTACGTAGGTGTGGCCGACGTGTCCGCGTGCCCGACGTCACCCGATTCCGAGAACCGAACGGTAGAAGGCCAGCTCGGCCTCGATCGAGTGCATGATCGTGGCTGCCTGGCGGAAGCCGTGTTGCTCGCCCTCGTAGGTGTGGTACTCGTGCCGCACGCCCTTGGCAGCCAGCGCATCGACGATCAGTTGCGATTGGCTCGGCGGCACGACGGCATCCTCCAACCCTTGGAAGACGATCAGCGGACGGTCGAAGCCGTCCACGTGTGAGAGCGGGGAACGCTGCCGGTACACCCCCGTGGTGTCGGGCCAGGGCCCGATGAGGCCATCGAGGTAGCGGCTCTCGAACTTGTGGGTGTCGGCCGCCAGGGCACTGAGGTCCGCCACCCCGTAGTACGAGGCACCGACTGCGAAAACATCACGCAACGCCAGCGCGGCCAATGTGGTGAAGCCGCCCGCGCTGCCGCCGGTGATGGCCAGGCGGTCAGCGTCGGCGAGCCCCTGCTCGGCCAGCCAGGCGGCCGCGGCGCAGCAGTCGTCGACATCGACGACGCCCCACTGGCCGTCGAGCTCCTTGCGGTACCGGCGGCCATAGCCGGTGGAGCCGCCGTAGTCGACCGCTACCACCGCGAAGCCGCGGCTGGTCCAGAACTGGGTCTTCAGATCGAACGCCGGGTTGGCGGCGCCGGTGGGGCCGCCGTGGATGGTGACGAGGAGCGGCGGCGCCTCCCCAGGTGGGCCCTCGTGGGTGGCGGACGCCGGTGGTGAGTACAGCCCATGAGCGATGCGCCCCCCGGTCGAGGGAAACGTGACACGGGTGCTGACCGACACTCCGGCAGCGTCCAACCCGAGGTCGCGGCTGGGGCGCACGACCGCGAAGCGCTGCGGCTCGGCAAGCGGGACTCGGACGACTTCTGCCTCCCGCGTACTCCACAGTGCCACCCCGACGATGGCCTCGCCGTCGAAGGAGAGTTGCTGCAGCCCGACGAACGGCAGCCGATGCCGAACCAAGCTGCCCTGCCGCCCGACCACCAGGTCGACCGTCCCATCGCAGGGCTCGACCCACACCAGCAGGCCGTCGGGCCCGGCAACCAGGCTGCGCTGCCCGAACACCCACGCAGGGCCGGCGATCTCGACGGGGCGCGGATCGACCGCCACCAGGTCGTCCACGTCGGCGACGCGGTAGGCGTGCCACCAGTTGCTGCGGTCGGAGATGACGTACAGGGTGCCGTCCGGCGCCCACGTGGGTTGCATCACCGACTCGCCGGGCCCGCCGGCGTAGCGCCGTGCACCGGAGAGCTCCGGGCCTCCATCGGGGTGGAGGACGACGTCGGCCACCCACAGTTCGGTGTCGTCCCAGGGCATGTTCGGGTGGTCCCAGGTCACCCAGGCCAGCTTCGAGCCGTCGGGTGAGATGCGGGGCGACATGACGAAGTCTCGGCCCGTTGCCAGAACCCGCGGCAGGTCCGCCCCGTCCGCGGGAACGGCCACGATCTCGTTCGCGACCTCCGTGGCGGACGGGCCGTGGTGGCGTTCGCGGACGCACACCACCCACTCGCCGTTCGCGGTGCACACCCCGTCGGCGTAGCGGTCCGCATGCGGCTCCGCCGGCTCGGCGGTGATGGCGAGCGGTTGCCCCCCGTCCGCACCCAGCCGATAGAGCCGTTGGTCGGCCCAGTTGGTGAAGAAGACGTCACCGTCGTGGACCCAGAACGAGCCACCGCCGTACTCGTGGGCCCGGGTGCGGGCGCCGAAGCCGTCGGGAAGGAGGTCCCGCGTCGAGCCGTCCGCGGCCCTCCGGACCAGCTGGTAGCGGCCGCCCTCGGTGGGGCGACCCTCCAGCCAGATCACGCCGTCGCCGTCCACCTGGACATCCCCGAGCCGCACCGCCGCCTGGACGAGCAGCTGCGGGGTGAGAGGGGACGGCCACGAGCCGAAGGGAGCCTGGGTGCGCATGGCCCGAACGTACCGCGCGGCGAGTATCGTCGCCGCCCGTGGAGACGGTGCTGGCAGGTGCGATGTTCGCGGCGCTCTTCACCGTGTGGTGGGTGAAGAAGCCTGCGTGGTCGGCGAATGTGTCCGGCCGGGAGCTGCCTCCCCGCCCGGCCCCCGCGGAGGTGCCGCCCAGGGGGCTCGTGGGCTTCGCCGACGCGGCCACCTTCCGCCCGGACATCGAGGGCTTGCGCGCCCTGGCGGTCATCCTCGTGCTGCTCTTCCACGCTCGCTTCCCGCTGTTCGCCGGCGGGCTGATCGGCGTGGACGTGTTCTTCGTGCTCTCCGGCTTTCTCATCACTTCACTGCTCCTGAGGGAGTTGAGCACCACGGGCACCGTCTCGCTGGCCAACTTCTGGGCCCGTCGGGCCAGGCGCTTGCTGCCGGCTTCCGGGTTGGTGCTGATCGCCACCGTGCTCGCGGCGCGGTTCATCGTCGACCCGCTCACCCAGGTCACCATTGCCAGGGACGGCCTGGCGGCGGCGCTGTTCGCCGCCAACGTCCACTTCTTCCGTGGGGGCACGAACTACCTCGCCGAGGGCCTCCCCGAGTCCCCTCTGTTGCACTTCTGGTCGCTGGCGGTCGAGGAGCAGTTCTACGTGGTGTGGCCCGGCCTGCTGTTGGTCCTCGTCCGCCACGCCCGCCTGCGGCGCGCGGCGCTGGCCACCTTGATGGCGGTGGCGTGGGTCGTGTCGCTCGGCCTGTGTGTCTGGATGACCTACCGCGGGGCGGACGAGCAGAGCTGGGCGTTCTTCATGCTGCCCGCCAGGGCCTGGGAGTTGCTGAGCGGCGCCCTCCTGGCCTTGTTCGCCCCCGCACTGGCCAGGGTTGCACGTGGGGCGGTGCGCACGTTGGCGATGGCGGGGTGGGTCGGCCTCGGGGTTGTCCTCGGCACCGCGCTGGTGGTCACCAAGACAGGTCATCCGCTCTTTCCCGGCTTCGTGGCAGTGATTCCCGTGCTCGGCACGGTGGCCGTGATCGTGGCCGGCTGCGTCGGCGCGCCGGACGGCCCCGTGCTGTTGCTGAAGGCGCGGCCGCTGCAGTGGATCGGCGCCAGGTCGTATGCGATCTATCTGTGGCACTTCCCCCTGCTGGCGCTGGCGGCAGAGCAGTGGGGCACCGGCCGGCTCATCGAGGGGTTGTCGGTCGGGGTGCGGCTCGGCTTGTTGGCCGCGTCCGTCGCCCTCGCTGCGCTCAGCTACGCCCTGGTGGAGAACCCCGTCCGGTTCGCCCCTTCGCTGGCACGGAACCCGGCGCGCAGCCTGGCGGTGGGTGCGTGGGTGGCGCTGTTGAGCCTGGGTGCGGCAGGGCTGCTCTTCCACAACCCGTCGAGCATCGAGACGGGGGAGGAGGTCGCCACACCCGTGCTCTCGACGGTGCCGCTGGCACCCAGCACCACCACACCCAGCACCGCCACCCTGGAGACCGGCTCGACCACCTCATCGACGTCGTCCACGTCCACGACCGAGGCGCCCCCCGTGGCGGATGCATCGAAGGACAACCCCACCGAACTCGCCGCCTTGCTGGCGGCCAACCTCCCGGTGCTGGAAGCCGGGGTGGCGACCGCCAAGGTCCCGTCCAACCTCTCACCGTCGCTCGGGAGCGCCCGCGACGATTTGCCGCACGCCTACTCGAACGGCTGCATCCTCGATGTCGGCGACCCCACACCGAACACCGGGTGCCTGTACGGCGACCCTGGGGGCACGCGTACGGTGGTGCTCTTCGGCGACTCGCACGCGGCCCAGTGGCTACCCGCCCTGCACAAGGTGGCCAGTGAACGCGGCTGGCGCCTGATCGTGCACACCAAGAAGGCCTGCCCGACCGCGGAGATCCCCACCGAGAAGGACCCCAACCGGACCGACTGCGTGCCCTGGCGCGAGGCGGTGATCGGCATCATCGGCGAGTTGCACCCCGACCTGGTGATCATGTCCGCCTACCGCTACAAGCAGGTCGGCTCGGCTGCCGGCCGCGACCCGGACACGGTGTGGAGCGAAGGGATCGAGCTCACCGTCTCCAAGGTCCGCCCGCTGACCGACCATCTGGTGCTCCTGGGGGACTCGGCAACCCCGCTCGACGACGTACCCAGTTGTGTGGCCGGCAACTCGTCGAACGTCGCGGCGTGCATGAACTCGCGAGCGAACGCCGTGCGGCCGGGCCGGTTGGCGGTGGAACGCGCAGTGGCAGAGTTGCACGACGCAGACTTCATCCCCACGAGCGACTGGATGTGCACCGACACCGCCTGCCCGGTGGTGGTGGGCAATGTGTTGATGTACCGCGACAACAGCCACATCACGGCCACGGCCTCGCTGCTGCTGGCGCCGTACCTGGATGCGGCGCTGGTGGCAATCCTCACTCGCTGACGCTCACACCCGATTCTCACCACGCTCCAACCGACGTGACCGGGGCACCCAGGTACGTTGACCTGGACGATGACATCGAGTCATCGGTGAGAGGAGCCGGTCATGGTTCGCAAGGCACTGATTGCGTCGGTCGTTACCGCCGGCGTCGTGGGAGTGGGCGGGTTTGCGCTGCTGCCGGCGTATGCCGACGACGGGCGCCACGGCTTCGGTCGCGGCGGACGCGAGCACTCGGCGTGGCTGATGCTGATCCAGATCGGCCTGGCGCTGGTGGCAGCTGGTTTGATTGCCTGGCTCCTGCTACGGCGACGCTCGGCCGGGGCTGGGGGCACCGCAGCGCCGGCTCTTGCCTCCACCACCGCGGGTGCGGAGGCCATCCTTGCCGAGCGGCTTGCCAGGGGTGAGATCGCTCCCGACGAGTACCACCACCTGCTCGCCGTCCTGCGCGCCCCTGAAGCGGGGCACGGTGCGGTCACAGGTGCGGCCCCGGAAGCGGAGCCACCTGCAGAGCCCACCGTCTCGGAGTAGGCGGTCGTAGCCTCGGGGCATGACCAGGCCGCTTTCCGTCGGTATCCAACTCCCCGAGGTCGAACGCCGCGTGCCATGGCCGGAGCTGAAAGCCATGGCGCAGGCGGCCGAGGCCGTCGGCTTCGACAGCATCTGGGTCGGCGACCATCTGCTCTACGACCTCCCGGACGGCAGCGTGCGCGGGCCGTGGGAGGTGTGGACCTCGCTGGCCGCCCTGGCCGCGGCCACCGAGCGCGTGTCGCTCGGGCCACTCGTGGCATCGCTCGGCTTCCACGAGCCGGCCATGTTGGCGAAGATGGCTGCCACCGTGGATGCCATCTCCGGCGGCCGGCTGATCGTCGGCGTGGGGGCGGGCTGGAACGAGCGCGAGTACACCGCCTTCGGCTACCCCTTCGACCGCCGAGTGGCCCGCTTCGAGGAAGCATTCGGGCTGGTGCGCCGCCTGCTGGCCGGAGAGATGATCGACCACCATGGCATCTACTTCGAGCTGGAACGCTGCGTCGTCGACCCTCCTGCGGTGCAGGTGGGCGGGCCGCCGCTGATGGTCGGCTCGGTGGCCCCGCGAATGCTCGGCATCGCCCTCCCGCACGTGGCGATGTGGAACGTGTGGTTCAGCGAGTTCGGCAACACGGCTGCGGGGTTTGCCGACGTGGCGGCACGCGTCGCGGCCCGATGCCGGGAAGTCGGCCGTGACCCGGCGGACGTGCAGGCCACCGCAGCGGTCTTCGTCCAGATGCCGTGGGGCACGGGTAGGGCGATGGGCGACCCTTCGAAGTCCGCCCCGCCACTGCGCGGCACGCCGGCCGTGATCGCCGCGCAGCTGGCTGAGTTCGCCGCGGTCGGCTGCGGCCATGTGCAGCTGGTGGTCGACCCGATCACCCTGGAGTCCATCGAGTGGCTCGGCGAGGTGCTGCACGAGCTCGACGATTGAGCCGATCCGCTCCCGAGGGCCTCAGGCAGCCGGCACTTCGTCCGGCAACGTCACATCGAGCAGCTGGCAGTCCGCCGTCGGGTCGCTGAGCGTGTACGGCATATGGGCGGGCACCACGAACGAATCACCCTCGCCCAGCCGTACGGGCTCGTCGTCGGCGCGTTGCAGGGTGATGCCGCCGTCGAGCACGAAGGTGAACACGAACTCGGCCGAATGGGTGGCGGCGACTGGGGCCGGGGCGCCGATGGGGCGGACAACGCGGGCGCCGGCCACCCCGTCCATCGCGGCGCCGATGCCGATGTCGCGGGCCTCGTAGCCCCCGAGGCGCCACGGTTCCCATGAGGCGCGCGACGCATCGTGGTACACGAAGCGGTGCCCGTCGGGCCCATAGCCGCGCTCGGGCAGCGAATGCCCGGTCGGCCACTGCAACTCGGGGTCGCCCCAGGTCTCGTGCACTGCCGGGCAGCCGACCTCGATGACCTGCATCCGATCGCTGGCCTCCAACACCTGATGGCGGATGGTGGACGGCTGCAGGAAGCAGTCCCCCTCGTGCATCGTGATCGGCTCGCCCTGGTCCTCGTAGGCCACCTTCACCCAGCCGCGGTAGCAGTAGATCATCTGGAAGCGCACATTGTGGAAGTGGGTGTAGTCGCCCACCGGCCCGCCGTCGGCGATGAGGATGTTGGAGGCGATGAAGCGCCCGCCGAGGCGGCCGGGAATCAGGTCGCGGTACCGCATGCCGGCACGACCCTCGTGGAACGCCTCGTCGCCGCCGACCTTGCGGGTGAGCACGAAGGCCTCCTCCAGCGGAGGCAGCTCCAGCGGCGGGTTGGCGGGGGCGAACTCGACCATGGTGCCGTTCGGTGCGGCGAGCGCCGGGCGCGGCGCCGCATCCGCGGTGAGCAGGCGCAAGTGGCCCGGCTGGGAGGTGCATGCGCTGTCCAGGCGGAGGGTGAGCCCGAAGCCCTGGAGCACCGCCATCGCCGGGTTGTCCGCCGGGACGATGGCCCGCACCTTGAACCCGAGGCCGGTGAAGAAGTTGATCGTGGCCGACAGCGGTTCGCCGCCCGGCAGCACCACCTGCGCACCCGTGAAGTCGCTCATGGCCTGAGGGTAGCTCTGGCTCACCTGGGTGGTGCCAGCTCGCTGCACAGCACACCGTCGGTGACCACGGCGCGGCCGTCGAGGGTGATGGTGCAACGGCGCATGGGCAGGTCGAAGTGGCCCGCGGTGAAGCGCCCGGCCAGCTCGTTGGCCCCTGTCGAGTAGACGAAGTTGCCGGCGTAGACCCTGGCCTCGGTGCCCCATGTTTCACGCTTGTCGTACAACTGGGCGGAGTCCCAGCGGGCGTGTTGGTTCATGCCCCAACCCACATGGCTGGTGGCGTAGCTCTCCCGGTCGCCGAAGGCGGAGAGATAGCTGTCGAAGAGTGCGGCATCGGCGCCGTCGCCCTCGATGCGCACGATGTGGTCGTCGTCGATCGTCAGGCGCACTGGTGTCTGGATGAGGTCGTTGAACGTGAGGTTCATGTCGCCGGGGGCCAGCACCACGGTTCCCCGGACACAATGAGCCGCCGGGAACGCCGCCACCAGCCCTCCCGGCCAGTGAGCGAACGACCCGGGCCCGCTGGTGAGGCCGACGGAGCTTCCCGTGGCCGCCCCGGTGAGGTCGACGTGGAGGTCTGTGCCGGCGGCGTTCGACACGTGCATGGTGCGCGCCGCGGCGATCCAGTCGTGGCCGAGCGCGACGCGACGAGGCAGGTCGTCGTCCCATCGCAGCCGCTCGAACACCTCGGGGTGTTCGTTGGAGAGCATCAACACCCGGGCCCCGCCGCCGAGGATCTGGCCGAGCTCGGGGGAGTGCAGGGTGCCCTCGACCGTGCAGTCGATCACCAGGTCGCTGGCCGCCAGGCCGGCAAGGACGGCAGGGTGGTGGGCGAGGGCCCTCGATGCGCCGGTGGAACGGATCGGTACTGCGTGGGCCGACGGGGGAGTGGGTACGACCACGTCGAAGACCCTCCCGCCGAGGGACTGGGCGGCAAGGCGGGCGGTCTCCACCAGCTCCGGCCGGCTCTGGCTCTCGCTGAGGATGGCGACCGTCTCGCCCTCGTGCAGGCCGCAGCGGCGGAAGTGGGCGGCGAAGGCCGCGAGGTAGCGCCATTCGGTGGTCATCGGTCGTGGTCCTCCACGGTGGTGAGGTGGCGGCGGATCAGCTCGTTCACCGCGTGCGGGGCTTCGGCATTCAGCAGGTGTCCCGCGCCGGCCACAACTTCGAGAGTGGCGTGCGGGAGGTGTTCGGCGAGATACCTGGAGTACGTCGCGGGCGTCTCGTCGTCCAGCTCACCGACGATGCACAGCGTCGGCACAACGATCTCGTGCAGGATCGGGCGGGTGTCGTGGGTGACGAGGACCTCGATGCTGCGCCGCAGCCCGTCCGCGGTGATGCGTCGCATCGCCGCGGCCTGCGCCTCCATGGCCTCGGGTGAGGTGTGCGGCCCGGCGATGGCGCCCAGGCCCCGTTCGGCGAAGTCCGCCGGCTGCAGGCCCTGATCCAGCGGCGAGAGGCGGGCAGCGCGCCATTCGGCCCGAGACGTGCCGTCCAGACCGAACGCCGGGCTGGTGCTGAGGAGGGTGAGCGAACGCACCCGGCCGGGGTGACGGTGCGCCAGGTACTGGGCGATCATTCCGCCCATCGAGATGCCGATCACATGAGCGTTGCGGGCGCCCAGCGCGTCCAGCCATGCTGCCGCGGCGTCGGCCAGGTCGTGGAAGGTGAGCCGCTCCGAACCGGTTTGTGTCAAGAACTCCGGCGCGGAGCCGCTGGTGGCGCCCCCACAGCCTTTACGTAAAGGCGGGGGGAGGGGGGCCGACGCGCCGTAGCCGGGGAGGTCCCAGGCGGCAAGGCGCCAGCGGTCGCTGAGGCCGGCCAACTGCGGCTCCCAGGAGATCCGGCTGCCACCGAGCCCGTGCAGCAACACCACCACGTCGCCCTCGCCCGCCTCGCGCCACGCCACCGGCACGGCGTCGACATCCTGCGGTGGGCGCGTCATCCCGTCGAGTATGGCAGAGGCGGCGCGTTTGTCAACGTGTTGACAAACGCG
>JBPOIX010000170.1:0-24071 GCA_052034175.1 Actinomycetota bacterium
GCGCCGGCATGCGCATGGAACTCGTCCGCTGCCCCACTGAACGACCGGCGCCTCATGGGCGGATCGCTGACCGCCAGCGCCTCGCTGGAGGGTCAGCGACCGGTTCAGTTGTTGGCGTTGGTGCCCATCTCGCCCTGCGAGGTGACCCACGAGTTGATGGCGAACTCGCCATAGTCGTTCACCTGCACCAGGGCCACCGACACCACATCGCCGACACCCGTCAGCGTCGTGGCGACGAGCTTGAACGTCTTCTGCACGATGCGGTTGACCATGCCCACCTGGTTCTCGGCCGGCAGGTCCACCGTCTGCAACACCTGGGCCGCGAGCACGCCGCCGATGAGTTGCACGGCCTTGCCGGCACTGGCACCAGGGGCCACCGAGAGGCTGATCGTTCCCTGCGGCACCGAGGTGTAGCCCGGCACGTACAGCTTGCCGGTGCCACCGCCGGAGAAGCTGACCTCGATGATTGCCAGCGCAGGCGGGTCCGGGCTGACGGTGGGCACGAGCGTGGACGGGAAGTACCCGGCAGCGACTGCGTTCTCCGGCGGGTTGGCATCGCCGGGGTTCGTCTCGGCGAAGCTGTTCGGCACCATCAGCCGGCCCGGCAGGTCGAGGCCGACGCTGGTGGAGCCGGTGTAGACACCGTTGACGGACACGATCGACACGCTGGCCGACACCTCGCTGCCGACGTCGGTGGGGTCCACGAGCCGCGAGTTGAACTGCACGGACGGGCCGGTCGTGGCACCGTTGTCCGTCACCACGAGGCGGCCCTGCTTCCCAAGGATGAACGTGGCACCGAGGCCCGACACGGCGGGCGAGTTCGGGGCGTTGATGGCATTGAACGCCGCGTCCTGATCCTCCGCACAGCCGGGCACCGCGCCCTGGCCGATCACCACCTCGGCCGCTCCGCTGAACGTGACCGTGGACTCGAAGTAGTACACACCCGATGTGAAGTAGGTCGGGATCGCGTCCGCGATCGTCACCGGGTCGTTGTAGGTGCCTGGGAAGAACACGCGGCACGAGCCAGCCCACGCGGGCATCATGTAGCCCCCGGTCGCCGGGTGGTTCAGGGCATGGCTCGGCAACAGCGGCAGGAAGATGGAACCACCGACGCTCTCGTTGGTGGTGGACGCGATCCAGGTCGCCGGGTCGGCGGCGCCACTCCCGGCGAACGCCTCACCCGCGAGGCCGAGCGGCGGCACGGACCCCACCTGGGTGGTGGTCATCGCCACCCGCAGGTCCGTGTCGTCGAGCTCCTGCGAGCTCTTCATCGTCGTGCACTCGATGTGCAACGGCACCGCGAACCCGGGGTCTGCTAGCACCACGGGGGTGTGCAGGCCGGAGTTCCCGCACGCCTCGTACAGCGCCGTCGGGTCGGACAGCGCGGTACGGAGGCCGCCACGGGCGGCTTCCGCGTTCTCCGTCTTGTCCCGCTGGGCGCGGCTGGTGCGGATGACCCCGGACGTGTACGTCAGGATCGGCAGCACCAGCAGCGACGAGATCAGGACGAAGACGATCGTCATCATCAGGGCGGAGCCGTCGTCCCGCTCGGTAGAGCGGGATCGGCGGTGCGAGACGATGGCGCTCATACGAGCCTCACGGTCTGGATGCAGGAGATCGCCGTGTTCGGGCTGACCGTGAGGTGGATCTCCTGCCACGGGCCGCCGTCGATCGGCGTCATCGTGAAGGGGTACGGCGCGCCGGCCGAGGTGCAGGCCCAACTCACCGGTTCGTAACGGTTGTTGCTCGACAGGTTGAGCTGGGTGATCTCCGCATCCACGCTCACGCCACCCCCCAGGTCGAAGTCGAACGTGCCCGAACGGAACTGCTGGCTGGTCGTGGCCGTCGTCAGGTCGACCGAGTTCTGGTAGGTGAACGGGTCGGCCGCGGCGGCGGAGCCGACACGGGTCTGGATCGTCACGGTGCCACCACACTCGGCCAGCGCCATGCCGGTCATGGCCCCGGAGAACTGCTCCCACTGGGGCAGCACGTAGTAGGTGGCCTCGGCGGAGTTCGTGTACGGGCCACCCGCAGGCTCACCGTTCACCACGCCACCTGGAGCGATGAGCTGGGCCAGGATGTCGCGGTTGTAGCGGTTGGTGGTCGTGGAGTTCTCGTGGAAGTCGTACGGCTCCTCGTAGACCTTCGTCGCACCCCAACCGTCCGTGGTACCCCAAGCCGTGTTGTTGGCGGTGTACAGCGCGGCCGTCGTGGCTTCCCACAGGCCGTACGGCGACGAGTAGTTGTTCTGCGTGCGCCAGCCGTCCGTCTCGTCCGCGGTCGTGTTGTTGGAGTTGTACGTGCCCTCGGTGGTTGCGGTCCACAGGGGGAACGGGGCGGTGTACACCGGGGAGGTGCGCCAGCCGTCGGTGGAGTCGGCGGTGGTGTTGTTGGTGTTGTACAACACCTCCGTCGTGGCCTCCCACGCCGAGTACGGCGAGGTGTACTCGTTGGCCGTCTGGAACCCGTCCGAGGAGTCGGCGGTGGAGTTGTTCAGGTTGTAGTAGGTCTGGGTGGTGAACACCCATCCGCCTGGCGAACTGGCCACGACCTTGTAGCCGTCGGTCGCCGCCGACGACGTGTTGTTGATGTCGTAGTAGGCCTTGGTCGTGTTCGTCCACGTGCCGAGCGTTCCGATCTGCACACGGAACCCGTCGCTGGTGCCCGAGTTGAAGTTGCTCAGGTCGAAGTAGGACTTCGTGGTCGTGGTCCAGCCACCCGGCGACGCTGTGGTGATGCGAATGCCGTCGCTCTCGCCGGCCACGGTGTTCGCCTTGTCGTACCGGGACTTCTTGGTGCTGGAGCTACCGCTGATGTTCTGCCAGCTGCCGGGGGTGCCGGTCACCGTCATCCGCCAGTTGTCCGAGGCGTCCGTGGTGCTGTTGTTGCTGATGAACGTGCTGCCGCTGACCGTCACCCACGAGCCGCCGGTGAACTGCTGGTAGAGCACCCCGCTGCCGGCGTACTGGTACGTGACGCCGCTGGACGCGTACTGGTACGTCAACCCCGTGCCCGCGTACTGGTAGGTCATGCCGGTGGTGGCGTACTGGTAGCCGGTGTGGAAGCCACGCTCCCAGTTCCCGAGGTGGTAGCCCTGCTGGTAGTCGTAGTGATAGCCGCGGGTGAAGTCCTCCAGGTGGTAGCCCGCACCCTGGGTGCGCCACTGGGACTGGCCGTTGGTGTCCGTGCCGACGTACACGCCGATGAACTTCTCCAGGTCCACCTCGAACTGGCGGATCACCCGGTTGGCCCGGTTCCACGACATCTGGTTGTACGACGTGCCGGTGGCGGCGGGCAGGCCGATGTCGTCGTTGTGCATCACCGCCGGCGAGCCGGTGGCGGTGGTGCCGTTGAGCCGGTTGGTCGTGGGCTGGCCGTCGGTGAAGAACACCACGGTGCTCGGCAGCACCTGCTGCACCGAGCCGTCGATGTTGCGGAACATCCGGAAGAAGCCGTCTTCCCAGTTGGTGCCGTTCGTCGTGCTCAGGCCGGCCACCTGCGCCTTCAACGCAATGACGTCGGCCTCGACCAACATGTCGTAGTACTTGCTCCACCCCGAACCGGCACCCAAGGTGGAGGCCGTCCCTGCGAAGCGGACGACCTGGAGCTTCACCGGCGTGCCGGCGAAGGCATCCACGAAGGCCGTCACGCCGCTGCGGACATAGGAGATGTTGGAGCCGATCGACGACGAGGTGTCGACGATCAGGCCGAAGTTGCCGCCGCAGCGCGAGCGAGTGGCAGCGAACGTCGGCGATGCGGACACGACGGAGGTGCCGAGATCCGGCTCGCGGTTCGTGCCACCGGCGCTGAGGGTGATCTGGTCCTGACCACCACCGGCGCCTGAAACGTCGCCACCACCGTTGATCGTCACCGTCACCCGGCGACCGTTCTTGATGTAGTAGGTCGGGTCCTCGCCCTCTTCGAGGTCCTCACCGTCGCCGGTGTCCGCAGGGTCCACCGCCAGGGTCACCAACATCACCCAGGTGGGTGACGTGACGCCGGGGTAGTACTCCACGCCGGCAGGGGGCGGGTCGACGTCGTGCACCACCACGACCTTGACGCAGTCGGGCGAACCGGTGCCGACGACGTAGCACTCCACCCGGATGATCTGCCACTCGTCGCCCTCTTGCACATAGCGATACGAGACCGAGGTGGTCGTCGGGATGGGTTCGGTGTCTCCCTCGACGAAGCCGTGCCACACCAACATCAACGTGTTCGAGCTGGGCGGGTACAGGCCCGGCGGGCAGTTGGCACCACACGGGCTGGCGTCGGCATTGGTCATGACCTCCTCCGCGGAAGCCAGGTCCGACGGCAGCCAGATGCCGACCGCGGCCTCGGACCGGGCGTTGTTCACGCGGCCCTCGGTGTTGTCGTTCTGGCGGATGATCACCATCGTCGCGGTCGCCATCGCGGTGACCAGCGTGCCGGTGATCAGCACTGCAATCAGCAGTTCGGGCAGGGTGACGCCGCGGTCGCGTACCGCACGCCGCCGCCGGGTGAGCCGGTCAAACATCGCTCTTCACCACTTCCATCGTCCGGGTGATACGCCCGTCGGGGCTGGTCACCGTGATCGTTACCAGTTGCACCAGGCCGTCGGGCCGTGTGGCGCCGGGGCACTTGCCCGTCTGCCACACACCTGCCGTCGTGGGCAGGTCGGCCGGCACGTAGTACTCATACGTCGCACTGGCCTGCGTGGATTCCCACCCCTCCACCAAGGCCGCGGCTTTGACGTAGACGTCGTAGCCGGCGCACGACTCGCCGGCCCGGTTGACGCGGTCGGCGGCATTGGCCAGAACGGTCTCCACACGGGTGGCGGTGCGGCGCATCGACGACGATTCCACGGAGGCCAGCGCCGCCATCATCAGCGGGATCAACGCGATTCCCATCACGGCGATCGCCACCAGGCTTTCCACCAGGCCGAAGCCGCCATCGCGCGCCGAGGCGCGCGATGCCGTATCAGCAGCGGGGGGATGCGGCATACGCCGCCGGAGCAGGGCCCTGGTCACGCCGTGATATCGGCAGCGGCCGGAGCCGACTTGAGGCGGGCATCGTCAAGACTTCTTGACCCTCATCGCCCCGAAAACGCCGAAACGGCCGGGCATGTGCCCGGCCGCCTCGACGTTGTCTTGGATCAGTTGCAGTGAATCAGGTGGTGACCGGAGCGGCAACCGTGGTGGCCGTGGCGCACTTGCCAGCTGCGGTGAGCGAGTAGGACTCGGGAGTCGAACCGGCACCAGCGGTGTGAGCGTACGTCCAGTTGTCCGACGTGACGCCACGGAGCAGGCCGGAGCCCTCCAGCGCAGCGAGGTCGGCCGGGTAGCTGCCGTTCTGAGCCATGAAGGCCTCCGCGGCAACTTCGATGGTCTTCTTGTCGGCGTTGCATGCCGATTCCTGGCCCTGATCGGTGATGCCGCGAACGGCGAAAACCGTCACGGTGGCAAGGATGCCCAGGATCACGATGACGATCAAGAGTTCGACGAGGGTAAAGCCCTTGTCCTGCTTCTCGGTGTGGGTGTTCATGTTATGCGTTCCTCCCGCTTTCGTTCTTCCCACTGACAACGTCGGGCTGCCATCCGGCTGCTCGATCGCAACACAGGTTTCGGACCACAGCGCCGGTCGCTTGAGCGCTTTCTTCGTCAAGTCATTCTCAAGCCGAATGATGACGTCATGCTCAAGACGCGAGCCCGTCCTTCCGATAGAAGATCCGGCGCCCGGACGGGCGGTGGGACTGAGGAAGGCGGGCACCGATGCGACGCAGTGACAAGAGCTGGCTGGAGTTCGACGAACTCACCAAGCCGTTCCTTGCGCCCGGCTCGGACGAGAGCGTCACGGCCGTGGCAGTGGAACTGCGCGACCGGATGGTGAAGGTGGAGCAGCAGGTGCTGGCCCAGTACACCGCCACCGCCGCCTACGCCACCCTGTCGCAGCAGGGCGTGGACCAGGCCCGTGCGGAAGCCCGCGCCGACCTGGACCGTGCCCAGAGCACCGTGTTCAGCCTGCTCGACACCCTGCGCACCGAGGTGCTCGGCCGCCTGGAGGCCCTGGAAGCACGGCCGGACAACCGCGCCGCCGCGCTCACGGGCGACACCTCCGGCAAGGTGGCCGCGATGGAGGAGCGGATGCGAGCCATGGTGTCCGCGCTGGAAGGCTGCGTGCACGAGAACATGCTGTTGCGCCAGCAGGTGGACGAGTTGCTGCGCCGCCAGATGCAGCAGGACGGCTGGCTGGTCAGCAGCGGCAGCGCCTCCGAGCTCTCGTTGCAGTAGCCGGTTTCCTGCCGCCCGATACCGTGGCGGCGTGACTGCCTCGCTGTGGCTGCGGCCGAACCGTGAACGCTCGCTGAAGCGCCATCACCCGTGGGTGTTCAGCGGAGCGGTGGCCCGCGTCGAGGGCACCCCCGAGCCTGGTGAGAACGTGCTTGTGCGCGCCGCGGATGGGGTGGCGCTCGGGTGGGCCGCCTACAGCCCCGAGTCGCAGATCCGGGCCCGGATGTGGTCCTTCGACGCCGACGACGTGGTGGACGCGGCGTTCGTGACGGCACGCGTCACCGCTGCCGCCGAACGCCGTGCCGGGCTGCTGGCAGCGGGCGGGACGGACTCGGCGCGCATCGTGTTCAGCGAGGCCGACGGGGTGCCCGGCCTGGTGGCCGACCGCTACGGCGACACCGTGGTCTGCCAGCTCACCACCGTCGGGGCAGACATCTGGCGCGACGTCGTGGCGGATGCGTTGGCCGCCCTGCCCGGTGTGGCCTCCGTCTACGAGCGCAGTGACGCGGACGTGCGCGCGCGAGAGGGGTTGGGCGAGCGCGTGGGGCTGCTCCGTGGCACCATGCCGGCCGCGGACCTGGCGGCTCACGAGGCCGGCTTCCGTTTCGCGGTGGATGCCGTGGGCGGCCACAAGACCGGCTTCTACCTGGACCAACGCGATGCCCGCGCCGCGGTCGGGCAGTGGGCGGGCGGGCGGCGAGTGCTCAACGTGTTCGGCTACACGGGTGCGTTCAGCGTCATCGCCGCGGCTCGCGGTGCGGCCGCACTCACCACCATCGACTCCTCCGGCTCGGCGCTTGCCGGGGCCGCGCGCAACGGCGAGTTGAACGGGGTGGACGTCGGCTCCCTCGTGGAGGCGGATGCGTTCACCGCGCTGCGCGGCCTGCGCGACCGCGCACAGCAGTACGACCTGATCCTCCTCGACCCACCGAAGCTGGCGAACAGCGAAGGCCAGGTGGAGAAGGCGTCGCGCGCCTACAAGGACCTCAACCTGCTGGCCGTGAAGCTATTGGCCCCGGGCGGCGTGTTGATGACCTGGAGCTGCAGTGGCGCGATGTCGATGGAGCTGTTCCAGAAGGTGGTGGCCGGGGCCGCGCTGGACGCTCGCCGCGAGGTGCGGATCATCGGCCGCCTGCACCAGCCGAGCGACCACCCGGTGCCCCTGGCCTTCCCCGAAGCGGAGTACCTCAAGGGCCTGATCCTCCAGGCCTCCTGAGCCGAGCCGGCGGGGCCTGCCGGCTCAGGCCAAGCGGGTGATCGCCACGCCGGCCACGATCACGGCCGCACCGAGGCCCTGCTGCAGGGTGAGGGTCTCGCGGAAGAACAGCACGCCGATCAGCAGCGCGGCCACGGCTTCCAGGCCGAGACCGATGAGGATCGACGCCGCGAGCGAGTCGGTCATCACCGCGCGGCTGATGAGCACGGCGCCGAGGAGGAAGCAGGCGGCGACCACGACCGACGGCGCGAGCCGGGTGAACCCGTGGGCCGGCTTCATGAACCCGGCGCCGACCCCGAACGCCAACGAGCCGCTGACGAGCAGAACCAGGTGGTTGTGGGTGAGCTGCGTGAGCGCCTGCATGCGGCCACTCTGCAGGACTCGGTCGCCCGGGCACATCGGGGATTTCCCCGGTTGTCCCCGGGGTGCCGAGTGGGGCAGGGGTCAGTGGTGGGCGGCGCCCAGGTTCTCCTGCACCAGCTCGATGAGGGTGCCGAAGCTGCCCTTGGGGTGGATGAAGGCCACCGTGGTGCCGCGGCTGCCGGGGCGCGGGGCCTTGTCGATGGGGGTGGCGCCGGCGGCCACCATCGCATCGAGGGCCTCCTGGCAGTTGTCCACCCGGTAGCCCACATGGTGCAGGCCCTCGCCGCGCTTCTCGATCGCCTTGGCGATCGGGCTGTCCGGGCGGGTGGCCGCGGTGAGCTGGATGTAGCTGTCCGCCACCTTCACCAGCGCTTCCTCCACCCCGTCGCTCTCGACGATCTCGCGGTGGTGCACCTCGGCGCCGAACGCGTTCGCGTAGTAGGCGATGGCCGCCTCGAGGTCGCGGACGGCGATGGCGATGTGGTCGATCTCGGTGAGCAACATGCGCCCAGTGAAACAGATCGGCCTACGGTGGCGTCAAGGTGGGCATGCAGAGCGCACGACTCGCCCTGCGAGTTCCGTTGATGGATACCACCGACTTCGACACCTTCTACCGAGCACACCACGCGGACGCCGTCCGTTGGGCCGTGGCGTTGGTGGGGTCGAGGGAGATCGCCGAGGAACTCGCGCACGACTCCCTGGAAGCAGTGCGGCCGCGCCTGGCCGGGCTGGACAACCCGGGCGGCTACCTGCGCCGGGTGGTGGTGAACCGGGCCCGCTCGTGGCACCGCTGGCACACCCGTGAACGCCGGCGGGTGCTGCGCTCGGTGGCCGGCCAACCCACCTCGTACACCGAGCCGACCAACGAGATGCTCGACGCGCTGGCCTCGTTGCCCTACCGCCAGCGTGCCGCCGTGACCCTGCGGTACTGGGCGGACTGGACCGACGAGCAGATCGCCGACGCCCTCGGTTGCGCCCCCACTTCCGTACGTGTGCTGCTGCACCGCGGCATCGCCGCCCTCCGTGCCGACCTCAAGGAGATCGTGGAATGAACACCCCCCACACCCCCGCCAACACCCCCCTCACCCCCGCCGCTGACGCCCGGGTTGTCGCCCGTCTACGCGCAGCGCTCGACGAAGCGGCCGCGACAACCTCAGCGCATTCAGCGGCGGAGCCTGCGGTTCGCTCCACCCCGTCGTCCAGTTGGCGCTGGGTCGCCGCCGCGGCCGCGGGCATCGCGCTCGTCGGCGGTGGCGTGCTCGTGCTCCGTGGCAACAGCCGAGCGCCACTGCAGCCGGCCACCGCCGACACGAACTCCGGCGTCACGCCCGACAGCGCCACGCCGACGACGGACGGCGCCTGGTCCGCCGCGCTGCCCTACATCCTGATCGCCGCCGACCTGGCACCGGGGCCCGCCACAGAGAACAGCCCCTGCTGTATGACTCACGACGAAGTGCAGTTGGCATGGGCCCGCAACGGCGACCCGGGCGACGCCGTGGTCGTGGCTCGCGCCACCCCGCTGTCCACCGAGGTCTCCCCTGTCACCACACCCACCGCCACGGTGATCACCGTCGGCGATTCGGCGCTGGCGGTGGACACCAGGGGTGTCGACGAGGCCGAGCGCGCCGACTTGCTGGCCTCCATCCAGCCTGGCTCCGGCGTGCCGTTCGTGCTGGCCGCGGACGGCTGGGAGCTGATCTCGATGTCCACCGCGGCCGACGCCGCACCTGTGGTGCAGCAGTACGGCTCGTCCGTGCGGCTGACTGTTGGCGCCTACGCCGAGGTGTTCTTCTCGATGGTGTCCGCCCCGTCCGTGCGGGCCGTCACCGTGGCCGGCGAGCCCGGGTGGGCACTGGAGTACGCCGGCGGCTACGCCCTCGTCGTGTGGCGCCATCCGGAGAGCGGGCGGTGGGTCACGATGGACATCGGCGCCGACCTGGCCGGCCGTGTCGACGGGCTGATCGCTGCCGTTGCCGTGAACGGCAGCGTCACCGACCCGACCCTGCCCCCGCCGGACACGGTCCCCACGCCCACCGACGACGGGGTGGTGCGGGTGGTGTCCACCGATGGCGGCTCACTGCCGGTGTTCGATTCGGAAGCAGCCTCCGACCCGGCGGTCGGGCAGCACATCCCTGCCGTGTACACCTCGGCCGGCGACCTGCTGGTGGACACGCCGACCCTGTTCGTCTTCCTGCAGGAGAACTGCACCCACTGCGCCAACCAACTCCCGGTGCTCGTCGACGGGGCGGCCAGCGGTGCGCTTGGTGGATACCGCGTGGTGCTGGTCTCCACCGCAGCCTCCAACCCGGACGACCCCACCGACAGCTGGCTCGCCGCGGCCGGGTGGACGGGGGAGGTCCTCCATGACGACTCCCCCGGCGACGGGACGCCCGGCGCCATGGCCCTCGCCTTCGGTGCCCCCGCCTGGCCGTACATGGTGGCGGTGAACGCCGACGGCATGGTCACCGGCCGCGCCGCAGGCGAGCAGCCGCTGGAGAACGTGATCGCCTTGGCAGCCACGGCCGGCCCGAGCGACGTGATCGGCCGGCTGGTGATCGACTCCATCGAGGTGGACTGGTTCGTCGTCGAAGGCGGCAGCGACCACGAAGCGGCGATGGAGAGAGGCCCGATCATGACGGCCGACCGGGTGACGGGAACGCCGACGATCCTCGGCACCCGCACCACCTACGGCGCGCCGTTCCTGCGGCTCGACGAGTTGCAGCCGGGCGACACGTTCACCATCGTGTCCCTCGACGGGACGCGCACCTTCGAGGTGACGCTCGTGGAGCGATGCGAGGGCGATGAGGTCTGCGCGGCGCAACAGGGCGACGACATGTTGCTCGCCACCTACGACCCGGAGTTCACCGACCGGGCGCGCCTCACCATCCACGCCACCGAGGTGACCGGCTGACGAGGTGACTGGCTGACCGGGCCGGCGGCGGCCCGGGTCAGCGGCGGAACCAGGTGAGGTGGTCCGCCACCTTGGCCCGCAGCTCGGGGTTGGTCACGCCGAGGCCTTCGGACGGGGCCAGCGCCAGCACACCGATCTTGCCCTCGTGCATGTTGTGGTGCACCTGGAAGGCGGCCTCACCGGTCTGCTCCAGCGGGAACACCTGGCTGAGCACGGGGTGGATCATCCCCTTGCTCACCAGCCGGTTGGCCTCCCAGGCCTCCTTGTAGTTGGCGAAGTGGCTGCCGACGAGGCGCTTGAGGCGCATCCAGAAGTGGCGGTTGTCGAACTCCATCATGAAGCCGCTGGTGGCCGCACAGGTGACGATGGTGCCGCCACGCTTGGCCACGTACATCGACGCCCCGAACGTGCTGCGGCCCGGGTGCTCGAAGACGATGTCCGGGTCTTCGCCGCACAGGCCACGGATGTCCTTGCCCAGCCGGCGCCACTCGCCTTCGTCGTGGACCCCGTTCTCGTCGAAGAACTGGTAGCCGGCGGCGGCACGGTCGATGATGTGCTCCACACCCATCTTGCGCAGGATGTCCGCCTTGTCCGCCGACGACACGACGCACACGGGAATGCCGCCACCGTTGAGCACGTACTGGGTGGCGTAGGCGCCGATGCCACCCGTGGCACCCCAGATGAGCACGACGTCGCCCTGCTTCATGTTCGCCCCGTTGGCGGACACGAGCATGCGGTAGCTGGTGGAGTTGCACAGTGCGTTGACTGCGGACTCCTCCCACGTCAGGTGCTCCGGCTTGGGCATCAGCTGGTTGGCCTTCACCACGGCCAGGTCGGCGAGGCCGCCGAAGTTGGTCTCGTAGCCCCAGATGCGCTGGTTGGCGGCCATCATCGAGTCGTCGTGGGCGCTCTGGTCCTGGTCGTCCACATGGTTGCAGTGCACCGTCACCCGGTCGCCGGGCCTCCAGTTGCGCACGGCCGAGCCGACCCGCAGCACCACGCCCGCGGCGTCGCTGCCGACCACCTGGAACGGCTGGTCGTGGCGGGCGGCCCAGGAGCTCTCGCGGGCCAGGCGGGCCATCGGGCCGAACGTGGACACCGGCTCGAAGATGCTGCTCCAGACGGTGTTGAAGTTGATGCTGCTGGCCATCACGGCCAGGTACACCTCGTCCGGGGCCAGCTCGGGGGTGGGCACCTCGCCCATGTGCAACGAGATGCGCGGGTCCTTCTCCTTCGAAGGAGTGCCCTTCCACATGTCCTGCTCGGCCTTCAGCACATGGACGGCGCGGTAGGCCTCCGGTACGGGCAGGTTGGCGAAGTCGGCGGCGGACGCGCCGGCTTGGATGGCGTCGAGGATCTCCTGCATGGGCCGATGTTACCGACGGGTAGGTAGGCCGGGCGAACCCGGACTACCCACCCGTCGCTGCCATCATGCGAGGCGGCGGCGTCTGCCGGCGAACAACGCCACGGCGCCGAGACCGACGAAGGCCGTGGCCCACCACAACGGACCCTGAGCATCCGACCCGGTCTCCGGGATCGTGCCACCACTGCGCACCTGCACCGTGGCCACCGCGGTCGCCACCGCAGTCGCGGTCACCACCACCGGCTGCGCCGCCAGCGCCCCCTCCGACTCCAACGCTGCGGGCTCTGCCGGAATCTCGATATCGACGATCCCGGTGAACGTGCCCGTGTTCGTGATCGTTCCCGACGCACCCGACGCGATGGTGGTGGTGATCTGCACCGGCGGCGCCGTCGCACCGACCGCGAGCACACCGCCGTACTCACAGATCACCGGGTCCACCGCAGTGCACGTCCACCCCGGAGCATTGATCGAGATCAGGTTCAACCCGGCCGGCAGGTCATCCATCATCGTCGTCCCCGCCAACACCGTCGACGGGCCGTGGTTCGTCACCGTCAACGTGAACACCACCGAACCACCCACCGGCACGGGCGCCGTCGCGCTCGACGTCTTCGTGGCCGTCATCTGGGCGTCACGCACCACCGGCGTCGTCTCACACGCGAAGTTCGGTGCCGCTGCCCGCACCCGCATGATCTCCTCGGACGGACACTCGAACTCCGAAGGCAACGGGTCCGCGTCCGAGTTCACCGTGGCCACGTTGACGTAGTCGCCCGAGGGTGCATCCGCGGCCACCCGCGCCTGCGCGGTCACCGTCACCGAATCCCCGGCGTCGGCCAGGTCCGCATCGTCGATCACGCACTGCAGTGCGGAACCGCTCGCAATCCCGAGCACGCACGGGCCGACCACCGAACCGCCCACCCACGACCAACCCTCCGGCAATTCATCACGCAACTCCACATCACCCAGCTGGATTCCACCGGTGTTCGTGACCACGAACGTGTACGTGATCGGCGCGCCACCGGCCACCGCAGTGGCATCACCATCGGACTTGGTCACCGTCAGATCTGCCGGCACGTCATCGTTGACGATCGAGCACTGCCACCCCCACGACGGCTCGATGTCGAGTTGCACCATGCCCGGGGTACCCACGGTCCCCTCCGTCGCGGACCCACCGGCCCGACCCTGCAGCACACGGTCGCGGGTGTCCGACCCGTCCCAGAAGGTGCCCGAGCACTCGAAGCCACCCGGGGCATAGTCGTCGTCCGTCGGCTCGGTGATCTCGTAGCTGCCGGCGGCGATCAGGTACGGGTCGCCCTGGCCGATCGTGCGCTCCAGGTCGCCGGTCTCCGCGTCCGCGATCTCGAACTCGAAATCGTCGGGCTCGGCCACACCACCGTCGTCGTTGGTGACCGTCTTGTCGATCCAGATCGCACCGAGGTCGAGGCAGTCGTAGACGATGCCGATGCCGGGCGGGAGGTAGACATCCTCCGGCAGGTCGACGATCGTCTCCAACTGCCCTTGGCCGGAGCCGATCGGGAAGGGCAGCCCGTCACCACTGCGGAACCCGTCGGCCCACATGGCCAGGTTCATTGCACCGCCACCGATGACCATGCCGTCGGAGACGAGAACGCCATCCCAGCACTCGCCGTCGAAGCCGAACATGTCGACCTCGAACGTGACGTTGAGGTGATAGGTGTGGACGTCACCCGGATCGAGCAAGCCCTGGGCGACCATTGCCCCGCCGAAGACACCGGGGTCGACCGAGGCCTCGTAGTCGTCGCCGGCCACGCCACCGTCGACCCCGAGGAGTTCGATCTCCAGGGTTTCGACCCCGAGCGAGCCGCTCAGCCCCGGGATGTCCACCAGCGCGTAGAACCCCGGCGTGATGTCGCCCGATGGGCTCTCCGAGGAAGGGTCGGTGTCGGGCAGGTTGCTGACCACGACGTCGAACTGCACCTCGATCTGTTCGTACCCCGTGCCGTCCGGCGCCCCGACATAGTCGTAACCGACGACGGTCTTGTCGGCGACGATGTTCGGCGCCGGGCCGTCGTGGCACACGCTGACCACCTGATCCGGCCCGGTCGGGCCCTTCGGTTCGATGCCGCCGCCGAGCCACAGATCGGCCGAGTTGTACAGCCCGTTGCCGTTCATCCAGGCGCCTGCCTCGTCCGTGGCGCACAGCCACCAGTCGGGCGCCTGCATCGGCACGCCTTCACCCACGCTGAACACCACG
The DNA here is from genome assembly GCA_052034175.1 of Actinomycetota bacterium. GTDB lineage: Bacteria > Actinomycetota > Acidimicrobiia > Acidimicrobiales > Ilumatobacteraceae > UBA668. Next base: position 14,350 of record JBPOIX010000170.1, read on the forward strand.
TCGATCGTGGTGGAGGCGGTTTCGCCCGCGCCGAGCACCTGGCCGCTGTACAGCTGGATCGGGCTGGGGTCGCCTTCGAGCTCACCGACGCCCTCGCTGTTCGTGAGCGTGACGGACTCGATGGTGAACGGAGCACCGAACTCGAGCGTGTCGTAGAGATCGAACGAGGCGAAGCCGTCGTCGCCGTTCGCGACCTCGACGAGGTAGGACTGCGTCCAGGTGCCGTCGCCGTTGTCCGTGGGGCCGCCGAGCAGTTCCTTGCTGAGCTCGAGATCGGCGGGTGGCAGGTCGAGGCACGCCCAGTCGCGGCCCATGATCGGCTCGCCGCCGGCGGACTGCAGCACGGCCTCGTTCTGCACGCCGCCGCCCTCCGCCACCGAGGCGCCCGGGCACTGCAGTGAGAAGTCGCCGAGGTTCGGCTCGATCGCCACCACCGCGGACACGTCCCAGGTCAGTGATTCGCCCGCCACCAGGCCGAGACCCGTGGCGAGCGCGGTGATCGAGACGCCGTCCCAGCCGGCAACCGGGTTGCCGTCCGGGCCGGTGGCCGTACCTGAAACGGCGGTGGCACCGAAGGGCAGCAGCAGCGTGTCGTGCAGCTCCAGGCTGCCGACCGCCCCGGACAGCCCGTTGGTGACCGTGACGGTCCACGACGTGAGGTACTCGCCCGGTACCGCGGTCGGCTCCAGGCTGACGGCGGTCTTCTGCACATCCAGCCCGCTGGTGTTGGCGACGGTGCAGTCCACCACGTCGCCGTAGAAGAGCTCCGGGGTGAACTCGTCGGTGCCGGCGTTGTCCATCCACACCTCGCCGGCCTCCTGCCGCGTGCACTCGGCAGCGGTGAGGTTGAACCCGCCGGGGCCTCCGGATTCGGTGATCGTGAAGTATCCGGGCTGGGCGGTGATGCTGCCGTCCACACCGTCGCCGTCGAAGTCCGCCACCACGTCGGTGACCTCACCGTTCTCACCGGTGAAGGTGAACGTGCGCTCCTCGACGGTGCCCGGCTGATCGATCGTCTTGTGGATGTTCACGACCGGCAACGCGTTGTTCGTGGCCTCGCAGATCACTTCGTCGGTGACGACGGCATCGAAGCTGATGGACGGCCCCTCACCGGAGAGGTTGGTGTAGGAGTCGTCGTTGTGGAACACGGTGCAGGCGAGCGAGGGGTCGTACCCGGGGACGGGAATCTCGGTGAGCGTGTACGAACCCGCGGGAACCGTGACCGTGTAGGGAGTGCCACCGGCAGCCACCTCGATCGGTTCCGTCGCCCAGCTGGCGTTGAAGGTGGCCGAGGCGGGAGGGGTGCCGCCGTAGAAGAACTTGTAGACCTCGACCGGCACACCCGCCGTGTTCTGCACCGTGCAGTTGACGACTTCGCCGACGGTGAGCACCACCGCGGTCGCCGGGTAGGTCGTGCCCGACGGGCCCTGGCAGGTGATGAAGTCGTTGATCCAGCCCGGGGCTTCGGCTTCGGTGAGCGAGTAGGTGCCCGGGGGCAGGTACAGGTACTGGATGTCGGATGCCGGGGAGTAGCCCACGGTCGCCATCGACAGGTCGCGGCTGAACTCGCCGTTGGTGAACGTGAGGTCGAACTCGCCGGGGCCGGGGAAGCTGTTCTTCGTGACCTGCACCTCGGCGGCCCTGGCCAGGGTGACGAAGCAGGCCACGGACTCCACGCCGGTGCCGGTGTAGGTGAAGTGGAGGTCCACCTCGCCACTCATGGAGACACCGCTGACGGCACCGTTGCACTCCGCATCGACCAGGTAGAGGCCGGTCGGAACGGGCGCGGCCACCGTGTAGTCCGTGGCGGCGAACAGGGCGTCGGTGAAGGCGACGTCGGGCGAGACTTCCGTGGCCGTGCCGCTTCCCAGGTCGCCGGTGCTGTCCTGCAACGTCACGTCGAGCGAGTAGGTGCCACCGTCGGCCCTGGTAACCGTCACCACCACCGAGCCGGCAGCCACTTCCGCCGCCGCGGCCATCTGAGCCGGCATCACCATCGGCACCGCCACCACCGCCGCGATGGCGGCCTTCAACAACCCGCGAACTCCCACGATCAGATCTCCCGTCACGATGTGTGGTCGGGACGCTACCAAACCGACCGGAGGCTCGGGTGACCTGGCCGTACCGGTACCACGTGGCAAAGTCGGGAGATGCGTCGCGTCATCACCTCGCTCACCCTCCTGCTCGCCCTCGCCGCCTGCGGCGACGATTCCTCCGGTGGCGCACCCGCGGTGGCGCTGCCGCAGGGGTGCGCCGCCGCAGATGGCAGCTCCCCCCAGACCCGCACCTTCGCCGAGTACCCGCCGATCTGCCTGACGGAAGGCAAGGGGTACACGGCCGTCGTGGAGACCAACCAGGGAACCCTGCACATCGATCTCTACGCCGACACCGCGCCGCTCACCGTCAACAGCTTCGTCAACCTGGCTCGCTTCCACTACTTCGACGGCACCACCTGCCACCGGGCCATCCAGTTCTTCGTCACCCAGTGCGGCGACCCCACGGCCACCGGCGGCGGCGGGCCGGGCTACGAGTTCGCCGACGAGACGGCCGGCCAGGCGCCGTACGCCATCGGGTCGGTGGCCATGGCGAACGCCGGGCCGGACACCAACGGCAGCCAGTTCTTCATCATCACCGGCGACAACGGCGCGATGCTCGACCCGAACTACACCCTGTTCGGCGAGGTGCAGGCCGACGACCTGGCCGTCGTGGTGCAGCTGGACTCCCTCGGCAACCCGGGCGATGGCGCCCCACTGGAGCCGATCGACATCATCCGGGTCACCATCGAGGAGAAGTAGGCAAGGCAGCCGCCGCCAACCAGGAGTCCTCCCGGTCACCGTGCCCTGCGGCACGTGGCACCATCTGCGCATGGCAGACGACGACAACGACGCCGAGGTGAGCGAGAACATCCTCCTCGCCCGGCAGCTCCAGGCACGTGCCGACCAGCTGCGCCACGAGGCCGAACCCCTCCGCGACCGATGGAACGACGAGTTCCAGCGACGCAACACCGAACTCAGCCTGGAGTCTGACGACGCGAGGCGGGGGCTCACCACCGCCCGGTCGCAGGTCAAGGACACCGAGGCCGAGGTGGAGTACCTCCGGGGGCGACAGGCCGAGTTCGAGAAGGCACGCCTCGATCGGCTCCAGGCTGCCGACGCGCTCGATGCCAAGGGCGACGCCCTCGGCGCCGAGGAGGAACGGGAAAGCGCCGACCACGCGGCCATGCAGGCGGAGAGCATGAGCGACCGCGCCCAGGCCGCCCAGCTGGCGGCGGCGAAGGCCCACGAGACGCTCGGCGCGGCCACCAGGGCAGACATCGAGGCTTCGGTGGCCGGGCAGGCGATGGCCAAAGGCGCTCGGGAGGCGGAAGCGAACATCGACCGGTTGGAGGAACAGGCCGCACTCCTCGAGCAGGCGCGGATGAAGCTGATCGAGGCCGACCTGAAGTACGGCGGGGATGTTCCGCCGGACGCCGATCTCGACGAGTGGATCACCTCCAAGGCACGCCTGGAGGGCGAGGCGGAGGCCCTCGTGGAGCGCGCCGAACGGATCGAGGTGGACCGCAAGGAGATCACCGAGTTCGTCGGCGTCGACAACGACACCGACCTGATGAAGCCGGGCGCGGATGTCGCCGAGGCGGAGGACGCGGGTACGGGGAGCGGCGGCCATGAAGCGCTCGGTGACGACGTGCTCGGCCAGCTGGCGGTCGCCGACCTGGAGGATCTGGAGGGCCTGGAGGACGACCCGTGGGGCGCCGACGACACCAGCGAGGGCCAGCCCGACACCAGCGAGGGCCAGCCCGGCACCGATGGCAGCGAGTTCGACGGCAGCGAGTTCGGCGGCGGACCGGTGGAGCCGGCGGGGATCTCGGAGACGAACAACATCGTCGGTGTGATCGACCTGGGGCCGCCACCGGAAGTCTTCGAGACGGTGGCCTCCCTCGACACCGGCAACGACAGCGGCAGCGGCTTCGACGGTGGCTACGACGGTGGCTCCGACGACGAGAGCTACGACGACAGCTACGACGAGGGTGGCAGCCTGTTCGGCGACACCCCCGGCGAGTAGGGGCGGCGGCCCGCACACACGTGGCCGCGGGCAGCCCGCGGTGCCGCAGGGGTAGGGTGGCCGGATGGTCCGTGCTGCCCGCGTGGCGCTCGTGGCCGCAGCAGCCTCGACGGTGCTGTCGGCATGCCTGCCCAACCGGTTCGTCACCGGGTGGGTGCCCTACTGGGGCCCCAACTCGGGCAAAGCCGTGATCGACAACGACGACGCCGCCGCCCTCATGTCCGAGGTGTCGCTGATGTGGTACGGCACCGACGACGACGCCACGGTGGACCTGATGGGGTCGAACACCAGCCTCACCTCGGTCGTGGCGAGCATCCGCGCTCAGGGCCTGCCCGTCATCCCGACCATCTTCGACAGCCAACCCGCAGGGGTGATGCGCGGCATCCTGCACGACCCCTTCAGCCGCGCCGCGCACGAGCAGCACATCGTCGACCTCGTCACCACGAAGGGTTACGACGGCATCGACATCGACTACGAGGTGTTCGCCTTCGGCGACGGCAGCGCCAACTGGGCGGCCATCAAGCCGGACTGGATCCTGTTCGTCCAGGAGCTCGGCGGCCTGCTGCACCAGCGCGGCAAGGTGCTGTCGGTCACCGTGCCGCCGGTGTGGGTGTCCGGCGGGGTCACCCGCGGCTACACCGTCTACGCCCAGCAGGAGATCGGCCCGCACGTGGACCGGCTGCGCCTGATGGTCTACGACTGGAGCCTCGCCTCGCCCGGCCCGATCGCCCCGATGAGCTGGGTGAACCAGGTGATCGACTGGAGCGACAGCCGTGTGCCGAACAGCCGACTGCAGCTCGGTGTGCCCGCCTACGGCCGCCACTGGGCCACCAAGAAGAACGCCAACGAGACCTGCCCCGATGGCGCCACCTTCCGCGACAGCATCACGATGAAGGAGACCGCCGGCCTCGCCGCCGCCCACGGCCAGACCCCGGTCCGCGACGCATCGGGCGAGCTGACGTTCGGCTGGACGCAGGTGGTCACCGGCCCTCGCACCGCGCCGATCGTTCCGCCGACGTTCCCCCCGCCGAGCACCACCATCGACACCGTGGCCGGGCCGCTCGCCACGAGCGGCTTGGAACCCGCGCTGCGCCTGAACCCGAGCGGCAACGTCACCTGCACGCTGCAGCACACGGTGTTCGTGCCGGACGGCGCCAGTGTGCGCCAGCGGGCGGACGCCGTGCTGGCCGCCGGCTGGAGTGGCGTGGCCGTCTGGGCCTTCGGCTACGAGACCGCGGACGTGTACCAGGCGCTGGCCGGCGTGGCGCCGGTGCGGCCGGGCGGAGGACCGACCGGGCTGCTCGATGCCCCAGTTCCGATCGCCGGCGGGCTGCGTGTCACCGGGCACGCGTACCACCCCGAGTTCGACCTTCCCGTCGCGGTCACGCTCACGGTGGCGCCCGCAGGCGGTGGTGCCGCCATCGGGTCGCGCACCGTCACCGCACGCACGGACCGCGCCGGCATGCCTGCCGGGCTGGGGCCGTTCCACGGCTTCGACGAGATCGTGCCCCTCGCCCCGGGCGACTACACGGTCTGCGCGGCGATGGTGCTGTGGGGTGGGGTGGCCGGCCCGTCGCTCGGCTGCCAGAACGCGACGGTCAGCGTCCCGCTGTGACCTGCGGCGTGGGTGCCGCGGCAACGGCGGCCGCCGCCGCCCTGGAGCGCCGTTCGGCGCGGGCCTCGGGCACGAGCACGAGGGAGCTCAGCACCATCAGCAGGGCGGCCCCTACTGCCACCCCCGAAAGGGACACGTTGCCGAGCACGGCGAACCCGACCAGCGGCGCGAGGAACGCCCGGATGCCGGTGAAGAAGGTGTGCAGGCCCATGTAGTCCGCCGTGCGCCCGGCCGGCGCGAACTTGGTGACCCACAGGCTCCACATCAGGTCGCCACCGGCGGCCCCGAGGCCGAGCACCACCGCGCCCACCACCAGGCCGGCGGTGGAGGTGCCGGTGAAGAACGCCGCCACGTAGAGGGCGAACAGCACGTTGACCATGATGCGCGCGGCGAAGAAGCTCATCCGGTCGAAGACCATGCCGAACAGCGGCATCGTGAGGAAGCGCACCGCGGACGGGACGACGATCGTGAGCACGGCGATCTTGGCCGCGCTGGCGTCGATGCCGTACTCGGGTTGGGCGAGGTACTCGACGCGCAGGGGCAGCAGCATCAGGTTGCCGAAGCCCATCAACATCCACGCGCCGAGCGTCAGCGCCAGCCGGCGGTCCTCCCGGAGCAGGTGGAAGTGCGGCCACGCCGAGGTGCGCACCCCCTCCAACCGGGCCAGCGGCTCGCTCGGCATCTGCGCGTTGAGGAAGGCCAGCACCAGGCTGGCCGCCCCGGCAGCCAGGACCACCACCCACCACTTCTCCGGGTTCCGGGTGAGGAACCAGCCGATGGACAGGCCCGAGCCGGCCGACACGAGCACCTTCATCGACATGCCCCAGCCGACGCGGCGCCCCAGTTCCTCCGGGGGGAAGTTGCGTTCGTAGGTGACCGTGGTGAGCGGGTAGACCGCGTTCACGGTGGCCACCCCCACCATCGCCCCGAGCACGAACACCAGCTCGGCACCGGCGGCGGCCGCCAGCAGCCCGGCACCGCCGACCACGGAGAGATAGACCGCGGGCACCATCACCGGCCGCCCGCTGCGCCGGGTGAGCGAGGTGATCAGCGGTGCCGCCAGCAGCCCCACGCCGTTGCCGGCGGCCAGCAGCGACTTCACCCACCACGAGGCGTCGAAGTGACGGATGGCGATCGTCAGCAGCACCGAGGTCTCCATCGCCATCAGCACGCCGAGCGGCACCGAGCGGGCGACGTCCACCAGCTGGCTGCGACGCACCACGCTCGGGTCGTCGTGGGCCGCCATCACCTGCAAGTCTCTCTCATTACCGCGCGGTAACCCGCGCGCAATACGCTGGGAGGGCAGCTCGTCGCGGCCGCCCGAGTCGCCCCATTTCCACGGAGGTCCCGTCATGTCTGGTTCGTACATCGTCGCCGGTGCCCGCACGCCCATCGGCAAGATGAGCGGTGCGCTCGCCTCGTTCAGTGCTGCCGATCTCGGCGGCTTCGCCATCAAGGCCGCGCTCGAGCGCGCCGGCGTGGCACCCGAGGAAGTGGAGCACGTCATCATGGGCCAGGTGCTCATGGCAGGGCAGGGCCAGGTGCCCTCGCGCCAGGCGTCGGTGAAGGCCGGCATCCCGATGAGCGTGCCCGCGGTGAACATCAACAAGGTGTGCCTCAGCGGCCTCAACGCCATCTACCTCGGCAACCAGATGATCATGGCCGGGGAGGCCGACATCGTGGTGGCGGGCGGCATGGAGAGCATGACCAACGCCCCGTACCTCGCCGCCGGCGCCCGCGGCGGCTTCCGCTACGGCAACACCGAGCTCGCCGACGCGATCATCAAGGACGGCCTGTGGTGCGCGTTCGACGCCTGCCTCATGGGCCTCGGCACGGAGCGTTACACCGCCGGTGGCATCACCCGCGACCAGCAGGACGACCTGGCCATGAAGTCCAACGTCCGTGCCGCGGCGGCCATCGCCGCCGGCCGCCTGGCCGACGAGATCGTGGCGGTCAGCATCCCGCAGCGCAAGGGCGACCCGAAGATCGTCGACACCGACGAAGGCGTGCGTGCGGACACGACGATGGAGTCCCTCGGCGGCCTCAAGCCGGCCTTCGACAAAGAGGGCACGATCACCGCGGCCAACGCGTCCCAGATCAGCGACGGCGGTTCGGCGGTGGTGCTGATGAGCGAGAAGGCCGTCAACGCCCGCGGCGTCAACCCGCTCGGCCAGTTCGTGTCCTACGGCATGGTGGCCGGGCCGGACAGCGCGTCGCTGCTGCAGCAGCCGAGCCGGGCCATCAACGCCGCGCTCGCCCGCGCCGGCAAGACCGTGGCCGACATGAACCTGTTCGAGATCAACGAGGCGTTCGCCGCCGTCGGCATCGCCTCGATGGCCGACCTCGGCATCAGCGACGAGATCGTCAACGTCAACGGCGGCGCCATCGCCCTCGGGCACCCGATCGGCATGAGCGGCAACCGCGTGGCACTCACCCTGCTGCACGAGCTGCGCCGCCGCGGTGGCGGCATGGGTGCCGCCGCCCTCTGCGGCGCGGGCGGCCAGGGCGACGCGATCGTCCTGCGCACCGTCTGACGGACGCTCCAGCCCGGCCCCAGTGGCGCCGCGGCCTCCGGGCCGTGGCGCCACTCACCGTTTTGGGGGGGTTGACATATTGACGTCATCGTTGTAACGTGACCGCAACATACAGCGAGGTAGTTCGGTCCCCCCGCCGAACTCGCTGACACGATCTGAGGTACCGCCCCTGGAGCTGGCCCGTCCGCCCGCTACCAGGTCCAGGAGCGGTACCTCAGTTACTTTTTCGGGCCACTGTTGCGATCGCCCCGGCGTCTCGCCGTCTCGGCGTCATCGGAATTCCACGGAAAGCGCCGAATTCGCATGACGCCGAGCGCCAGATGACGTCGCTGAACCCTCGCCGTCAGGCGTGGACGTCCCGGCGGCCTTCGAGGGCCCGGCCGAGCGTGAGTTCGTCGGCGTACTCCAGATCCCCTCCCACCGGAAGGCCGCTGGCGATGCGCGTGGTGCGGATGCCGAACGGCTTCATCATCCGGGCGATGTACATCGCCGTCACCTCGCCCTCGGTATTCGGGTTCGTGCACAGGATCACTTCCTGCACACCCTCCGGCTCGAGGCGGGCGAAGAGCTCCTTCATCTTCAACTGCTCCGGCCCGATGCCCTCCAGCGGGCTCATCGCCCCGAGCAGCACGTGGTAGCGGCCACGGAACTCGCCCGTCTTCTCGATGGCCACGATGTCCCGGCTCTCCTCCACCACGCACAGCACGGTGGCGTCGCGGCGGTCGTCCTGGCAGATCGGGCACAGCTCGTCCTCGGCCACGTTCCAGCAGCGGCTGCAGAAACGCACGCGGGCCTTGGCCTCGGCGATCGCGGTGACCAGCCGGGCCACGTCGTCGGCTGGGATCTTCAGCAGGTGGAAGGCAATCCGCTGGGCGGACTTCGGGCCCACGCCCGGCAACCGACCGAGCTCGTCGATCATCGTCTGGACGGGTTGGGTGTAGACGGCGGCCACGAGGTCACTCGTCCATCAAGCGGGAGCCGGGGAACGCATCGAGCAGCCGATCCTCGGGGCTTTGCACGGCCTCGGGCGGCGCATCCACCAGGTCGCTGAGGTCGACCTCGTCGTCCGGAGGTGGAGGCGGGGCAGCCGGACGGAGGGGCACCACGTTGTCGTGGTCGTCGTGGTCGTCGTGGCCGGCGGCCCCATCCACCACGATCATCACCTTCACCGGCGCACCCACCGCCTTGACAATCGCGGCCTCCACATCGCCGGCGTGCTGCTGCGTCTTGGCGCGGGTGGGCTCGTTCGGCACGGCAAACGCCAACAGGCCCTCCCGTACGCCGAGCAGCTTGGCGGCGGAGAACATCGGCCGCGCCAACCCCTTCAACAGCGGGGCGATCTCGGTGGACCACACGGCCGCAGCGCGGGCAGCGGGGTCGGTGCCACCGGCATGTGCCGACGGCGCGGGCGCGGAGGCCGGCGGTGCGGAGGCCATCGGTGCGGAGGCCACCGGTGCCGCGGTGGCCACCGGCACAGCAGCAGCCGGAGCCGGAGCAGGAGCCGGGGCCGG
>JBPOIX010000130.1:0-5855 GCA_052034175.1 Actinomycetota bacterium
GGCCGAGGCGCAGCGCGTGCAGGGAGGTCGGGCATGAGTAACACCCAACTGTTGGCACGGGCCCGCGCGGTGGGCGAGGTGGCCCGCGCCCACGCGGCCGAGGGCGAGGAGTTGCGCCGCCTTCCCACCCCGGTCGTCGAGGCGCTGCGCGACGCTGAACTGCTGCGCATGGCCGTGCCCGCCGTGTACCGCGGCCCCGAGGCCGACCCGCTCACGATGATGGCCTGCATGGAGGAAGTCGCCCGCGCCGACGGCGCCGCCGGCTGGTGCTCGATGATCGCCACCACCACGGCCTCGCTGTCGATGTTCCTCCCGCCCGAGTGGGCGGGGCCGATCTTCTCCGACCCGACCGTGGTCACCGGCGGCGTGTTCGCCCCGAACGGGCGGGCCGTCAGCGAGGGCGACCACTGGCGGGTCGACGGCAGGTGGATGTGGGGAAGTGGCACCCAGCACTGCCAGTGGATCGTCGGTGGGGCGATGGCCGACGACGGCACCCAGCACGTGATGTTCTTTCCCGCGGAGGACGTGACGTTCCACGACACGTGGCACACCCACGGCCTGCGCGGCACGGGCTCGCTCGACATCAGCGTCGAGGGAGTGCTCGTGCCGAAGGGCCGCAGCGTGGTGCCCGCGAGCGGCAAGGTGTACGTGGAGACGCCGCTGTCCGCCTTCCCCAACTTCACCCTGCTGGCCATCGGCGTGGCCGCAGTGGCGCTGGGCATCGGCCGGCGGGCGATCGACGAGATCGTCGAGCTGGGCGTGGACAAGCGGCCCCAGTTCAGCCAGCGCACGATCGCCCAGATGGGCACCAACCAGAGCGACCTGGCGCGTGCGGAAGCCCGCCTGTCGTCGGCCCGGGCCTACCTGTTCGACGAGGTCGGGCAGGCGTGGGAAGCCGTCTGTGCGGGCGGCCGCGCGGACGTTGCCCGCCGCACGCGCATCCGCCTCGCAGGCGCCAACGCTGCGGAGAGCGCGGCGAAGGTGGTGGACGCGATGTACACGATGGCCGGCGGCACCTCGGTGTACCAGGCCAGCGCGTTGCAGCGCTGCCTGCGGGACGCGCACGTGGCCACCCAGCACATCATGGTTGCGCCGCGGCTCTACGAGACGATGGGCAAGCACCTGGTCGGCATGGATATCGACGCGGCGATGATCTGATGCAGGCCATCCATCTCCGCACGGAAGGCGACGTCGTCGTCGTCACGATCCGCCACCCGCGGTCGCCGATGAACGCCGTCGACGAGTTGCTGCACGACGAGTTCGCCGAAGCCTTCAACCAGCTGCGCCGCGACCCGGGCGGGAGGGCGATCCTCCTCACCGGCGAAGGCAAGGCGTTCAGCGCGGGCGGGGACTTCGAGTGGTTCCCGCAGCTGCGCGACACCGCGAAGCTGCCTGCCCTGCACCGGGCGGCGAAGCAGATGATCTGGGACCTGCTGGACATCGAGGTGCCGGTGGTGTGCGGTCTGAACGGTGCGGCCGCCGGCCTCGGTGCCTCCATCGCGCTTCTGTGCGACCTCGTCGTGATGAGCGAGCGAGCGGTCATCATCGACCCGCACGTCAACGTCGGTTTGGTGGCCGGCGACGGCGGCGCCGCGGTGTGGCCGCTGCTGGTCGGGCCCCTGGCAGCGAAGAAGCACCTCCTGCTGGGCGAGCCGTTGCGGGCCGACGAGGCGTTGCGATTGGGCGTGGCCGCCGAGGTGTGCGCGCCCGAGGCGGTGCACGAGCGGGCGATGGCGTGGGCGCAGCGCCTGGCCGCACAGCCGCCAATGGCGGTGCGCGGCACGAAGCAGGCCGTGAACGCCCAGTTGAAGCAGGCGCTGCTCACCAGCTTCGACCTGTCCACTGCCTTGGAGATGCCGTGCTTCCTGTCGCACGACCACGCCGAAGCGGTGGACGCCATCCGCGAGCGACGCACCCCACGATTCGAAGGGAGATGACATGCACCCCGTCATCGAGTCCATCCTCACCACGCGGGCCATGCGCCGCTTCACCGCGGAGCCCGTGGCCGACGCCGACATCGAGGCCTGCCTGCAAGCGGCGCAGCAGGCGCCGAGCGGCGGCAATGTGCAGCCGCAGCAGTACGTCGTGGTCACCGACCCCGAGCTGCGGGCCAAGGTGGGCGACCTGTACCGCCTGGCCTTCGACCGTTACGAGGCCACCCTGCCGGCGCCGGAGAGCTTCCCCGACGAGAAGGCCGCGGCCTCGTGGGCGCGCAACCGCGACGCCAGCCGCCACCTGGCCGACCACCTCGGCGAGGTGCCGGTGCTGGTGCTGTTCCTGCAGCCGATCGTGCCGTGGGGTGGGGAGGACGCCGAAGGCCCGCTGGACATCGGCCGCCTCGACGCCAGCGTCTACCCGGCGGTGCAGAACTTCTGCCTCGCGGCGCGGGCGTTCGGCCTGGGTACCGCGCTCACCACGGTCATCCGCATCCGCACCGACGAGGTGTTCGAAGCGCTCGGCGTGCCGGCCCGCTCGGACGGGCGGCGCCGCTTCGAGATCGCCGCGCTCGTGCCCCTCGGGCACCCGGCAGGCTCGTTCGGGGTGGCGCCGCGCAAGCCGGCCTCGACCGTGACCCATTGGAACGGTTGGGGCAACCGGCGCGGGTAGGTACCTCCGACACGGCCCGTTGTGGGCGGGCTGTGCTAATCCCGCGACATGACCATCGCTCCCGATCGCCTCGTCGCCGACCTGCTGGACCCCGAGTTCTATCGGGACGGTGAGCGCATGCACGCCGCGTTCACCTGGATGCGGGCCAACGAGCCCGTCTACCGCGACCGGCGCAACGGGCTGTGGGGCATCACCCGCAACGCCGACGTGCGCGAGGTGGAGCGCCGCAGCAGCGTGTTCTGCAGCGGGCAGGGCTACCGGGCCATCTGGTCGCCCGAGGAGATCAACATGATCGCCCAGGACGACCCGCGCCACCGCCAGCAGCGCATGTTGGTGCAGGGCGAGCTCACCGGCGCCTCCGTGGCGCAGCGGCAGGAGCAGGTCGATTCGCTCGTCGGCGAACTGCTGGACGGCCTGACCGCGAAGGGCGAGGCCGAGCTGATCGACGAGTTCTCCGGCCAGCTGCCGGCGCGGTTGACGTGCCGCCTGCTCGGCTTCCCGGAGACGATGTGGCGTGAGGTGAAGAGCTGGAGCGAGCGCCTGATGCGCACCGACATGCGCGAGCGGGACAGCGAGGTCTTCCGCGACTTCATCGACGCCAACATGGAGTTCGTGTCGGCGCTGATGCCGATCGCACAGGAGCGTGCCGCGTGCCCGGCGCACGACTTCATCTCCACGTGGGTGCACGCCGAGATCGACGGCCAGCCGCTGCCCCCGGCCACCATCGTCCACGAGGTCGGCCTGTTCATCGCCGGCGGCGCGGAGACCACCCGCACCGCGATCACTCACGGCCTGCGCGCCTTCGCTGCCAACCCCGACCAGTGGGAGGCCCTCGCCGCCGACCCGTCGCTGGTGCCGACTGCCGTGGAGGAAGTGCTGCGCTGGGTGACCCCGCTGAACAACATGTTCCGCCGGGCGCTGGCCGACGACGAGATCGGCGGCCAGGAGATCCGCCGCGGCGACCGGATCATCATGCTCTACCCGTCCGCGAACCGCGACGAGGCCGTGTTCGCGGACCCGTTCCGCTTCGACATCACCCGCAACCCGAACCCGCACCTGGCGTTCGGGTTCGGCACCCACCTGTGCGTGGGCACGAACGTCGCCCGCGGCGTGCTGTCCAGCGTGTTCACCCAGCTGCCGCAGCGGCTCACCAACCTCCGCCCGATCACCGAGCCGGACGTGGAAGCCAACATCTTCGCCCGCGCCGTGCGCAGCTTCCGCCTCGGCTACGACGTGCGCTGAGCGCGCCCTCCGGGCTACGACGTGCGCTGAATGCCGTAGGCCTGGTCCGGCAACGGCCGCACCCACTCGGTGGCGGCCGCGCCCTCGGCCGCGCCGGCGGCGAGTGCGGCGTCGATGTCGCCCGGCGCGTCGCGCCACCAGCTGCGCAGGAAGCCGCCGGCGAACGCGTCCCCGCAGCCCACGGTGGTGCCCTGCACGGGTAGTGCTGCGATGTGGTGACGCACGCGGGTGCCGTCTCGGCCGTCGAGGGCCAGCATGCCTGCCGAGCCGAGGGTGACGATCACGAGGGTGCGGTGGGCGGCGGCGGTGGTCGCGATGCGTTCCAGCCGCGGGTCGTCCTCCGCGCCCTGCCAGCCGATGAACGCCAGGTCGGCGATGGCCAGCAGCCGGTCGGTCCGCTCGTCGTCGAGGTGGCGCATGTCCAGCAGGTCCAGGCTCACCTCCACGCCGTCGAGCCCGCCGTCGTCGTGCAGCGCCGTCAGCGAGCGGATCACGGGGTCCACCATCACCGCGTGCACACGGCCGGCGGCTCGCAGCGCGGCGATGTCGTCGTCGGTGAGGGTCACCTCCGCCCACACGCCCGGGTCGAAGTGGTCCATCCACGGTTGGCGGTCGGCGCGGATGGTGACGTCGATCGTGGCGGTCCGGCCGGGCTGGACGAGGGACGGGAGCGCGTCGATGTGATGGCGGGCAAGCGCGACCTGGATCACCGCGCCGTCGTCGTGGCCGATGCGGCTGAGGAGGCGGAACGGCATGCCGGCGCGAGCCCACTGCACGGCGATGTTGAAGACTCCGCCTCCGGGGAGGTCGAGCCCTTCGTCCACCCAGCGGTCGATGCTGACCGGGCCGAACAGGAGCGGGGCGGGCATCACGCCTCGGGCGTTCCGAGCGGGTTGGGGCGGACGGCCTCGGGGGCGGCGAGGAAGCGGTCGTACCGCACCTCCACCACCTTGCTCATCTGCCAGAAGGCCTCCACCGAGAGGTGGGCGCAACCCTCCTGGTGATACCACTCCTGCCGGCCGGGCAGCGAGGTGAGCAGCGCGGGGTCGTGCACCGGCACGACGGCCGGGTTGAGGACGAAGCCGGCGGACTGAGGGTCGCGGATCGGCAGTAGGCGGCTGCCACGGAAACCCTCCGCGCGGGGAAGGCGCAGCACGTCGCCGCTGGCCAGGTCGAGCAGGTCGGCGGGCTCGGTGCCCGTCGGCGTCACCTTTGGCCACGCCGGGTCGTGCGCCAACTCGGCGATCACGCGGCGCACCGAGATGTCCTGGTAGTGGTTCATCGCCGTGTGCGGCTGTTGGTAGTCGTGGTCGTGCACGTTGTCCGGTGCCCAGTCGTAGACGTTGCCGAACTCGGTCACCAGCAGTTCCACCAGTGCAGGGTGGGCGCGCAGGTGGTGGCGGTAGGCGTCCTCGTACTCCAGGATCGCCTCCTCGGGTGGCACCACCTGGCCGCGGACCACGTGTGCCAGCCGCCACCCGTCCGCACCGAACCGCGCGCTGAGGAGGGCGGCGCGGGCCGCCTTGTCCGCACCTGCGAAGCCGGGCACACCGGCGATGATCCACACCTGCGCCGCGAGGTCGGCGACCGCGGACGAGGGTTCCGGCCAGACGGGTTGCACGCCTCCACAGTACGGCCCCGATCGGTGCGACTATGGTTCCGCACCCATGGGGACCATCAACACTGTCAGCGACATCATCCGCGTCCACGGCACCGAGAAGGCCGACAAGGTGGCGCTCGTGCAGGGCGACCGCCGTGTCACGTGGGGGCAGCTCTACGCCCGCTCGTGCCAGGTGGCGAACCTGCTCAGTGCTGCCGGCGTCGGCCCGCAGGACCGGGTGAGCTTCCTCGACAAGAACGGCATCGAGCACTTCGAGGTGTTCTTCGGCGCGGCCCTGCTGAACGCCGTGAGCGTGGACGTCAACTGGCGCCTGGCCGGCCCCGAGGTGGAGTACATCGTCAACGACGCGGAGAGCAAGGTGCTGGTGGTCGGGCCGGACTTCGTG
>JBPOIX010000249.1:0-4876 GCA_052034175.1 Actinomycetota bacterium
TCGACCCCCACGACCGGCCGGTGGGCGCGGTGGCCCGGCTGTTCATCGGTGGCAACGACGGGTGGACCGAAGTGGCGGTCAACGCCCTGCTCGGCGGCGACGTGTACGGCGATCACCAGGCCGAGCTGTGCGACACGTACGAACACGCGGTCGTCGCCGTCCCCGACGGCAGCTTGGTCGTGCGCACGTTCGCCCGAGGCCGGATGAGCGTCGCTCGCCTCGACCCGTCGTCGGGTGTGCTCACTCCGCTGCTCGACGGCGACCGGTGCTGCACCCCGGTGGCCGTGGTGGGCGACTCGCTGCTGGCCACCACCGTGTCGGCGACAGCCACCGCGGAATTGGCGGTCGTCGGCATCGACGGTCGCGGCGAGCGCACCGTGACCGGTTTCGGCGGACAGAGCGCGGTCCCGTCCGTCGAGGTCCGACGCTTCTCGGTCGAGACGGATGCGCCCGCGCCCATCGACGCCTGGTTCCTCCGTCCGACAGGCGCGCCCGAAGCGCTCCCGACGGTGCTGATGGTGCACGGTGGCCCCAACTTCGCGTACGGCGACACGTTCTCCGTCGACGCCCATGCGCTGTGTGCGGCAGGTTTCGGTGTCCTCTACGCCAACCCTCGTGGTTCCACGGGTTCCGGGCAGGCGTTCACCTTCGCCGTGCGTGGCGACTGGGCCGACGGCCCGACACGCGACCTGATGGCGGTGGTCGACGACGCCGTGCAACACGGGTGGGTCGATGCCGATCGCCTCGGTGTCACCGGCAACTCATACGGCGGGTACATGTCCGCCTGGCTGGCCGCCACCTCCGACCGCTTCCGAGCGGCGGTGGTCGAGAACCCGGTCACCGATCTGGTGTCGATGCACGGCACAAGCGACATCGGGCCGTGGTTTTTCGAGAGCCAGTTCGGCGGCCCTCCCCGCGATGCCCTCGATGCGTACGTCGCGCAGTCGCCGCTGCATCAAGCCCATCGTTGTCGCACCCCGATCCTGTGGGTCATCGGCGAGTCCGATCGTCGCTGCCCCAACGCACAAGCGTGGGCGATGCACCGGGCCGTTCATCGCACCGGGACCCCGAGCGAGGTGTTGGTACTGCCAGGCAGCACCCACGAGGGCACGACGTACGGCCCGCCCGCAGCGCGACGTGCTCACGACCGCGCCCTGGTCGAGTGGATGCAAAGGTGGCTTTGACGCACTGACACTCGCACTCGCCGAGCCGGAGGGGCTCAGCTGCCCGCGGGGTCGTCGAGGAACGAGAGAGAGGTCGTCAACGCTGTCCAGTGCGTGCTCACCCCTCGTCCTCCACAGCTTCCACGACCACACCGTGCACTGCGAACAACGACAGCGCGAAGGGCACCACCTGGGACGCTTCGATCACCGGCCGCTGGAGGCCCGTGGCCCCGCGGATGCCCTGCAGCTGGGACCGGTGCAGGTGGGCGTCGGCGATGCGTGCCTGGGTGAAGTCCGCCCCTTCGAGGTCGCACCCTTCGAAGCGCACGGACGCCAACTCCGCACCGACGAACTCCGCACCACGCAGGTCGCAATCGATGAAGGCGACGCGTTCACCTTTGGTGAATCTGAAGGACGCTCCATCGGCGCGGCAGCTCTCGAAACGCACGTCGTTCAGCCGGGACGCGAAGAGCTGTGCGCCGGACAGGCGACCGCCACGGAACAGCACCCGGGTGAAGGCGGCCTCGCTCATCCGTGCCCCGGCCAACTCGCACTCGTCGAACTCGGCGTCGACCCACCGTGTCTCCTCGGCCCGCACGCTGAGCAGATGGCTGCGAACCACCCTGCACCCCCGTGCCTCCAGCCGCTGGAGATCCGCTGCCTCCAGGTCGGCCTCGACCAGGAGTTCCAGCCAGTCGTCCGCGTCGACAAGGTCGGCAGTACTCATCCCTGAGGTGAGCGCGCCGAGCCGTGGGAGGCGTGGCTCGGGAAGTGTCACAGGTGGGGGACCACGGCGTAGCCGATGGCAACGAACTGCAGCGCAGACGCCACCACGGTGAAGGCGTGGAACACCTCGTGGAACCCGAACACGGAAGGCCACGGGTCGGGCCGGCGGGTGGCCAGGCAGACGGCCCCGACGGTGTAGGCCACACCGCCGGCGAGGATGAGCACGAGGCCGGTGATGCCGATGACCGAGGCCACCCTGGGCAACACCAGCACACCGGCCCAACTCACCACGATGTAGCTCCCGCCTTTCACCGCCCGCGGGACGCGCGGGATCCAGTGGAGCACAATGCCGGCCACCGCCCCTGCCCACGCCAGGCTCAGCGCGACGACGCGCCACCCCCCGTCCAGGCTGGCCCACGCCAGGGGCGTGAAGCCACCGGCGATGGCGAGGAAGATGGCGGAGCGGTCGAGCTTCTGCATCAGGGCCTTGGCAGCCGGCTGCCACCGGACCCGGTGGTAGAGGGCCGACACCCCGAACATCACGGCCGTGCCGACCACATAGACCGTGAGCACCAATCGCCCACTCGGCGGGACACGAGCCCAAGCCACCAGCCCGGCCCCGAACAGCACCCACACCGGGAAGGACACGGCGTGCGCCCACCCGCGCAGCAGCGGCCGGTGCAAGTGGGCGGCAAGCGTGTGCTCCATCGCTGCAGACGCTAACCGCGCCGGCTCACATCGAGATCGCGGCGATCTTGGCGGCCAGGTACTCGCCCGCGTTCACGGCGTCAGCGGCGCTGCCGCCGAGCGGCACGATCATCGTCTCCGGGTCGGGCTCGCAGAAGTACACCACCGAGAGCAGCTCGTCGTCCGGCTCATCGGCCGAGGGCGCGAGCACGCGGTGAATGGCGCTGCGCCACCTCCCCCCGCTCCAGTGGGCCAGCATGTCGCCACAGTTGACGGTGAATGCGTCGGGCACCACCGGGGCGTCCACCCACTGGCCGTTCGGCAACTGCACCTGCAGCGCCGAGGAGCCCGGCTCGCGGTGCAGCACCGTCAGGGTGCCGAAGTCGGTGTGCGGGCCGATGCGGTACTGGCCCGCTTGCGGCGGCCCGAGGCGGCTGGCCGGCCCGTACCAGTTGACGTTCAGGGTGTTGTCGTTGCGCCGTGCGTGCGTGCTGAAGTGGCCTGCTTCCAGGCCCAACGCTGCAGCGGCCACCTCGAGCAGGCGCAGGTGCACGGCATCCACCGCGGCCAGATACTCCACGGCCACGCTCCGGAAGCGGGCCGGTTCGGTGGGCCAGACGTTGGCACCACGCAGCGGAAGGCGCCCCGGCAATTCGTGCGCACCGATGCGGTAGCTCTCCTTCATGTCCGGAGGGGTCTCGTGGCCGAACGAGTAGCCGTTCGCCTCCATGCCCATCGGCGCCCACCCCGCCATTCCCAGCCGGGGCATGCGCACCGCGGCCTTGGCAGTCGTGGGCTGGTGGAAGAACTCCGCGAACACCGCCCGGGTGCCGGCGATCAGGCAGGCATCCACGCCATGGCCGGTGACCATCGCGAAGCCGACCTCGCGGAACGCACGGTCGAGGACGGTGGGCGCGTCGGCGTGGCGGAGGTCGACGAGCGGGACACCGGTCATCCGCCAGACGCTATCCGTGGGCGCCCGTGGCTGCGAGTAGCGTCCGACCGTGCAGTTGACCGAGGCGGACGTGGCCCAGTTCCATGCCGAGGGGTTCGTGGTGCTGCCGTCCGTGCTGGCACCCGATCAGCTCGACGGCCTGCGCGCCGAGTGCGGTCGGCGGCTGGACGACATGCGCGCCTCCACGGATGCCGTCGGCGCCGACACACTCGGCCTCACCCATCGCGACCGCCGATACTTCCTGCACGGGCCGTACCAGGAGTCGCCGTTCCTCAAGCAGTTCCTGCTCGGCGGCACGATGGTCGACATCGCGGCGGCGCTGCTCGGCCCGGAGGTGTACCTGTTCCTCGAGCTGTTCGTGGTGAAGCCGGCCGAGGTCGGCATCCCCATGGCATGGCATCAGGACGGTGGCTACGTGGACGGCCATCCGCACGACCCGTACGTCAGCCTGTGGGTGGCGTTGGATGACATGACGGCCGCCAACGGCGCGCTGTGCGTGCTGCCACGGACCCGTCACGCCGCCTCCCAGGCCGCGGTGCCGCACGTGAAGGACCGCACCACCAACGACCTCGTCGGCTACGACGGGCCAGACCCCGGCGACCTGCTGGAGATTCCGGCAGGGAGCATCGTGGCGATGGCCAGCACCCTGTTCCACCGCACCGGGGAGAACACGACCGCGGCGCCGCGGCGGGCGTTCCTCGCGGCCTACTCGCCGTCGCCGATCACCACACGCGACGGCGCCCTGTGGAACCTGGCTGAGCGCTGCCGCTGACTCCGCTGGCGCGGTTCACGCCGGCTGCCCGTGGCGGCCTTCGCCGGCGGCGAAGCGAGCCGCGCCGGCGAGGGTCTCGCCGCTGCGAATCGTGTCCAGGCCGAGTTCGGTCTCGCGGGCCAGCGCGTCGGGGAGCGGCAGCGCCCACTGGTCGTAGCTGCTCTGCCGGTCGCGGCGCATGCACCCCTGGGGTAGCGCCGCCAACTGGTGTGCCAGCTCGCGTGCCGCAGCCAGCGCGGTGCCTGGCTCCACCAGCCGGTTCGCTAGGCCCATCCGTTGGGCTTCCTCGCCGCTGACCCCACGGCCGGTGAGGATGAGGTCGAGCGCGTGGCTGTGGCCGATGAGGCGCGGGAGGCGCACGGTGCCACCGTCCACCAGGGGCACGCCCCAGCGGCGGCAGTACACCCCGAACACGGCATCCGAGGCCGCCACCCGCAGGTCGCACCACACGGCGAGCTCCAGCCCGCCCGCGACGGCGAATCCCTCGACCGCAGCGATCACCGGCTTGGACAGCAGCATCCGGGTCGGCCCCATCGGCCCGTCGACGGCCACGTCCGCGTCCACCCGGTTCCC
>JBPOIX010000231.1:0-4969 GCA_052034175.1 Actinomycetota bacterium
CCTCACCGCGGTCTCACCCAGCCTCGCGGGCTACATGACCGTCTTCCCCTGCGGCGGCCCACCACCCAACGCCTCCAACCTCAACCACCCGGCCACCGCCAACATCGCCAACTTCGCGATCACCAAACTCGGCGCCAACGGCAAGGTCTGCATCTACACCTCCGCTGCGGTGCACCTGATCGTCGACGTCAACGGCTACTACCCCGCCGGCTCCGCGTTCACCACGATCAACCCTGCCCGACTGCTCGACACACGCGCCAACGGGGTCACCATTGACGGGCTGCAGCAACGCACCGGGATCACCCTGGCCGCCGGCACCACCGAAGTCCAGATCACCGGCCGCGCCGCCATCCCCGCCAACACCGTCGCCGTCGCACTCAACCTCACCGCGGTCTCACCCAGCCTCGCCGGCTACATGACCGTCTACCCGTGCGGGGGCGCGCCACCCAACGCCTCCAACCTCAACCACCCGGCCAGCACCAACATCGCCAACTTTGCGATCACCAAACTCGGCGCCAACGGCAAGATCTGCATCTTCACCCAACGCGCCAGCCACCTGCTGCTCGACATCGCCGGCTACTACCCGCCCGGCAGCACCTACGCAGCCGCCACCCCCGCCCGCCTCTACGACTCACGCGCCAGCGGCCTCACCATCGACAGCCAACAGCAAGCCACCGGAATCCGCGCGGCCGGCAGCGTCACCGAGATCCAGATCGTCGGCCGCGCGAACGTGCCCACCAACGCCACCACGGCGATCCTCAACATCACCGCAACCAACCAATCCGCTGCCGGCTACCTCACCGTGTATCCGTGCGGCATCACCCCACCCAACACCTCCAACCTCAACCACCTCGCCAACACCAACGTCGCCGCAGCCGCCATCACCAAGATCGGCGATGGCGGCAAGATCTGCGTCTACACCCAGCAGGCCACCCACCTCATTGTCGACCTCAACGGCTCCTACACCAGCTGACCGTCGCCGCGACGATGTGCGAGCATCGGACACGTGAACCCTCCGCCCGTTTCCGATGCACAACGGCGCGCGCGACTCGCGCGGAGGCACCGGCTGGCGCCAAACGCGCGCATGAACGACGTGGCGGCCATCACCGACTCGCTGGTAGCGGTCCACAGCACCGACCCGGCCACGGTGTACCTCTCGCTGGCGGCACGGATGGCGAGGCCCTCGCTGGCGGCCGTCGGCGAAGCGCTGTACGAGGCCCGTTCGGTCGTACGCCATCACGGGATGCGCCGCACCATCTGGGTGTACACGCCGGCCACCGCGCGCACCGTGCATGGCGCCCGCACCACGGCGATCGCTGCGGCAGAGTGGCAGCAGCTCGCCAAGTGGGTCGCGGCCAGCGGCATCGCGCAGCCGGATGATTGGATCGCGCAACTGAGCGCGGCGACGCTCGCCGCGGTCCACCGGCTGGGCCCGTGCAGCGCCCGCGAGCTGGGCAAGGCCGAGCCGGCGCTGGCCACCAAGCTCACGGTCGGGAACGGCAGGTTCGTCGTCGAGCAGTCGGCGCACACCCGGCTACTGCGCAACCTGGCCTTCGACGGCACGCTCGTGCGAACAGCGCCCAACGGCACCTGGGTGAGTGGCGAGTACCAATGGTGTGTCACCAGCGACTGGCTGGCGGAGGGCCTGACCGGCGAGGAGCCCGGCGCAGCGCGCACCGCACTGGCCGCGCGCTACCTGCGAGCATTCGGCCCGGCGACCACGGCCGACGTGCAGTGGTGGGCCGGCTGGACGGTCGGTGCCACGAAGGCCGCGCTGCAGGCCTGCGCGGCCGTGGAGGTCGGCCTGGACGATGGCCGCACCGGCTGGCTGCTGCCCGACGACCTGCCGGACGAGGTGGGCGAGGTGGACGACGAGCCGTGGGTGGCGCTGCTGCCCGGCCTCGACAGCACCGCGATGGGGTGGAAGCACCGCGAGTGGTACCTGGGGGAGTGGGGCGCGTTCGGCGGACCCCTGTTCGACAGGAACGGCAACGTCGGCCCCACCGTGTGGTGCAACGGCGAGATCGTGGGCGCGTGGGGTCAGCGAGCCGACGGCAGCGTGGTCCACCAGTTGGTGCGCCCGGTTGACTCGACGGCGCAGCGGGCCATCGATGCGGCAGCGGAGCAGTTGCACGCGCTGCTGGGCACCACACGCATCGCGCCTCGCTACCCCACCCCGCTGCAGAGCGGGCTCGCCGACAGTTGAGGGTCTGCCGGCGCGACGTCAGCCTCCGAGCGCGGCTCCAAGGGGCGGCTGGGTCAGAAGGGGGCGGGTTGGCGGAGGAACCTGCGGTGCCAGCGGCGCGGGGTGAGCGCGATGGCACGGGGTTCGTCCTCGAACATCCAGCGCACGAAGTTGCGTCGGGTGAACTCGTTGACGCCGACCACGCGGATGGCGCCGCGGGCCAGCAGCGGCCGGGCGAGCGCACGGTTCAGCACTTTGGACATGCGGTGGTCGGCGAAGAGTTCGTGGCGCACGGTGCGCTCGTAGCGCGTGGCCACGGCGTCCGCGGCACCTCCTTCAAGGACGGCTTCGGCTGCCAGCCGGCCCGTGAGCAGTGCCTGGCCGATGCCCTCGCCGGTGAGGACGTCGGTGGCGCGGACGGCGTCGCCGACGAACAGGACCCGCCCCGCGGCGAGCACCGCCTTGTCGACCCCGGCGGGAATCGGCCATGCCGTGGCTCGGTCGTCGAACACCACGTCGGGCCCGAGGGCAGCGGCGATGTGCGGCCGCTGCCACAGGCCGGCCCACAACTCCTTCATGTCCTTGCCGTGCCGGGTGCCGTCGCGCAGCACGCCGAAGCCGAGGTTCACCCTGCCGTCCGGGAGGGGGAAGCTCCAGGCGTACCCGGGCAGGAGGTCCTCCTCGAACCACACGTACAGCCGCTCGGCCGCGGTGCCGGTGACTCCGTGGGCGTACTGGCGGAAGGCGTGCCACTCCCCGAGGTAACCGTCGCCGCCCATGCCGAGGAGCTTGCGAGTGGGGGACCACATGCCGTCGGCGGCGATGACGAACGCCGCGGACACCGTGCCGATGCCGTCGACGTCCGCTTCGACCCGGTCGTGGAAGCGGCGCACGCCCGTGACAGCGCACCCCTGCCGGACGTCCGCCCCGGCGGCCTGCGCCAGCTCGACCAGCGCGGCATCCAACTCCCGACGCGGCGTGGTGGCGGCGAACACACCACTCGACGGCATCGGCAGGTGGACTTCGCGGCCGGAGGGCGACCTCAGCCACACATCGGTGACGGACTGCCAGCTCGGCACCATCTCGGGCCGTACGCCCAAGGGTGCAAGCTCGCGTAGCGCCAGCGTGGTGAGGCCGTCGCCGCAGCACTTGTCCCGCGGGAACTGGGCCTTGTCCACCACGAGCACCGTCCGGCCGGAGCGCGCCACGGTGATCGCCGCAGCGGTGCCGGCAGGCCCCGCACCCACCACGAGCACGTCGGTGCGGATGGCGGCGGCGGAGGTCACGGCGCATCAGGCTACGGGCCGGTCGGGCAGCCGACGACCGCGGGCGTCGGCTCGTGACGGCAGCCACGGCGAACTTATGATGCGGCCAGCAAGGGCCGCTCGGCCCCCGACCTGTGAGGTAACCCCCATGAGCAGACTCGTCGAAGGCCGCGTGGCCATCGTCACCGGCGCCGGCCGCGGCATCGGCCGGGAGCACGCACTCAGCCTGGCCTACCACGGCGCGAAGGTGGTGGTGAACGACCTCGGCGGCAATGCTGATGGCACCGGCGCCGACGCCTCGCCCGCGCAGCAGGTGGTGAACGAGATCATCGCCATGGGCGGCGAGGCCGTCGCCAACGGCGACTCCTGCTCGTCGTGGGAGGGCGCCCAGCGGATGGTGAACCAGGCCATCGAGACGTTCGGCGACCTGCACATCGTGGTCAACAACGCCGGCATCCTGCGCGACCGCGTGCTCGTGAACATGACCGAGGAAGAGTGGGACGCGGTCATCAACGTGCACCTCAAGGGCACGTTCGCCCCCAGCCGGTGGGCCGCCGCCTACTGGCGCGAGCAGCACAAGGCGGGCAAGCCGGTCAGCGGCCGCATCATCAACACCACCTCGGTCAGCGGCATCTACGGCAACCCCGGCCAGACGAACTACGGCGCGGCCAAGGCCGGCATCGCCTCCTTCACCAACATCGCCGCGCTGGAGCTCGCCCGCTACAACGTGACGGTCAACGCCGTCGGCCCGGTGGCGCTCACCCGCATGACCGAAGGCCTCGGCCCGGCACCGGAGACGGACGAGGAGCGCGAGGCCCGTTCGCCGCGCTGGATCGCCCCGATCGTCACCTGGCTGGCCAGCGAGGAAGCTGCCGGCGTCACCGGGCGGGTCTTCGAGGCCAGCGGTCAGACCTTGGCCGTTGCCGAGGGCTGGGTCCGCGGCCCGCGGCACGCCCCGATCGACGACCCCACCCAGCTCGGCCCGGTGGTGGAGGAGTTGCTCGCTGCCGCCCGGCGTAACAGCGGCATGAATGGCGAGCCCGGCGGCTGGCCCCAGACCACCCTGAACAAGTGAGGAGCACACCATGCCGTTGAACCCTGAGGCCGTGGGCGCCACCGGCGACCCGCGCACCATCTCCTGGAACTCCAAGGACGCATTGCTGTACGCCGTGGGCATCGGCGCCGGACAGGCCGACCTGCCGTTCACCACCGAGAACACCAAGGACACCCCGCAAGTGGTGTTCCCCACGTTCGCCGTGGTGGCGGGCTCCGGCTCGCCCGGCGGCGGGCGCAGCGCGATGAGCCCGATCGGCTCGTTAAACTGGGCCCTGCTGGTGCACGGCTCGCAGGCGATCACCCTGCACCGCCCGATCCCGGTCGAGGCCGAGGCTGTCACCCAGGACAAGGTCGTCGCCATGTACGACAAGGGCAAGGCCGCCGTCGTCGTCGTGGAGACCGAGGTGAAGCTCGCCAGCGGCGAGCCGCTGTGGAACACCCGCTCGTCCGTGTTCATTCGCGG
>JBPOIX010000361.1:0-2482 GCA_052034175.1 Actinomycetota bacterium
CGTGGCGGGGGCGGCACAGGGGGCAGGCCGGTGGTGGGTGGCGTTCATCCGGGCGATCAACGGGTCGCCGCACAACCGAGTGCGAATGGTGGACCTTGCGGGCATGATGCGCGACGCCGGCTGCAGCGAGGTGAGCTGGCATCTGCAGACCGGCAACATGTTCTTCCATGCCGATGGTGACCGGGACGAACTGGCGGTGCGCATCCAGGCCCGGCTGGAAGGGACGGGCATGCGCCGCGCCGATGTGATGCTGCGCACCCCGGCCGAGCTGGCTGCGCTGACGGCCGTGCGCCCGTTCCGTGGAATGGACAGCCCGACATGGCAGTTCGAAGCCACCTTTCTCGGCCGGGCACCGGCAGCGGCGGACACGACGGAGCTGACCGAGCAGCACGGCGCGGTGATCGCCCATCAGGACCCCACCGTCGTCTGTTTCGCCTTCCCGCGTGGCGGCCGCATGGACGGCGGGTTCAACGGCTGGATCGAGAAGCGCTGGAACGTGCCGGCCACCAGCCGCGCCTGGAACGTGGTCGAGGCCGTCGCCGCGAAGGCGTCAGCGCTCTGACGGCGCGGAGGGGCCGGCGCCGTCGATACCCGCACGGGCAGCGCGCCAGTTGGCCAGCACCGCCGCCTCGTCCAATGGCATCAGCGTGCTCGGCGGGCCTTCCGCGCCACGGCGGTTGATGTCTCTGATGCGAGCGTTGATGTCCGCCAGGATCGCCCTCACGAGCGCTTCGCTTCCCGCATTGGCGATGGCTTCGCGGGCCTCCTCCGCCTCCTTGCGGATGCGCAGCGTCGGCGGCAGATAGCTCAGCCGCTCCGCACGGAGCTTGGCCTTCAGCCACCAGTCCTCGTCGCGGAACTCGCTCAGCCCGGGCAGTGGTTTGCCCTTCCCCGGGAGGTTGTCGAACTCACCGCGTTCGCTCCCCTCGCGGATCTGCTGGTCGACCCAGCTCTCCCAGCTCAGCCCGGGCGGCTTGCGCCCGTCTGGTGACCGCCTCGTCATGGCGACAGTCTGTCGCGTGCGGCGCTTGTGGCGCCATCACCGACGGCGACGAGTGCGCAGGAAGACGAACCCGCCGGCACCCGCTGCCAGGAGTGTCACCGCCAGTGCCCACGCCAGGCCGGAGCCACCGGAGTCGCCCGAGCCACCCTCGGGAACGGTGTCCACGGAGCTGTCGGTGGGCGGTTCGGTGGTCGGTGCCGGCACGGCCGTGGTCGTCGGCTTGATGGTGGTCGTGGTCGGCTTCACGGTCGTCGAGGTGGAGGTCGTGGTCGACGTGGACGTCGGCCGTGTGGTGGTCGTGGTGGCCCGCACCGTCGTGGTGGTGGCGCGTACGGTGGTGGTGGTCGCCCGCGGCCGCGTGGTCGTCGTCGCCTTCACCGTCGTGGTCGGCTTCACCGTGGTCGTGGTCGGCTTCACCGTGGTCGTCGTCGGCTTCACCGTGGTGGTCGTCGGCTTCACCGTGGTGGAGGTGCTGGTGGTCGGCGGCGGCCCGGAGGTCACGGCACACGGGGCAACCCCGTCGGCGGGCGGCAGCGACGTGACCGAGCTGTCCGGGGCGATGGCCACCAGGCAGGTCGGGACCTCGACGCCGGGTGCGCCGAGGCTGACGACCGTCGTCGGCGCGACGCCGTCGAGGGCGGCCAACAGCTCGTCTACCTCTGCCTTGGGCACGTCGTCGCCGACGATCTCCACGCCACCGGCGGCGAAGACCACCACCGGGCCGCCGGCCTGTTCGCCGAGACGCACCTCGCAGTGCACTTCATCGCCGACGCGCCAGCAGCCTTCCGGCCCGTCGGCCCCTGCTCGGCCGAACCCGGTGGTGACGTCACCGCTGTAGCCAGCGGCGTCGAAGCGCAGGGACTGCAGGTTGCCGACCAGGACCGTGGCCCCGTCCAGCGCCGTCACCGAAACCCCGGCGTCGGTGGCCGACAGGACGGCGCCCAGCCCCGCCGTGTCGCCCTCGCCCTTCACGGAGGAGAAGGCGACCGCGGCGTCCGAACGCGCACTCACTTCGAACGTGTGGCCCTGCGCGTCCGTGACCACGAAGACCACCGGCGCGGCGCCTGCCGCGTTGATCTGGACCTCCGGCGCGTCGCGCAGCATCGGCTCCGCCGAGGTCGGCTCGGTCTCGCCTCCAGCCCCACCGCACGCCGCCGCAGCGACGACCAGCACCGCGGTGATTGCCGCACAGCGACCTGCGAACGAGCGCGTCGAAGCAGCCCTCATTGATCTCTCCCTCACATCGACCGACCCACGAAAGCGGGGTCTGGGAGTACGACGCCAACCACCCTGCGAACGGTTCCCACGATGTGCTGTGACGGAGGGCAACGCCCCTGCCGCGAGGCAGGAACCGACCGCCCGCGACGACGCGCGCACCCGTGGCGGGCGACGCGCCCCTAGCGGCGGACGCCGCTGAATATCACGGCCACTCGTTCATCCGGCTGCACCTGCAGCGGCCCCTCGCGCCGCAGGGCCACC
>JBPOIX010000424.1:0-12483 GCA_052034175.1 Actinomycetota bacterium
GCGCTGGTTCGACGGCACGGCCCTGTGCCTCGGTTCGATGGCCCCCGCCCTCGGCTAGGCGGTGCGCGCCTACCTGCCCGTCGCCACCCACGCCTGGGACGGCATGCCGCTCGTGCTGGGCCTGGCGGCCGGGCTCACCGGCGCGGCCGACCACCCGCGGGCGCGTGGTGTTCTGGGTTGTCGTCGCGGCCGGGTTCGGCGCCGGGCTGGCATGGGGCCTGCCGGGTGAACGGTTGGAGCTGATCGAACGACCCCTGCTGTGCACCGGGGTGGCGGCGGTGGTGGCAAGCGCCCTTCCCGCGTGCCGCCCGGCGGCGCACGCGGAGGTCAGCCGCAGACCTCGTCGATCGCCGCACCGATGGAAGCCTGGCCCATGATGAACTCGCCCGGGTCGCCGATCAGCGCGATGTAGGTGTCCAGCTGCTCCTGCGGCACCGGGCCCTCGATGGCCAGCAGGGCCTTGGTGGCCTCCGTGGACGCGATGTAGTGCTCGATCACCGGGCCGGGGTCGCCGAGCACGGTCTCCATGCCGGCCAGCGGTCGGAGGGCGTTCAGGTAGGCCGCCAGCGCGTCCAGGTCGAACGACATCGGCCCGGTCTTGACCGAGTCGATCTGCGCCTGGCTGCGGATCTGCGGCATCAGCTGCAGGCCGACCAGGCCATTGGCCGCGTCCGTATCGCGCAGGAACGCACAGTCCACGTCGCCCGCCACCGGCACCCCGCCCGGGTCGCCGGCCGGGTCGGTGCCCACCGCTCCGCCGGCGGCCACGGTGGTGGTGGCACCGCCGGCAGCAGGTGCGGGGCTGGAGTCGTCGGAACAGGCAGCCAGCGCGAGCACGGCGAGTGCCGCAGTGGCAAGGAGAGGCGATCGGGTAGCCATCCACGCACCCTAGACGTGGCCGCCGCCGTCCGGACCGCACGCCGACGCGCCCGCTTCATCCGTTCTGTGTCAAGAAGCCGGACGCGTCTCCCCAGGCCAGGCCTCGACAGCCTGTACGTACAGCCGGTGTGAGCCGGGTCCGGTGTGAGCCGGGTCCGGGGGGTCCGGGTCCGGGGTCAGCGGTAGCCGTTGGTGATCGGGAGGCGGCGGTCCTTGCCGAACGCCTTCGTGCTCACCTTCACGCCGGGCGGGCACTGGCGCCGCTTGTACTCGTTGATGTCCACCAGGCGGCAGACGCGGCGCACCACTGCGTCGTCGTGGCCCATCTCGACGATCTCCGCCGCCGTGCGGTCGTCCTCCACGTAGAGCGCCAGGATCGGGTCGAGCACCTCGTAGGGGGGCAGGCTCTGGTCGTCGCGCTGGTCCGGCCGCAGCTCGGCGGAGGGCGGCTTGGTGATGACGCTCTCGTTGATCGTCTCGCGCCCGTCGCGCCGGTTCACGTAGCGGCACAGGTCGTACACGCGGGTCTTCAGCACGTCCTTGATCACGCCGTAGCCACCGACGCTGTCGCCGTAGATCGTGAAGTAGCCGACGGCCATCTCGCTCTTGTTGCCGGTGGTGAGCACCATCCAGCCGTGCTTGTTGGACATCGCCATCAGGGTGAGGCCGCGGATGCGGCTCTGCAGGTTCTCTTCCGTCAGGTCGGCGGGTTTGCCGTCGAACTCCGGCTCGTACATGCCGAGCATCGCCGCGAACGCCGGCTCGATGGCGATTGTGCGGTAGTCGATGCCCAGCTTGGCGGCCAGGTCCGCGGCGTCCGACTTCGAGTGGTCGCTGGAGTAGCGCGACGGCATGGAGATGCCGTGCACATGATCCGCGCCCAACGCGTCCACCGCAACGCATGCGACGAGCGTGGAGTCGATGCCGCCCGACAGCCCGATGACCACGTCGGTGAAGCCGTTCTTGCGCACATAGTCGCCGGTGCCGAGCACCAGCGCCGCGTACAGCTCGGCGTCCGGATCGAGCGGGGCGGCCACGCGCACGGGCGCCGGCGCCGGGTGCGCCACCGGCCGGTCGCTGACGTGCACGAGGCGCATCGGTTCGATCGTGCGCCGCCCGCGCGGGTCGAGCAGGCGCTTGCGGTACACGGGCTCCACGACCACGTCGGTGATCAGCAACTCCTCGGCGAACAGGGCGGCGCGCGCCACCAGCGAGCCATCGGCGTCGAACACCATCGACCCGCCGTCGAACACCAACTCGTCCTGCCCGCACACCTGGTTCACGTACGCCAGCGCGCACGAGGCATCGGCGGCACGCGTGGCCAGCATGCGCTCCCGGGTGGCGCTCTTGCCGGCGTGGAACGGCGAGCCGTTGATGTTGATGTTCAGCTCGGCACCACCCGCAGCCTGCTCGGCCAGTGGGCCGGTGGGGCTCCAGACGTCCTCGCAGATCGAGATGCCGACCTTCACCCCGCCGATGACGTACAGCTCGTAGGGGTCGCTGGCGTCGCCCGGCGTGAAGTAGCGCGCCTCGTCGAACACGGCGTAGTTCGGCAGCAGCCGCTTGCGGTAGGTGCCCACCACCTCGCCGCCCACGCACACCGCGGCTGCGTTGTAAAGGTCCCGGTCCGCTGCCACATAGCCCACCACCGCCACACAGCGACGGGTGCGGGCAGCCACGGCGGACAGGGCAGCCAGGTTGTCCGCCACGAAGCCCGGCTTGAGCACGAGGTCTTCCGGGGGGTAGCCGGTGATGGCGAGCTCCGGGAAGGCCACGATGTCGCAGCCGGCGGCCTCGGCCTCGTCGTAGGCGGCGCAGATCTTCGCCACATTGCCGTCGAGGTCGCCGACCTTCGGGTTGATCTGGGCCAGGGCCAGGCGCAGGCGTGTCACGTCGTGCAGGCTAGTTCCCGAGTCAGGCAGGTCGGCTGTGCGGTGCGCGCGGCGCAACTGCTGCCGAAGTCGTCCCGGAGTGCGAGACGAATCAGCCCGAGAAGCCGATTTGGGACGATTCAGCCCGAGAAGCCCGACTGCACCGGGTCGGCGGCGGGGTGCTAGCCGGCTGGTTGCACGAAGTAGCCGGTCACGTCCACCACCACGTCCGTCGCCATCGAGGTGGAGAAGGTGACACCACCCGTCGGGCTGAGGCGTGTGATGGCCATCGCGCTACGTACCTGCCCCGCCTGGGTGGCGTTGACGTTGCTGACCAGCGGCGGCACCATCAGGTTCGCCGGGTACGCCGCACCGAAGCCGCCACTGCCGGTGTTGACCACCACGATGTTCTGCGTCACCGCCAACGCGTTGTCCGGTACGGCCGACGGGTTGACGGTGCCAGTGCCGCCCGCGGCAAGCCGCGAGAACGGGGTCGAGGTGCGCGTGTCCACGGAGCGGGAGGCGGGAATCATCGCGTACAGGCCCACCGTGTCGCTCGGGGCGGAGGCCCCGGTGAAGCTGCCCACCACATCGATCACCACGTCCGCCACATTGTGCAGTTGCAGTTCCACACCACCCGCGCCCACCGGGACCACCACCAGGTTCGCCCGCCGGTCGAGGTTGCCCGACACGTTGACATTGGACGACGTGGGCACCACCCCGCCGATCGGGTAGGCCACCACATACCCCGCCGGCGAGGACGGCCCCGAGACAGCGGTCACGATCAACGCCACCGCACTCACCCCGGCCGGCACGCCGAAGGAGCCTTCGAGCTGCACGCCGATGTAGGTGTCCGCACCGACGACGGATTCCTCGTAGAGGTTCTCCGGCGCCGACGGCTCGCGGGTATCAGCCACCCGCGTCGGGCCCACCGGCTCGAAGCGCCCGGCGGAGACGGCGGCGCCACTGTGGAAGAAGCCGAGCACGTCCACGGCCATGTTCGCCGTGGTGCTGTTGAACACGACGATGTTGCCCTGCGCGTCGATCGGTACGACGGATGCGTTGGCCGCCACCTCGTTGAACTGCCCGTTGATGTTCGAGGTCGAGGGTCGCGCCTGGCGGGCCTCCCAGGCGGTGAGAAAGCCGTTGCTCGACGGGCGGATGTAGGTGAGGTTCACCAGCGCCGCGCGCACCATGCCGACGTCGGCGAGCACCTGGACCAGCCGGGTGGAGCCGGCGCGCACCAGCCCCGTGTTCGGGCCGGCGCTGCGGCTGTCGTAGGCGCGCGTGGGCGGGACGGGCACATAGTGCATCACCCCGGCGGCACCCTGCGGCGTGGGCGCGGGCGGGGCCACCCGGCGCACCTCGTCCGTCGCCGGGTTCACGTAGTACAGGGCCCAGCCCGTGGCCTCGGCGACGAAGCCGAGGTCGGAGACCCCGCCCACGCCGGTGACGAAGGGGTTGCTGTACACCGCCAGCGGGTTCGGTGGCAGCACCGCCGGGCGATGGAAGATCTGCCCCGGGTTGCCGTCGGCGAACAGGTACCCGCCTTCGAACGCGGCCGGCCACACGCCCGCCGGCACGAAGGCGCCTCCGGTGATGTACTCCCCGCCGAAGTCGGCGCGGGCGCCGTCGTGCGCGTAGTCCGTCAGCGGCTGGGTGTAGTTGTCCCCGGGGTCGGGGCCGGGGCACGGGGTGTTGCCACCCTGGGCGCAGAAGCCCTCGCGCTCGGGCCAGCCGTAGTTGGCGCCGAGCGCACCGACGTTCACTTCCTCACGGGTGCCCTGCCCGACGTCGTTGATGTAGAAGCGGGTGGCGCCCGTGTTCGGGTCGAAGGCGAAGCGCCACGGGTTGCGCAAACCCCAGGCGTAGATCTCACGGCACAGGGTGGCCGGTGTGCTCGGGGTGTTGCCCCGGCTGCCGCACGCCACGGTGCCCGCCCCGCTGAGCGGGTTGCCGGGGGCCGGTGCACCGGTGAGGCGGTCGATGCGCAGGATCTTGCCGTTCAACAGGCTGCGGTCCTGCCCGGCCGTGTTCCCCCCGGCGCAGTCGGCGTTGCTTCCCGGCGCCGGGTCCCGCGGGTTGCAGCCCCCGTCGCCGACGGCCACGTAGAGGTAGCCGTCGTTGCCGATCTCGACATCGCCGCCGTTGTGGTTCCCCGCCGGCGAGCCGATGTTGTCCAACAGCACCACCTCGGTGTTGCGGGGGATGGTGTTGCCCACCATCGTGAAGCGGCTGACCCGGTTCACGCAGCCGCCGGGCGCGCCGGCGCTGTAGCGCGTGTAGTACAGGTAGACCAGCCCGTTGGCGCCGAAGTGCGGGTCGGCGGCGAAGCCGAGCATGCCGCGCTCGCTGGAGCTGCAGACCTCTGGCGTCATCGACAGTGCGGCCGCGGGCAGCAGCGCACCGTTCTGGATGATGCGCACCCGTCCGCCCTTGTCGAGGACGACGGCGCGGCCGTCGGCCATGCCGGTGACGGAGATCGGGTTGGAGATCCCCCCGGTGACGAGCGTGTCGGTGAACCCGTCTTCCATCACGGTGCCCGCCAGGCGAGGGGGCGCAGCTTCGACCGCGGCGGCCCCTGCCAGCGACGACGCGACGGAACCGAGCACAGCGGCGAACAACAGCAGACGACGCACGACAACCTCCCAATTGCGCGCCCGCGTGAAGGGCACGTTAGTACGGCATCGGCAGGGTGGCACGGGCACTTGACCCGAGCGGTGCCGAGGCTTTCCTCGTCAACGGGACTACCCTCGCGTCACCGATGACCGACGAGGGCCCGCCGCACGACGACACGTCGTCCCTCGCAGCCGATCCGGCAACGGACCCGGCAGTTGCGCCGACGCCCGCGGCACGTGCAGCCGGGCACCGCCCAGGCGTCTTCGGCGTGGTCCTCCTCCCTGGCGTGGCCCTGTGGCGTCGGTGGCCGGTCGTGGCGTCGCTGCTCTTCGCGGCCGGGGTCATCGCCCCGTTCTACGCCCTGCTGCTGCTGTTCCTGCGGCGCAACTCGATCGTCACCCTGCTGGTCCAGCCGAATGTCCTGCGAGTGCTGGCCCTGGTGGCGGTGGCGGGGCTGGCCAGCCGTTTCATCGCCGTGTGGCTCACCGCCGACCGGCTGCATCGCTCCGAGGCACAGCGCCGGATGCGGTTGCACGGCTCGGTGGCCGTGGCCGTGCTGGTGCTGCCCACCGCGCTCGGGCTGTACCGGATGAAGCAGGCCGACGATGTGCTGAACAATGTCTTCTCGGACGACCGGACCGCGGCGCAGGTGACGGTGGCGTCCCCCGAACTCGACCCATACGCCAGCGAGTTCCGCACCGTGCTCCTGATGGGCAGCGACGAAGGCCGCGATCGGCTCGGCCTGCGGACCGACTCGATGATCATCGCCATGGTCCACGTCACCTCCGGCCGCACGGCGCTGATCTCGGTGCCACGCAACCTGGTGCACATCCAGTTCCCTCCTGGCTCGGTGCTCGACGAGGCGTACCCGGGCGGCTACGACGACGACGAGGGCGGCCTGTTGAACGCCCTCTACATCAATGTCGAGAACGACCCCGATCTGGTGGAGGCGCTGGAGACGGACAGCGCCGCGGCCGGCATGAACGCACTCCTGCAGGGCCTCAGCTACTCGATGGGGATCACGATCAACGACTACCTGATCATCAACTCGTGCGGCTTCGTCGAGATCGTCGATGCCATCGGCGGGGTCACCATCACCCTGGACAAGGAGCTGCCGATGGCGGCTCCGATGCGGTGCTCCAACTACCACCTGCCGGCCACCATCGGCCCCGGGCCCGTCTACATGGACGGGACGAAAGCGCTCGGCTACGTCCGGTCCCGCGCCGCGGACAGCGACTACCAGCGCATGGAGCGCCAGCGGATCCTCATCCAGACGATCGCCCAGGAGATCGGTTTCGGCGACCTGCTGACCAACTTCGGGGAGCTTGCCGACGCCATCGAGGACAACGTCCACACGTCGATGACCCGCGACGAAGCCCTCGATCTGCTGCGCGTGCTGCAAGGCCACGACACCGACCTCGGCTCGGTGGGGCTGGTGCCGCCCGTGTTCGAACCCTCCGAACCGGACTACGCCGCGCTCAAGGCGCTGATGCAGGACATCCGCCGCGCCCTCGCCGAGGGCAGCCCGGTGGCAGACGTGCTGCCGACGGAGAGCTCCACCGCCTGACCCACGGACTTTGGTCCGTGGACGAGCGCATGCCGTGAATGTACGCTCACGCGGAGTGTTCGTGTGAGAACACGCGCGGGAACTACGGCACACAGGCGGTCGGCATGCAGTCAGGCACCGGATCACGAGACCTTGTGGTGCAGCCCGGCGCGCCCCGGAGAGCGGCAGAACCCGACGGCGCAGCCCTGAACCAATGGCGCTCGGAGTACCTGGCGGTGCCTGGCACCGGGCACTTGAAGGTGGCCCTCCTCCCCAGCGACGACAGCGCCGGCACCCAGCTGGCGCGCCGCGTGGCGGCCGACCCTGGTGACGCTCGCCTGCACGTGGCCCGCGTCAATCACCATGTGCTCGCCGAGGAAGCGGACGCCGTGTACGCCGCCCTCGTGGACGCCTTCCTTGCCTTCGCGGCCAGCGGCCAGGGCCTGCGCCACCGCCTCCTCGAAGGTGGCCGCCGGTTGATCGGCTCGCAACGCGCCGGCTTCCTCGACCGCCATGTGGCCACCGGGCTCACCCCGGCCACCCCATTCCCCTACTGCCCCGGCTCGATGCTCAGCCGCGGTGTCACCGGCTCCACCGACCTGGTGCGGGTCGCCGTCCCGGGAGGACCACGATGACCCTCGAGTTCGTCGGCCGCAACCTATATCTCCAGCCCACACCAGCGGGCGCCTACCTGGCCGTCGCCGGGCCCGAGTCCACCCCGGAGCGCCGGCTGCTGTCGGCGCTGATGCGGATGGCCTCCTCGGTCCGCCCGACGGTCACCGACCTCGCCTGGTGGTGCCGGCAGAGCGAACAGGACGCCCTGGAGACGCTCCTGCGGGCCCAGGAGAACGGCTGGATCGAAGGCTTCGGGCAACCGCAGGGGCCGTCGGCCGGGCCGATGGAACCGATCGCCGAGCGCGCCGTGCAGGCATTGAGCACCACCGGCCACGGGTTGCTGGCGGATTCGTTGGGCTTCTGCATGGCCAGCACGGGGTTCGACGCCACAGCGGCCGAGTTCCTGGCCGCAGTCAGCGCGGACATCGCCTCGATGCACGAGCGCCACTCCGCCTACCTGGCCGACGCCTCGGGTGTCACCACCAGCGCCTGGGCGCTCGTGGACATGGCGGGGAACAGCAAGGTCGGCTTCTGGCCGCTGTTCGTCGGCGAACACCGCTTCGTGCTGGCCCTCGGCGGGCTGCCGGCACTGAACCATCCGGCGATGGTGGAGCTGGCCTGGGCGCTCACCATCCGCTACGGCGAGTCGTCGAACTAACCGAGGAGCACGGCGGCACCAGCGGCACTGGGGGCGGCGCGGGCGGCGGCGCTCAGCACTCGGCGTCGCCGGGAAGCAGCGGGCCGATCCACAGCTGGTAGACGGCTTCGGCTTCCTCGAAGAACGTCAACTGGGTGGCGCCTTCCAGCGTGGCGGCCACGGCATCGGCCTCGAGAATGGCGCAGTCCGCGGCGTCCACCAGCTTCACGCCGGCGTCGGCCGGCCACGGCACCACCGTCGGCGCCGGGTCGGCCCAGTCGGCCGGGTTCACCACCGTGGCCTGGAAGCGGTAGCGGTCCGCGAGGTACGGGGTGGCCTCGCCCACCTCGGCCGCACCGGCCACCGCCGGGAGGTCGGCCAGCAGGGTGACGAACGTCTGCAGGTTGTCCCGCGCCGGGGTGCTCGGCCCGCCGTCCATCTGGTCCAGCCCGAGGGCGTACGCCACATGGCGGTACTCGCGGCCGTTGGCGAAGATGCTGACCACGGTGTTCGGCGCATCGGCGATCCCGACATCGCCGGGCAGCTCGTAGTCCGGCGCCGGGCCGAGGAGCCCGGCGTCGTCGGCCAGTTGCAGCACCTTGGCAATGCCGGCTTCGCTGATGCTGCGGACGAACACCGGGTTCATCAACGGCCCGGGGAACTCCATGGTGGTCATCCCCGGCTCGAACGCCCGTCCATCACCGCTGATCAGCACCGTCGGCTGGTTGATGAACATGAACCCCTCCGGCACGAACCCGCCTTCGGAGGTGACCTTCACCACCACGTCGTTCGGCCCCATCGGATGGGTGATGCCGGCCTCGGTCTCGTCGTCGCCGCACGCGGCAAGCAGCGATGCGGCCACAGGGGCCAGGAACGGGGCACCGAGGACGGTGAGGAAGGAACGACGGTTCATGGCCGTTTCGACGTGCGCCGGCGGGTGCCGGTTCCCGCCAGCGCCGGGCGGGCATCGCGGACGGCCGCCATCAGCAAGTCGCCGTGGAAGTCGATGACGGCAGCGAACAGCGCCCCGGGCGTGCCCACCACCTTGTGCAGGTGGCCGAACAGCTCCAGCGAGATGGCACCCATCAGGGCTGCCCAACTCTGCATGCCCGCGGCGAGGGCACCCACACTGCAGTCGATCGAGAAGTTGGTGCGCAGCACCTCGAGGTCGGCGGCCATCGCCGCAGGGACGGCCTGCTCGTAGCGGGCACCGGCGGCCTCCAGGTCGACCAGGAGGCCCATCAGCACCGCGGTGTAACGCGTGGCCGGGCCGATGGTGTCCTGCGGGGCCCGGTAGCCGGGCACGGGCGTGCCGAACAGCAGCGCCCACTCGCTGGGAAAGGCGACAGCCCAGCTGCGCATGGCCTGTGCGGTGGCTTCCCAACGGGCCCGGAAGTCCGCCGTGGCGACGCTGGCGTCCGCCGCTTCCACCACGGCCCCGAGACGGTCGTAGCTCTCGATGATCAGCTGGGTGAGCAGCTCGTCGCGACTGGGGAAGTAGCGGTAGACGGCGCTGCTGACCATTCCCAACTCACGGGCGACTGCCCGCAGGGACAGCGAATCCGCCCCGCCGATGGCCACCTGCCGCCGAGCCAGGCGCAAGATCTCCGCCGTCAGCTCGACACGCGCACGCTCTCTGGCTCCGGCCATGGCGGCAGTGTAGCGAACGTCACCCCCAAACGAGAGCACTGCTCTTGCTTTTCCTCTCCGGTCTTGGCAAAGTGAGAGCATCGCTCACGCTTGTGAGCACCACTCTCACCTCAAGGAGATCTCCCATGTCACACCACGTCGTCGTCGGTGCCGGCCCGGTCGGCCACGGAACTGCCCTCGAACTGGCCGGGCGCGGCACGGCCGTCACCGTTGTCACCCGCAGCGGAAGCGGGCCGGAGCACCCGCTGGTGACCCGCCTGGCGCTGGATGCCACCGATGCCGACGCGCTGGCAGGGGCGGCCAAGGGCGCGGCAGCCATCTACAACTGCGCCAACCCGCCGTACCACTGCTGGCCGGAGGACTGGCCCCCTCTGCACGCGGCGATGATGGCCGCCGCCGAGCGCACCGGCGCCGTGTTGGTGATGACCGACAACCTGTATGCCTTCGGGCCGGGCGCGACGATGCCGATGCAGGAGGGCGACCCGATGCGCGCCACGGGCCGCAAGGGCGCGATGCGCGCTCGGATGGCCACCGAACTCCTCGACGCACATTCCGCAGGCAGGTTGCGGGCCACGCTGGCGCGGGCCAGCGATTTCTACGGCCCGGGTGTGCTCGGCTCGGCGATGGGCGACCGAGTGGTGCCCAAGGTGCTGGCCGGCAAGAAGGTCAGCGTGCTCGGCGGGCTCGACGTGCCGCATTCGTTCAGCTACATGCCCGACGTCGTGCGCACGCTGACCACGATCGCCACCGACGAGCGGGCCTGGGGCAGGGCGTGGCACGTGCCCAACGCGCCTGCCGTCAGCCAACGCCAGTTCGTCACGGCACTGGCGGCCGCTGCCGGCACCACGGCCAAGGTGGGCGCCGTGCCCAAGGGGATGATCGGCGCGCTCGGCCTGTTCGTGCCGATGATGCGCGAGCTGAAGGAGACCTGGTACCAGTTCGCCGAGCCGTTCGTCAGCCCGGGTTCGGCCGCCGCGGCCGTGTTCGGGTTGACCCCCACGCCGCTGGCCGAAGGTGCCGCGGCCACGGTGGCCTGGTGGAAGGCGCAGCCCACCGGCAAGTAGGGCGAAACTCCTGCCGTCGCAGCCCGGCGGTCACGCAAGACTTCGCCGATGCAAGCCTTCGACCCACGACTCTCCTTCGGTCCAGGCGTGGCGGCCCGCTACGACGACGACCAATTCCGCGGCGACGAGCAGGCGGCAGCCGAGTTCCTTGCGGCATACGCCCGCGGTGGCCGAGCGCTCGAGTTCGCGATCGGCACGGGGCGGATCGCGCTCCCGCTCGCGGCACTGGGCGTGCCGCTGGAGGGCATCGAGTTGTCGGCAGCGATGGTCGACCGGCTGCGTGCCAAGCCGGGAGGCGCGTCGCTTCGGGTGGAGCTCGGCGACATGACCACGGTGCAGATGGGCGACACCTACGCGCTCCTGTACCTCGTCTACAACACTATCTTCAACCTGCTGACCGCCGATGACCAGGTGCGCTGTTTCGAGAACGCCGCAGCGCACCTGGCCCGCGACGGAGTGTTCGTCGTGGAAACGGCCCTGCCGCACGCATGCATCGAACCCGGCCACGCGGACTACGTGCACACCGACTTCGTCGAGCTCGCCGCCGTCGGCCTCGACGTCGCCCGCTACGACCCGGTCACGCAGTTGCTGTCGGAGAACCACGTCAGCATCACTGCGAGCGGTGTCCGGTTCAACCCGATCGTCACCCGCCTGATCACGCCCGGCGAAATGGACCTGATGGCGCGCATCGCCGGGCTCCGGCTGGTCGACCGGTTCGGTGCCTGGCAACGCACCCCGTTCACGGCCACCAGCGAGGCCCATGTTTCCGTGTACGCCCGTGCGTGAGTGAGTGGGCGCTTCGGTTCGGCTGCTCGGCCGGGTTCCACCCGTTCTCGGCGTCGCCAGACCGCTCCGTCGTGAACAATCCGTCCAACGGATTCGCGCCCCACTTCACACAGCGTTCACACTTGAGCAACGGCAACGAAACGGCCCCCGGCCAGGATTTGCCCGCCCCTTCCCCTCGTTCAAAAGGAACTCCAGTGGCCTACCAAGCTGAATACATCTGGCTCGACGGCACCGACCCGACGCCGTTGCTCCGTTCGAAGACCAAGATCCTCGCCGATGGCAAGACGCCGCCGGTGTGGGGCTTCGACGGCTCGTCCACCAACCAGGCCACCGGCGACAAGAGCGACTGCGAACTGCAGCCCGTGTTCATCTGCCCGGACCCCATCCGCGGTGGCGACAACGTGCTCGTGCTGTGCGACGTGCACCTCACCCAGGACGACAAGCCGCACCCGACGAACACCCGCGTCACGTGCGCCAAGGCGGCCAAGAAGTACGCCAAGCACGAGATGATCTTCGGCATCGAGCAGGAGTACACCTTCCTCAAGCCGAACGGTGAGCCGCTCGGCTTCCCGAACGGGGGCTTCCCCGGGCCGCAGGGCCCGTACTACTGCGGCGTCGGCACCGGCCGCGTCGTGGCTCGCGAGATCATCGAGGAGCACACGCAGGCATGCATCGATGCCGGCCTGATGATCGAGGGCACCAACGCCGAGGTCATGCCCGGCCAGTGGGAGTTCCAGATCGGCGCCGCCGATGCACTCACCGTCAGCGACCACCTCACGGTGGCCCGCTGGCTGCTGCACCGCATCGCGGAGGACT
>JBPOIX010000273.1:0-9037 GCA_052034175.1 Actinomycetota bacterium
TCGCGCACCTCACGGGCCTTCTCACCGAAGATGGCGCGCAGCAGGCGCTCTTCGGGGGTGAGCTCGGTCTCGCCCTTCGGGGTGACCTTGCCCACCAGCACGTCGCCGGGGCCGACCTCGGCGCCGACGCGGATGATGCCGCGGTCGTCGAGGTCGCGCAGGATGTCGTCGCTGAGGTTCGGGATGTCCCGGCTGATCTCTTCCGGCCCCAGCTTGGTGTCGCGGGCATCCACTTCGTGCTCGTGGATGTGGATCGACGTCAGCACGTCGTCCTTCACCAGGCGCTCGCTGAGGATGATGGCGTCCTCGAAGTTGTAGCCCTCCCAGGGCATCAGGGCCACGAGGAGGTTCTTGCCGAGGGCCAGCTCGCCGTGATCCGTGCTCGGACCGTCGGCGATGATCGTGCCCTTGTGCAGCTTCTGGCCTTCCTTCACCCGGATGCGGTGGTTGATGCAGGTGTCCTGGTTGCTGCGACGGAACTTGGACAGCGAGTACACCCGCTTGCCCGTGTCGGCGTACTGCACCGTGACACTGGCGCCGCTGACCTCGAGGACTTCGCCCTCGCCGGTGGCCTGGATGAGGTCGGCCGCGTCGCGCGCCGCACGGTCCTCGATGCCGGTGCCGATGTAGGGGGCCTCGGCGCGCACCAGCGGAACTGCCTGGCGCTGCATGTTGGCGCCCATCAGCGCACGGTTGGCGTCGTCGTGCTCGAGGAAGGGGATCAGCGCCGTGGCGACCGAGACGATCTGCTTCGGGCTGACGTCCATCAGCTGCACTTCGTTCGGCGGCACCGCAGCGATGTCGGTGGTGGCACCGAAGAAGCTCTCCGCCTCCAGCATCTTGCGCAGGTCTTCGAGGCTGGCGGCCTGAGGGCTGCGGCGCACGAGGATGCGCTCCTCGGCGAACGAACCGTCGCCCTTGATCGGGGTGTTCGCCTGGGCGACGACGTAGTTCTCTTCCTCGTCGGCGGCCATGTAGCGGATCTCGTTGGTGACCTTGCCGTTCTTCACCACGCGGTACGGCGTCTCGATGAAGCCGTACGGGTTGACGCGGGCGAACGTGCTGAGCGCACCGATGAGGCCGATGTTCGGGCCTTCCGGCGTCTCGATCGGGCACATGCGGCCGTAGTGGCTGAAGTGCACGTCGCGGACTTCGAAGCCGGCACGCTCGCGGGACAGACCACCCGGCCCGAGGGCGGACAGGCGGCGACGGTGGGTGAGGCCCGACAGGGGGTTCACCTGGTCCATGAACTGGGACAGCTGGGAAGTACCGAAGAACTCCTTGATCGCAGCCACCACCGGACGGATGTTCACCAGGGTGGTGGGCGTGATGGCCTCCACGTCCTGGGTGGTCATGCGCTCGCGGACCACGCGCTCCATGCGGCTGAGACCGATGCGGACCTGGTTCTGGATCAGCTCGCCGACGCTGCGGATGCGACGGTTGGCGAAGTGGTCCTGGTCGTCCAGGCGGTAGCCGGGCTCCTGCTTCACCAGGTGGAGCATGTAGCTGACGGCGGCCAGCACCTCGTTCGGGCGCAACACGTGCACGTCGTCCGGGTCGCTGACGATCGGACGCTTGTTGGGGTCCTCGGTCTCGGTGCGGAAGTACGAACCGGCCTCGATGGTGCCGGCGCCGAACAGGGAATCCAGCTTGGCGATCTCGGTGCCGAGCTTGCGGTCCAGCTTGTAGCGGCCGACGCGGCTGAGGTCGTAGCGACGGTTCTCGAAGAACGCGTTGCGGAAGTAAGCCTTGGCGCTCTCCACCGTCGGCGGCTCGCCCGGGCGGGCACGCTTGTAGATCTCCACCAGGGCTTCGTTCTGGGTGGGCGCCAGGTGGCGCTCCTTCTCCCACTGGCCTTCGAGGAAGTCGAAGTGGGCCACGAAGCGCTCGATGAACCCGGGCACGTGCTCCTCGTCGTAGCCGAGGGCGCGCAGCAGGGTGAACACGCCCATGCGGCGCTTGCGGGCCACGCGGGTGCCGGCCGTGACGTCCTTGCCCGGCTTCTGCTCGACGTCGAACTCCAGCCACTCACCGCGGTACGGGTGGATGGTGCCCTTCACCAGCTGGTGCTTGCTGAGGTTACGGAGGCGGAAGCGCTCGCCCGGCTCGAAGATGACGCCGGGGGAACGGACGAGCTGCGACACCACGACACGCTCGGTGCCGTTGATGATGAACGTGCCCTTCTCCGTCATCATCGGGAAGTCGCCCATGAACACCGTCTGCTCTTTGATCTCGCCGGTGTTGCGGTTCATGAACCGGGCGCGCACGAAGATCGGCGCGCTGAAGGTCATGTCCTTTTCCTTGCACTCGTCGACCGAGAACTTCGGCGGCGGGCGCAGGTCCTCGTCGTCGGGGTCGAACTCCAGCTCGAGCTGCAACGCCTCCGAGAAGTCCTTGATCGGGGAGATGTCGCGGAAGGTTTCCGCCAGACCCTCGTTCAAGAACCACTCGAAGCTCTCACGCTGGATGGCAATGAGGTCGGGCAGTTCCAGCGGCTCAGCCAAATTGGCGAACGAATAACGCTCGCGGGACACGGAACGAGAGGCCACGGTCACACTCCAGTCTCAGACAACACTCTTGATCGGCTTCGGGGCGCGCGCGGTCACCGGGACATAGGAGTAGCGGGAAACAGAACGCACGGCAACGGACGAGCCTATCTGCGGCAAACGCGGTCGTCAACCGCTCACGGGCGAAGCCCGGCGGCCGGTACGTGGGCGGAACGGTAAGCCCGCAGGCCCGCCGATGTCAAGGATTTCGGCTCATTCGGGGCTGGATCGGAGGGCCTCCGGCACCCGATACAAGCGGTACTCGCCACGAGTTGCCGCCAGCGTGCCATGGGTGTCCCAGTAGGTGACGGAGGCGTCCATGAACGCCCGCTCGGCCGGGCCGATCAACACCCAGGTCACCCCGTAGGCGGCCATCAGGGCTTCCGCACGGGGGCCACCGCGGAGGATCTCCTGCGAGGCCAGCTCGCGATCGCGCCAGTCCGCCAGGCCCAGGTCGTCCGTCCAGCCGGGGTAAGCGCTGACGGCCGGAACACCCGCCAGCGCCGCCACGGCCGAGGTGTTGGTGGCCCCGTACACGAGCACGTCGCCTCGCTGCGCGTGGTGGCGCAGCCACCCGGCCAACTCCACCTCGGCGGCGTCCACCCACGGGATCGCGGTGGACCGCTGGGTGGCGCGCAGCGTGTCGACGGCGCCGGTGGCCACCAACGCACCCACCGCCACCACCACCAGGCCGCGGGCGAGCAGGCGCGGCCGGACCGTCCAGGCATGGCGTGCCGTGGCTGCCAGCACGACGCACCCGGCCAACTGCCAGAACAGGAGGAACTTGGCGTTGTTGCCCGACCACGGGTGGAACGACACCAGGTTGGCGGCCACGAACCACAGCCACAGGGGCCGGCTGAGCCGCTGCAGGCGCGCCGGCGCACCGCCGAACACCGCCACCGCGGCGAACAGGGGCAGGAACAGGCCGGCGTTGCGCAGCCAGAACCACGGCCAGGCCTGACCCTCCTCGGCGGCCATCCACCCCACGAGCCAGCGCATCTCGCTGGTCGGTGGGGCGATCGCCG
Source organism: Actinomycetota bacterium (assembly GCA_052034175.1). Lineage (GTDB taxonomy): Bacteria > Actinomycetota > Acidimicrobiia > Acidimicrobiales > Ilumatobacteraceae > UBA668. The sequence continues at coordinate 3,572 of JBPOIX010000273.1, forward strand.
CCGCGAGGGGCAGCCCGACCACCGCCGCGGAGCCGAGGAACCACCACCACTCGCGCCGCCGCTCGCAGACGAGGGCCAGCACCCCGAGGGCGAGGCCGGTGAACAGGGCGTGCACGAACACGATGCCGCAGGCCCCGACCAACAGGCCGGCCACGACGAAACCGCCACGACGACCGGCGGGCCGGGCACGACGCGCGGCCAGGAGGAGGACCAGCGCCGCCAGCGCCATGCACAGCCCCATCAGCGTGCTGCGCTGGGCATAGAGCGAGGCGCTGATCTGGTTGTCCAGCCAGATGCCGCGGTCGGGCATGCGGGCGTAGGTGGTGGGCACCGTGGTGACGGCAGCCCACCCTTGCTCGCGCACGTCCTGCACCCAGAACCAGGCGCCCACTCCCCCGCTGAGGCAGAACAGGGCCACGGTCAGCCCCGCCGCAGCGCGGGACCCCGTCAGCCGCTGCGCCGCGCACCACAACAGCGGCGTGAACGCCACCGCCAGCAACCACGCCGACACCACCAGCCCCTGTTGCAGGGTGGCACCGGTGACGGTGAACGTGGACCCGAAGTAGTTGGCGAGGAAGTGGTACTTCAGCGGCGCGCCGGCCGCGAGGGGCAGCTCCAGGCCGCGGTTGTCGCCGTAGGCGAACGAGCCGGCGTACGCGAGGTGGGCGGACCAGTCCCCGTAGACGGCCAGGTTGCCGACGCTGATGCCCTCGGCGGTGGTCTGGTAGGCCAGCGACAGGATGCGCGTGGCGACGGCCGCCGCGGCCGCCGTGGCGAGCGCCAGCGGCCGCAGGCTGGCGGCCTTGCGGCTCGGTAGGCGCAGCCGGCGCACCACCGCTGCGGCGTCGCGGCACACGTGAGGCCACGCCCTGCGGACGGCCGCAGCAGCGCCCGCCAGCGGAACGACGGCACCGACCACGACGGCCGGCCACCCCATGCCAGCCAGCACGAACACGGCGAACGACAGCCCGCAGAACAGCACCCCACCGAACACGACGCCAACCGCGATGCGTTCCTCGGGCCGCAGGCGCACGCCCAGGGCGTAGGTCAGGCCAGTGCCGGAGGCGACCAGGACGAGAACAAGGAGGAGCGAGCCGACCATGGTGCGGCGGTCGACCGCGACGCGGTCAGCTGATCTGGGCGCCGGTGGCGTCCACCGCAAGGTGGACTGCCTGGCTGGTGTAGATGCACACCAGCCCACCGTCGCCAGGCTCGGCGATGATCTCGTTGGCGATCGGGGCACCACCGCCCGCGTAGTTCAGCGACGACGCAACCGGCCGCGCGACTCCGCACGGATACACCGTCAGGTACCCGGTGGCGGCCGGCTGGATGGCCGTGAGGTTGAGCGTCACGGTGTAGGCGATCTCGGGGACACCCCCGCGGCCGACGACGTCCAGCTGGATGGTCTGCCCGGCGACGAGCTTGCCCCCGGCCTGGAACTGGCCGTCCACGGTGACGCCGGCGGGCCGGGTGTCCAGCAGACGGGCGGGCGTGACGGGCAGGTACGTGGGCAGGATCAGCCCGACATCCCACGTCGTCATCGAGATGACGTTGCTGGCGATGACCACCTGAACGAAACCTGTGGTGACGGAGAAGTCGCTGTCCTTGAGGTCGTCGACACCCTGGTTCGCCGGCGACACGAAGGTACCGGCCGGCACGACGACCCGCAGCTGGTACGTACCCGGCGTCGGCGTGGTCACCGTGTAGCTGCCGCTGGCGTTGCTGATGGCGTCGTCGATCAACACCGACTTGGCGTCGTTCCACACCTGCATCGTGACGTTCGGGATTCCCGGCTCGCCGACATCCTGAATCCCGTCGGAGTCCAGGTCGCGCCACACGAAGTTGCCGAGGTTCACCGGCGTGGGCGTGCGCGTGGGCGTGGGGGTGGCACCTGCCTGGATGGCTCGCGGGCCGTCGTTGGAGTTGGCCAGCCCGGCCACGAACAGGCTGAAGGCAATGACCAGAACGGCCACCAGAGTGCCATTCGACAGCTTCCCCTTCATGCGACCTCCCGTCGACGAGCGCGATACTACCCCTCTGGCCACTCCACGGATACCCCTTGTGCTGCGCCGCGGCGATACCCGCTGGGTGGCCGCGCTGGTGCTGCTGTCGCTGCTGGCCCATCTGTGGCGCCTGGGGTTGCGTCCGCTGGCGCACGACGAAGCGATCGACGCCTGGTTCTCCTGGCAGGCCGGTGGCGGCGAGGTGGTGCCGTACGACCCCGTCTACCACGGCCCGTTGCGCTTCTACCTCGAAGGCACCGTGCTGCACCTGTTCGGCAGCGGTGCCGGCTGGGCCCGCCTGACAGCCGCGCTGTGCGGCGTGGCCGTCACCGGTGTGGTGGCGTCGTCGCGCAGGTTGTTGGGCAGGGTCGGCGCACCGGTGGCCGGCGTGCTCACCGTGGTCAGCCCGACCTTCCTCACCGTCACCCGGACCGGCCGCGAGGACTCCCTCGTGGCACTGCTGTCGCTCGGCCTGCTGCTCACGGTGGCGTACGCCGCGAGGGCACCGCGGCCGGCACACATCGTGGGCGGTGCGTGCCTGCTGGCCGCCAGCTGGGCCACGAAGGAGACCACGTTCCTGTTCGGCTTCGTGGCCGCGTGGTGGTTCCTCGCCGTTGCACTGCTGGCCTGGCGCCGCCCGGAGGGGCAGGCGCGGGCGGCGCTCGGCCGTGTCGCCGCACTCAGCGGCCAACCGTGGAAGTGGGCCGCGGCGGCGTTCCTCGGGCTGTTGATGGTGGTGTTCACCTCGCTGTTCCGCGAACCGGACGGGCTGCGCGCCGGCCTGGTCGACGGGCTGCGCTACTGGTGGGGGCAGCACGAGGTCGGCCGCGGTGGCCAGCCGTGGTTCTTCTACCTCGTCCTCGACGCGGCCTACGAGTGGCTGCTGGTGCCGTTGGCCGCGCTGGGTGTGGTGGTCTCGGTGCGCCGCCGCTCCCTGGTGGGCGGCTGGTTCACCACGATGTGGCTCGGCCAGCTGGTGGTGTACTCGTGGGCCGGGGAGAAGTTCGCCTGGCTCGCACTGCATCCCCTGGTACCCGCGGTGCTGTTGGCCGGGATGGGCGCCGACGCGGTGTGGGCACGGCTGCGGCGCTCGGTGGTGGGCACGCCAGCGGCGCGGACGCGGGCCGGCGCCCTTGCCGCCATTGCGCTCGCGCTCGTGGCCGCCAACGCCTTCGTGGCCACCCGGCCCGCCATCTGGCGCGGCCACGACCCGCGCGAGCTGCTGGTCACCGTGCAGACCTCGCCCGACGTGCCACGAGCCGCGGCGGCCATCCGCGCCGCGGCCGCCGCCGGATGCGTGGACCGGGTGCTGGTGGACGCTCGCGGCGGCGGTTCGTGGCCGTGGGTGTGGTACCTCCACGGCGTGGAAGGGGTGGAGTTCCGCGACCTGGAGTCCGGGGAGGTGCCGGTGGAGTTCGATGTGGTGATCATCGACGGCACCGACACGCCACCGACCGCGCACGAGGGCTTCGAGGTCTCCACGGTCGTGTTGCGCCAGTGGTGGGTGCCGGACTACGGCACGGCCGGCGCCGGCGACCTCGCCCGGTGGTTCTTCACCCGGGAGCCGTGGAGCCCGACGGCCGGTTACCCGCAGTACGTCGTGGCCCCCTCCGGGGTGATGGCGGGAACGACCGCCGGGGTTACGGCAGGCCGGTGCTGAGGCAGGCCTGATCCACCGTGGCGATGAACGAGTCCCCCGACCGGAACGCCTCCTCGACGCACGGGGCGGCCAACAGCACCTCGCCGTGGCGCACGGCCTCCGCCACCAACTGGTCCGCCACCAGACGCCGTTCGCTCACGCCGAACACGATGACGCGCACGTCATAGCGGCGGAGCAGTTCGGCCACGCGGCCGGGATCCTCGCTGAGGTACAGCTCGCGCATGTCCGTGAGACGAATGTCGATCGACGGCTCGTACGGGCGGCGCTGTTGGCGTTCGTGGTACGGCCACCCGATCGGGGTCGGCAGGCCGACGAACGACGCGATCCGCGAGGTGTACTGGTAGTCGTCGCCGGGGGCTTCCGCCACCGTCACCACCCCGCGCACATGGTCCTGCAACCAGCGGATCAGCGGCTCGTCATCCGCCAGCGCCACCTGCCCGGGGCCCTCCCCGACAACCAGGCTGCCGTCGTAGAACGCCAAGCCGTCGAGCGACGGCCCCGGCGGGCTGGCGCGATCGTCGAGCCGCACCGGCACCGCCAGCACGAGGAAGGCCAACGAGGCCAACGCGGCCACCACGCACACCGCAGCCGTCAGCCGGGCGCCCCACCGCGGCACACCGTGCCAGGCCGTGGACGGCCGGTGGCGCTGATGGTCGGCGTGCGCCGCGGCCAGCATGCCCGCCAGCGCCACGGCGGTGCCGATGGCCAGGAGCAGCCACGCCTGGAACCACCCTTTGAAGACGGTGTTCATCCGTTCGGTGTCGTTGCGCACGGACCACTGCTCCACCCCGGCAACGAACAGCCAGCCGGCCGCCATCGCCGCCGGCCCGAGGGGGCTGCAGACCCGGCTGTGCCGCCAGCGCACCGACCCGACCGCCACTGCGCCGGCCAGCGCCGCTGCCGTGGCCGCGAGCACCTGCGTACCCCGCGCCGGCATCATCGCCACCAACCCGGCCACCGCCAGGCCGGCCGCGGCCAGCAGCAACAGGTCCTGGTGCAGCCCAAGGCGCAGGCGCGGGGAGCGCCGCACGATCGGCCGCACCCACACGGCGAACAGCACGACCGTGGCGGCGGCGAACAGCCCCCAATGCTGCGCCCAGCTGGCCACCGGCGTCCCCATCGGCACGGCTTCCACACCACCGTCGTAGACCTCGCTGCGCCACAGGTACGGCGCCCACACCAGCCGCTCGCCCACCACCGCCAATGCCAGTGGCACGGTCAGTGCCCGCAGGCTGCCCATGCGCACCGCCGCCGGTCCCATCGCCGCCAGCGCGAGGGCCAGCGCCAGCGGGTAGTCCCACGTGTTGGCGGCTCGCACATACCCGACCAGCACCCCCACCAGCAGGCCGAGCGCGGCGGCATGGCGCCGGGCGCCGGCCAACAGCTGTTGGTGCCACGCCAGGCAGCACACGCCGACCGCGACCACGATGGGAAGGTCCAGCACGTGGGGGTGGATGTCGCCGAACAGCAGCGACCACAGCGGATACTCGGTGACCGCCAGCGAACGCGGGATCACCCGGCTGGTGGCCCACCAGTCGTACACGCCATCGCGCGCCCCCACCAGCCGCAGCAGCATCTCCGGAAGGATCGTGGCGTTGGGCAACAGGAGCACCAGCCCCACCGCCAGCAGGCCGGAGCGCAGGGCGAGCGTGGAACCGTCGTCGGCCCGCGCGGTCCGCCGCCGGCCCACAGTGGCGAGTGCCGCGCCGGCGCTGAACACCGCGGCCGCCGCCGCAGCGCCGACCACGCCGAGGGCGATGTTCATCACCATCGTCGGCGGCGTGCCGAGCAGCCGGCCGGGCA
>JBPOIX010000107.1:0-3656 GCA_052034175.1 Actinomycetota bacterium
AAGGGCGGCGTGGCCTACGTGATGAAGACCGAGCACGGCTTCGACCTGCCGCGCCGCCTGCAGATCGAGTTCTCCAAGAGCATCCAGCACATCACCGAGGACAGCGGCACCGAGATCGGGCCCGGCGTGATGTGGGACGCCTTCGAGGCCGAGTACCTGCCCGGGGAGCCCCGGTTCCGTCTGGTCAGCCACGAGCTGCGCAGCGACTCCGCCAGCGGCACCACGACGATCACCGCGCAACTGGTGATGGACGCCGAGCATGTCACGATCACCGGCGAGGGCAACGGCCCGATCGACGCGTTCGTGCACGCGATGCAGGACGGGCTGGGCAGCACGATCGACGTGCTCGACTACGCCGAGCACGCGATGGGCAAGGGCAGCGAAGCCCAGGCCGTGGCATACGTCGAGACCAGCGCCGCGGGCGGGGCCGTGAAGTGGGGGGTGGGTACCGACCCGAGCACCATCACCGCCGCGCTGCGGGCAGTGCTGAATGCCCACGAGCGGCACCAGGGGTAGCCTGCGGGCATGAGGTGCCGTCGCCGTCTGCGTTGGGTCGTCCTACTCGTGCTGCTGGGCGGCGCTGCGGCGGCGCTCGTCCGCTCCCGCCGCCCCCACCCCGCCCCAGGTCCCATTGTTGGCGGTAGCACCGCGTCCCGTCCGGCCGCAGCGCCAACAACGTTCGTGTCAACCCTCGTCGACACCCAAGTTGGCGGTAGCACCGCGCCAGACGCGGTGCCAGCGCCAACAACGGAGTTTGGGGCGGCGGGTGGGGCGTCGTGGGTGGCACCGGTGGATGGCCAGTGTCCGGACGGGTACCCGGTGAAGGCCAACGACAACTCGGGCATTTTCCACATGCCGGGCGGCCGGTTCTACGCTCGCACCGTGCCGGAGCGGTGTTACGCCACTGCGGAGGGCGCCGAAGCGGACGGCTACCGTCGCGCCAAGGCGTGAAGCTCAACCAGAGGAGTCAGCGATGAAGGTCAGTGTGGACTACGACGTGTGCGCCAGCACCGGTGCCTGCATGCAGGTGTGCCCCGAAGTGTTCGAGGTCCGCAGTGACGGCTACCTGTACGTGCTGCAGGAGGAACCGCCGGCTGAGCTGCACGACAAGGTGCGCACCGCCGCGGACCTGTGCCCCACGGCCGCCATCAGCGTCAGCGACTGAGCGCAGCAATCTTGCTCGAATCTTGGCTCGCCCCTGTGGGGGCCGATGCCGATGAGTCCCCACGATGAACACGCGCGTGGTGCTGATCTCGGTGGCCAGCGCCGCCCTCACCGCAGCGATGGCCACCGTTGCCATGCGCACCTTGGTGCCGTCGGACTCCTCGGGGCCGCTACCCGCTCTGGTCAGCACCGGGGTGTCTCAGGACACTGACGCACACGCGCCCGTGGCGACCGTGGTGCTCGAGCCCGAGGCCTCCGCCGATACGACGGCCGCCACGACGGAGGCGCCGGTCTCCGCCGACCCCACCGGCGGCGCGGTCGCCCCCGGGCCTGGCACGGCACCGCGCACGTCTGCCCCTGCGATCGTGCCGACGACGCCACCACCCGGCACGACGGCACCGACCACTGCGCCACCGAGCCCTCCTACCCCACGTCCCCCCACAACCTCCGCGCCGACGACGGCAGCCCCGACCACAGCCCCGCCGTCGTACACCGTGCCACCCGGGGCGCGCATTCCCGACGACTGGCCGCCGAACAAGCCGATCCCGCCCGTGCCCGCCGGCTGTGTGGAGCCGGTCCTCGAGGACAACGGCGTGTGGAACTGCCAACACTGACACTGGGCCCTGACCCTGGGCCCTGACCCTGGGCCCTGACCCTGGGCCTGGGGCTGGCCCTGGGCCCGGGCATCACCCAGTCCAGCTGTCAGCGCCGGCGCAGTGCCTTCCCCGGCCGAGCACCGGTGTGCTCGCCGTCCGCGGCCACGCACACGCCGTTCACCCACACCCTGTCGATGCCGGCGGGCACCGTCGTGGGGTCGGTGAACGTGCCGGTGTCGGTGATCGTCGCCGGGTCGAACAGCACCAGGTCGGCGAAGGCACCCGCCGTCACCTCACCGCGGTCGGTGAGCCCGAAGCGTCGCGCCGAGAGGCCCGTCATGCGGGCGATCGCCGTCTCCAGCGGGAGCACGCCGCGCTCGCGGCTGTAGTGCCCGAGCACCCGCGGGAAGGTGTGATGCAGCCGTGGGTGCGGCTTGCCACCCAGGGGGATGCCGTCGCTGCCGATGAGGGTGGAGTGGTGGGCCATCACGGTCTCCACGTCGGCCTCGGTCATCGTGTCGAGCACGACGATGCAGCCCCGGCCCTCCGCCTCCACGACGAGTTCCGCCGCCCTCACCCCGTCGCAACCCCATTCATGTCCGAGGTCGTCCAGCGTGCGCCCTTCCCACTCCGGGTGATGCGGCGCGGCGCCGATCAGCACCTGGGCCGGTGTGAGGTCGCCCTCGGGGCCGAAGCCGTGCAGTTCGCCGGCACGCACCACCTGCTCCAGCAGGGTGCTGCCCCGGGTGTACGGGTACTGGTCCGCCATCACGTCCACGCCCCGGGCGGCCGCGGCGTCGATGAGGGCCAGCGATTGACCGACCAAGCCCCACGCGCCGCGCCCAGACGCCTTGTGGTGCGAGATCTGCACCCTGGCACCCGTCTGCTCCGCCAGGCGCACGGTCTCGGCGATGCTGTGCAGCAGGCCCACGCCCTCGTTGCGCATGTGCGTCGTGTAGAGCCCACCGGCGGCTGCGGCCACACCTGCCAACAGGATCAGTTCGCTCTCCGGGGCGTACTTGCCCGGCTCGTAGATCAGCCCGGTGGAGAACCCCACGGCGCCATCCGCCATGCCCTGCTCCACGAGCGTGGTCATCGCGGCCAGTTCTGCCGTGGTGGCCGGGCGGTCGTCGCGCAGGCCGATCACCGCGGAACGGACCGACCCGTGGCCCAGCAGCGCCGCCGTGTTCACCGAGGCCGGTTCGCGGTCGAGGGCTGCCAGGTAGTCGGCGATCGTGGCGAAGGCGCCGCCACTGGAGATCATCCCGTCGGTGCCGGGGGCGATACTCGTGCCGCAGTTGCCGACCACGATCGACGTACAGCCCTGCAGCACCTTGCACGCGTGTCGCGGGTCGCTGAGCACGGCCCAGTCGTCGTGGGTGTGAACGTCCACGAAGCCTGGGGCCAGCACCCTGCCCGTGCCGTCGACCTCCACACCACCCCGTCCGTCCACCGCGCCGACGGCCACGATGCGATCCCCGCGCACGGCGACATCAGCCAGCGCCAGCGGTGCACCGAGCCCGTCGGCCACCTGTGCGCCGCGGATGACCAGATCGAACGCTGCCCCTGTGCTCATGTCTCGTCAGCGTAGGCGCCGGAGCTCCACGGGGAAGTTGCGGAGACAACCGCGTGTTCGCAGAAGCGGACGTGCGCTTCTGCGGCTTCACAGAACGGCACTGGAGCGCCGGCACCGTGGCCGGAACGCCGGGGACCGGCCCCGTGGCCGGAGCGCCGGCCCGAGGGCCGGCTGGACCGGTGGTGGCAACGCGCCGGGCGGGGGTCTCGCGTAGGCTCGCCAACGTGGCCCGTCACGAACCGCGCCGCGCCGCAGGGACGCGCTCGGGCTCGATGCTGTGCGTCGGGCTCGACCCCGACCCCGCCCGCTTCCCCGAGGTG
>JBPOIX010000098.1:0-22769 GCA_052034175.1 Actinomycetota bacterium
GCGCATGTGCCTGCCCGCCAGGCGGACGGTTCGCCGGTCCAGCGGCAGCGCTGGGAGCGCATCTCGCGCGACGCCGGCCTGGCGGGCGACGCCGACTGGGCTCCGCGCCTCGGTTCGTTCGCGGCCGCTGCCCGAGCAACCTCCCGGGATGCGGACGCGGAGGCCGCAGACGCCCTGTTGGCCTTCGTGGAGGAGCTCCGCAGTTCGCTCGGGCCCAGCCACCAAGCCCAGCCCTGGAGCCACTGGACCTCCCTTGCCCACCGCCTCCTCCAGCGTTGGCTCGGCGGGCATCGTGGCCTGCTGGCGCTCCCAGCGGACGAGCAGGAGGCCCACGGCGCCGTGCAAGCCGCGCTGGATCGCCTCTCCCGCCTGGACCATCTCACCGGCCCGGTCACCCGCGAGGTCGTGGCCGAAACGCTCGAGGCCGAGCTGGAGAGCGCCCCTGGCCGCGTCGGCCGCATCGGCGTGGGTGTGCACGCCGGGCCGCTCTCGTTCGCGGTCGGCCAGCCCTTCGACCTCCTGGTCGTGCTCGGCGCCTGCGAAGGGTCGCTGCCGGCCCGGCCACCGGCGGAGGCCCTGCTCACGGAAGCGGACCGCGCCCTCGCCGGCGGGGCACTCCCCGACGAAGCAGAGTTGATGGACGAACAACGGCGCCGGCTGTGGGCGGCACTGGCCGGCACGGAGACGGGGGTGCTGCTGTGGCCGCGCGGCGACCTTCGCGCCACCGCGGTGCGCCAGCCGTCGCGTTGGGTCGGGGCACTCACCAGCGCCACCCCCGCCCAACGCCGTTCCGTGCCCTCGTTCGCCGCCGGCATGGCCGGTGCAGCGTTCCCGGCAACACTCAGCCAGCATCGGGTTCGCGCGCTGGTCCACGCTGCGGCCGGCGGCGCAGCGCTGAACGAACACCCGCTGGTCCACACCGTGGAGCCGTTGCGGTCCGCCGCGCTGCTGCTCGCGGGGCGGGCTGCGGCGCAGCTCACGGAGTTCGACGGCGACCTCAGCGGGATGGGGCTGGACGCGTTGGGCACCAAGCCGGTCTCACCGACACGGATGGAAGGCTGGGTGTCCTGCTCACACGGCTGGTTCATGGAGCACGTGCTGGGCATCCGCCCGGTCGAGCAGCCGGACGAGCAGTTGCAGATCACGCCGAAGGACCGCGGCACCCTGGTCCACGGAGTGCTGGACCGCTTCCACCGCGCCGTCATCGCCGGCGACCTGCCCCAACCGGGGGGCCAGGGCTGGGGCGCCGTCCACGAAGCCGCCCTGCTGGACCTGTTCGAGGTGGAAGCCGCGGACCTGCAGCATCTCGGGCTGGTGGGGCGAGCCGCCTTCTGGCAGGCCGAACGTGCCCGCCAACGCCGTGAACTGCAGGAGTGGTTGCGACGGGACAGCATGCTCGTGGCCGCTCGCCAGGCCACGGTCCTCGCCTCGGAACTGCGGTTCGGGCTGCCTCCGCCGGCGAACGCCCCTGAAGCACCGGTGCATCCCCCCGCCGAGATCCCCCTCGCGGACGGCACGGTGCTGTTGTTCCGCGGTTCGGTCGACCGCATCGACCGCTGCGCCGACGGCCGGCTGGTGGTCACCGATCACAAGACGGGAAGCTCCGGCCACTACCGCGACATCAGCGACGCCGACCCCACGGCCGGCGGTACCCGCTTCCAACTTCCGGCTTACGCAGCCGCCGCCCGGGCACTCGTCGGGCTGCCGGCGCACGCCCCCGTGCTGGCCGAATACGGCTTCCTCGCCACGGGGAACTACGCCCGCGTCGGCTGCACCGTGGATGGCGCGAACCTGCCGGTCGTGCAGGAACGCCTGGGGCAGGTGGTGGACGGCATTCGCTCGGCGCTGTTCGTCGGCCGCCCGGAGAAGGCGCAGTACCGGCTGTCGTTCGTGCGCTGCCCCTACTGCGACCCGGACGGGCTGGGCACCGCCGACCGCTGGGCGGAGTTCGAACGCAAGGTCCACGACCCGCGGGTGGCAGCGTTGCTCGGCCTCGACACGGGCAGCCCGCAATGACCCAGCTGGACCTCTTCTCCCAGGGCGCCCCCGACCAAGCGGCGCGGGACCTCGTCACCGAGGCCCTGGAGACCACCCTGTTCGTCGAAGCCGGCGCCGGCAGCGGCAAGACCACGGCGCTCGTCGGGCGCGTGGTGAACCTCGTCCTGGCGGGGGTGCCCATCGGCGGCATCGCAGCCATCACGTTCACCGAGAAGGCCGCCGCAGAGCTGCGCCATCGGGTGCGGGCCACGCTCACCAGCGCGGGCGCTGCCGCAGGCGCCCGAGGGGAACGTGCCCGCACCGCACTGGCCGGGCTGGATACCGCCCCGATCGGGACCCTGCACGCCTTCGCCCGGAGGGTGCTCGGCGAGTTCCCGGTGGAGGCAGCGCTCCCTCCCCGGTTCTCCGTGCTGGACGAGGTGCAGAGCGCCACTGCCTTCCACGAGCGCTTCACCGACTTCCTCGAACACCTGCTCGACGACACCGAGTCGGTGCGCCTGGTGGACCTCTGCCAGTACGACCGCTTCGGCGTGGAGCGCGGCGTGCGGCGCATGGCGGACGACTTCCAGGCGAACTGGGACCTCGTCGAGGAGCGCGTCAGCCCGCAGCCCCCGCGCCAGGCGGACGCGGAATCCATGCGCCAACGGATGGCGGCCGCGTGCGCTGTCGTCGGCGGTTTCGACGCGCCCCTGGAGGACTCCCAGGTGGCGGTGCCCTCGGAGTTCGCCGCCCACGCGGCCCGTCTGCACGCCGGCGTCACGTTGGCCGAACTGCTGCAGCTCGCCCTCCAATGGAAGGACATCAAGCCCGGCACGAAGGGCAACGCCGCCTAGTGGAAGAAGCACCACCGCTCGGACACCGTGCTTCCCAGCTTCCGCGACGCGCTGGGGCAGGTGGCGGCAGCTGCCACCGCGGTGGTGAAGGAAGCCAACGAAGAGCGCCGCCTCACGCTCGGTGCGCTGCTGCGGTCGTTCACGCTGGCCTCCGTGGAGGAGCGCCGCCGGGCCGGCGAACTCGAGTTCCACGACCTGCTGGTGTTCGCCCGCCGCCTCGTGGCCACGGACGTCACGGTCCGCCGTGCACTGCATCGGCGCTACACCCATGTGCTGCTCGACGAGTTCCAGGACACCGACCCCATCCAGCTGGAGCTGGCACTGCGGATCACGGCCGCACCGGACGACCAGCCGGAGGCCTGGCAGGCGCTGCGCGCCGTGCCCGGCCGGCTGATGGTGGTCGGCGACCCCAAGCAGAGCATCTACCGCTTCCGCCGGGCGGACATCGCCCAGTTCCTGCGTGCCCGGGAGCAGTTGGGGGCCACACGGGCCACCCTCGTGGCCAACTTTCGGAGCGCCGCGCCCGTCATCGAGTGGGTCAACCACACGATGGCTGCGCTCATCCAACCGCAGCCGGATGTCCAGCCGGAGTACGAGCCGTTGGTCGCCGCACGGCGCGGCCACCACGATCACGGCACCGTCACCGTGCTGGGCGCGGAACCGCACCTCGATCTCGGCAGGGCCGCGGCGGAGGAGTTGCGTGAGCGTGAGGCCACCGACGTGGCCGGCGCGGTCGCCGCGGCCGTCACCGACGGCTGGCCGGTGTGGCGGGATGGCGAGTTGCACCCCTGCCGCCTCGGCGACATCGCCATCCTCCTTCCGTCGCGGCTGTCGCTTGCACCCCTGCAGGCGGCGCTCGCCGAGCGCGGCATCCCCCACCGTGCCGAGAACAGCTCCCTCGTCTACGCGGCCGCAGAGATCCGTTCCCTGCTCCTTGCGCTGCGCGCGGCGGACGACCCCACCGACGAACTGGCCGTCGTCTCGGCGCTTCGCTCACCCCTGTTCGGTTGCAGCGACCGCCACCTCGCGGAGTGGAAGGTGGTCCACCAACGAGGCTGGGGGTGGCGGCACCTGCCCGAGCCTGGCGACTCGCTGGCCGCCCACCCTGTGGCGGTCGGCCTGGCGTGCCTGGCGCAACTGGAGGATCTCGCCCGCTACCAGACACCTGCCCAGCTCCTGGCCTGGCTGGTGCGCGAACGGGCCGTCCTCGAAGCGGCGGTGCTCCAACCCACCACGCGGGACATCTGGCGGCGGGTGAGGTTCGTCATCGACCAGGCGCGGGCCTGGAGCGAAGCGGGCGGGCACGGGGTGCGGCGGTATCTGCTCTGGACACGCCTCCAAGGCGACGACGGCCGCTTCGTGGCCGAGACCGTCCTCCCCGAGACCGACCACGACGCGGTGCGGATCATGACCGTGCACGCGGCCAAAGGCCTCGAGTTCCCGATCACCGTGGTGTCCGGCCTCACGACGAAGGGCAGTGCCACCGGCGGGCGGAGGGTCATCTGGCACGACGGCAGCTGGGGTCTCTCCGAACCGGACGACCCCACCTACCAGCAGTTCCAGCCGGTGGACGAGCAGATGGGCGACGCCGAACGCCGCCGCCTGCTGTACGTGGCCTGCACCCGCGCTTGCGACCACCTCGTGGTGTCGCTGCACCGCGGCCCCACCGATTCCACCTCTGCCGCCGCGCTGGCTGCGGCCAGCGCCGGGGCCTCGCACCGCCAGTTCGTCGCCGGCCCCGCCCTCCTGCCGGCCGCCGCTGCCGCCCCGGCGACGCTGCCCTGGCCGGACGAAGGCGAGTGGGCGGCTCGACGCGCCGCGGACCTTGCCGTTGCCGGCCGGCCCGCCGCGCTCGGCGCCACCGCAGTCGCTGCGCTGGCAGGCGCGCACGACGACGAGGGGGCCCGCAAGGACCCCGTCGATCTCGACCTGCCCCCGTGGCAACGCGGCCGCTACGGCACGGCCATCGGGCGGGCGGTGCACGCCGTCCTGCAATTCGCCGACTTCACCGACCCCCGCGGCCTCACCGGCCTGGCGGCCGCGCAGGCCGCGGCGGAAGGCGTGCTCGGGCACGAGCGGACCATCGAACGGCTAGCCAGGTCCGCGCTCGGCGCCGCGATCGTGCGCGAGGCCACCACCGCGCCCCACTGGCGCGAGCTCTTCGTCGCGGTCGAGGTCGGCGGCGTCGTGGTCGAGGGGTACATCGACCTGCTGGTGCGCCTGCCGGGCAGAGGCTTGGTGGTCGTGGACTACAAGACCGACCAGTTGCACGGTGCCACGGAGCGCGCCACTCGCCTGCAGCGCTACGGGGTGCAGCTCGCCACGTACGGGGTGGCGCTGGAGCGCCTGCTCGGCGAGCCCGTTGCCGGCGGGGTGCTCGTGATGTGCCGCCCGGACCAAGTTGCCGACGAGGTGGCGATCGAAGGCTGGGCGGAGCTCAGCGCCCGGCTACGGCGCGGCCTGCTTGGCCCCTGAGTGCCGTCGCTGCCGCGCCGGCCGCACTGTGGGCTCCCCGCCCAAGTCGCGCAGCGAGCGGCCGACCGCAAAGACGGTCTGCTTCAGCAGCACCAACGCCACGAGGATCACGAACGCCACCCCCAGCGGCAACAGCACGGCTCGCGCCAGGCGCGGCCCCTGCCCGTCCAACGGTGTCAGCACGCCACTGTCCACCGCCACTCCGTCCAGCCGGAGGGTGCGCACGGGGTCTTCCAGCACGGGGCACTCGACGTCGCTGTCGTTCATCCCGATCACTGCGTCGCCGCCGAACATCGGTTCCGGTGCACGCACCGCGGATCGCAGCCCACCGATGGCCGGGTCGGCCGCGGCACCGACGACATAGTCAGCCCCTACGTCCAGGAAGCGCTGATCGTCGCCGTACACCACGTCCACGAGGCCGGCGGCGACCTGCCAGTCCTCGGCCGAGCCGGCCAGCACGCGGTCCACCTCGAACCGTGCAGCGGTGGCGGACACGGCCGAGATGCGGCCGACGAAAACGAACACGGCGGGCGCGGGCGCCGCACAACCCGCCGGCACGGGAACCAGCGGCCCATTGGCGGCCGGGAGACCGCCGTCCGCGGGTGGTGCGATGTCGGGAACCGCGATGGTGGAACCAGGCGCCGTGTCGTCCGGCAGCGGCTCGGTGGTATCTGTCCCTGCGCTCACCGGTGCGACAGCAAGCAGCACACCAACGGCGCCCCCGGCGACGACAGCCCCGACGTGGCGGCTCCACCTCCCGAACGTGCGCATCGCCGACACGCTAGTGACCGCAGCCGGCCGGCGGACGGCAGCACAGCCGGCGGACGGCAGCACAGCCGGCGGCCGCGCCGGAACAGCCGCCGGAAGCGTCAGCGCCCGTTGAAGTGGGGCGGGCGCTTCTGGGCGAAGGCGGTGATCGCCTCGATGGTGTCCTGGGTGCCGAAGTTCACCGTCTGCGACAGGCCCTCGTCGTCCAGTGCTTCTTCCATCGTGACCTCGAGCGAGTTGTTCAACATCCGCTTGGTCATGGCCAGGGCGATCGGCGGGGAGTCCAGCAGACGCCGCGCCCACTCGTCGACGAACCCGTCCAGCTCGGCGTCGGCCACCACACGGTTCACCAGCCCGATCCGCTCTGCCTCTGCCGCGCCGATGATGTCGGCGAAGAACGCCAGTTCCTTGGCCCGGTGCAGCCCGATGCGGCGCGGCAGCAGCCAGGTACCGCCGAAGTCGACGCTCAAGCCACGGCGAGCGAAGATCTGGCTGAAGCGCGCAGTGTACGAGGCCACCACGAGGTCGCAGCCGAGTGCCAGGTTGCAGCCCGCGCCGACCGCGACCCCACGCACCTTGGCGATCACCGGCTGCGGGAGGCGGTGCAGCGCGAGGGCCACGTCGCCCACATGGCGCATCGCCGCCAGCTGGTGCCGCGACCTGCCGCCTCCCGTGAGGTCTGCGCCGGAGCAGAACTCGCCGTTCGAGCCCGTGATCACCACAACCCGATCGGTGTCGCTGTCCGCGATTTCGTGGAACGTCGCCAGCAACTCGTCCCACATCACGTCGTTCAGTGCGTTCTTCTTCGCCGGCCGGTCGAGCGTGACCGTCACGACCCCTTCAGCGCGGGTGACCTGGAGTGTTTCCATGTCGGCGGACGATACTGAGCGGATGGGTCTCAATCCGCACCGGCCGCAACGGCGGCGAACCAGCGACTACGTCTTCGTGGCGGCCGCGGCCGTCGCGTGCCTGGCCCTCACCGTCTGGGCGCTGCTCGGTTGAGCCTGGTCCGTGCGGCTTGGTGGCGCTGCCGAACGACGCGCCGGGCAGGTGCGGCAGAACCAGCGAGCTAGAACGCCCCCTGGAGCACCTCCACGCGCGCCCCGGTGACCGCGGCGACGTCGAAGCGAACCTCGGCGACGCCGGGCCGGTGCTCGGCCAACCATGCGGCCGCCAGCCGCCGCAGACGGCGTTGCTTGTTCCAGTTCACCGCCGCAGCCGGGCCGCCGAACTCGGCCGAGGCCCGTGCCTTGACCTCGCAGAAGACGATGGTGTCGCCACGCCGCACGATGAGGTCGACCTCCCCGTGCGCACAACGCCAGTTGCGAGCCACGACGTCGTAGCCGTTGCGGGCGTACCAGCGGGCGGCCTCCGCCTCGCCGAAGCGCCCGCGCGCCTGCGCCGGGGTCAGAGCTCCGGCTGGGGCAGTTCTTCGACGTTGACGTCCTTGAACGTCAGCACCCTCACCCGCGGGATGAATCGGGTCTTCCGGTACATGTCCCATACCCATGCGTCGCTCAGCTCCACTTCGATGACCGGGCGCGACGCTTCACCGGTGACGGTGACCTTGACGTCGTTGGCCAGGTAGAACCGGCGCTCGGTCTCCACGGCGAAGCGGAACATGGCCGCGACGTCCTGATACTCGTGCGCGAGTTGGAGCTCTCGCTCGGCCTCGAAGTTCTCGAGATCGTCAGCGCTCAACGGGGGTGCTCTTCACACCGATGGGATGAGAAGCCGAGCGACTCAGCGCTCGCGCTTCTCCTTGATCTTGGCGGCCTTACCGACGCGATCGCGCACGTAGTACAGCTTGGCACGGCGCACATCGCCCTTCTTCAGGACTTCCAGCTTGACGACGGTGGGGGTGTGCACCGGGAAGGTGCGCTCCACGCCGATGCCGTAGCTGAGCTTGCGGACGGTGTAGGTCTCCTGCACGCCGCTGCCCTGGATGGCGATGACGTTGCCCTGGAACACCTGGACGCGCTCCTTGTTGCCTTCGACCACCTTCACGTGGACCTTCACTTCATCCCCCGGGCCGAAGGCCGGGATGTCGGTGCGGAGGTACTGGTTGTCGACGATGTCGGTGGACTTCATGGCAGGAGACTCTCTCAGGCGTCGAAAAGGGGAACGCTCAAGGATAGGTGACAGAGGGGAACTCTTCCAACAGGCGGCGGTCAACTTCGCGCAGGCCACCCTGGCTCTCCACGAGATCCGGCCGGTCGCGCAGGGTGCGATGCAACGCCTGCGCCCGCCGCCACCGCTCGATCCTGGCGTGATCCCCCGAACGCAGCACCTCGGGCACCTCCCACCCGCGGAACACCGCGGGGCGGGTGTACATCGGCTCCTCCAGCAGGCCGGAGGGGCCGAAGCTCTCGTGCACCGGGCTTTCGTGGTTCCCCATTGCCCCGGGCAGGAGCCGCACGACGGCCTCGACCACCAGGCAGGCCGCGACCTCACCGCCGTTGAGCACCACGTCGCCGACGCTCAGCTCGCCATCGACAAGGTGCTCACGCACCCGGTGGTCCACCCCCTCGTAGCGGCCACAGAGCAGCGAGAACCCTCCCCGGGCCGCCAGTTCCTCCGCCACCCGCTGGTCGAAACGGCGCCCGCCGGGCCCGAGCAGCAGGAGCGGGCGGGGTGGCTGCGCGGCCTCGACGGCGGCGAACAGCGGCTCCGGTTTCATCACCATGCCGGCCCCGCCACCGAACGGAGCATCGTCCACCGTGCGGTGGACATCCGAGGTCTGCTCCCGCGGGTCGTGGAGGCGAAGGTCCAGCAGCCCGGTCGAGCGGGCCTTGCCGAGCAGGCTCTCGCTGCAGAAGGTGTCCACCAGGCCGGGGAAGATGGTGAACACATCGATGCGCACGACATGCAAGCCTACGGGACGTGATCTACCACCTGACCGAACCGGGCCGCTGGGCCCAGTCCCTCGCCGAGGGGGTCCATACCGGCTCCACCCGCGGAGTGGAACTGGCCGACGAGGGCTTCATCCACTGCAGCACCTCCGCCCAGTGGCCCACCGTCCGGGCACTGTTCTATGCCGACGTGGAGGAGCTGTTGCTGCTCCACATCGATGAGCAGGCGCTGGGCGCCGAGGTCGTGTACGAGCAGTTGGGCGGGGCGCCCGAGCCGTTCCCGCACATCTATGGCCCGATCCCGCTCGATGCAGTGGTCCGGGTCGAGGCGCTGGCAGGGCCCGCGGCCGGGGCTGCGGCCGGCTGAACGAGCCGGCGCAAGCGTCGGACGCGGCAGAGCCGGCCCCGAGGGGCCGGCTCCGTCGTCATCGAGTGGGAGTGGCTCAGCGGCCTGCGGGTCGGCGGCGCACCGCCAACAGCACGGCCCCAGCCGCAGCCATGATCGCCCCGGCCAGGAGCATCACGGGCGCCCCCGAACCGCCACCGGTCTCCGGGAGGCCCCGGCGGATGGTGGTCGTGGTGGCAATCGTGGTCGGGCCGCCCTGGCCGCCCTCACCCACCGGCACGCCGACCTTGGCCGACAGGTCGCAGACCGTTCCCTGCTCCACCGGCTCGCAGGACAGGTCGCTCGAGGCTTGCAGATCGGCGTTCTGCTGCGGGTGGCGCACACCGTCCAGTTCGGGGGTGTCCCAGGTGCCGAGGACCTTGGCCTGGTTGAGGATCTGGGTCCCGGGGGCAACCCCGGCATCCACCTTCACGACCAGGGTGATGACCTTGGTGTACCCGGCCACGGGCAGGGCATCGTCCATCACGCAGGTGACGAGCTGCGGCCGTGTGGACTCGGTGAGGCTGCAGAGCCCCGCGCCGTCCTGGACCGAGACCGACTGCAACTCGGTCTGCGGTGGCAGGCGGTCGAAGATGACCACCGGATCCAACGTGAGGCCGCCGGTGTTCAACGCCTGCAGCGTGTAGGTGATCGTGCCGCCGGCCTGCACCGTGCCGGTGAGGGCCTGCTTGATGATCTCCACCGAGGCGTAGCCGTTGGTGACGACGACGCTGACGGTCTCGCCGAGGTGGCCGGCCAACTGCAGGTCGCTCGGCGACACCTCGCTGATCACCGCAGTGCCTGCATCGATCTCCTCGATCAGGTACTGGATGCCGCTCGGGTCGAGTGTCGACGGCAGGTTGATGGTGACCGGCTGGCCGACATTGAGGTCGAACGTGACCTCTTCGGCGTAGCTGGCGTTGTCCAGCAGTCGCGACACCCGGATCGTGTAGGTCTCACCGGTGGGCGGCTGCCCCTGCAGGACCTTCTCGAACGTCACTTCACGCTCACACACCACCGAGGTGGCCGCTGCGGTGGCGACCTCGACGCCGTCGTGGAACACCACGAGCGGGGCCGTTGCGGACGACACGGTGGTCGACGCGCCGGCCGCCAGGGTGACGTCCTCGCCGCCGATGGTGAAGGTCACCGGCACGGCCTCACCGTTGGTGACGCTGAACCAGTAGAGGGCGACATCACCGTCCACTTCGACCGTGTTGCACTCGGCCTCCACGGTCGGGGTCGGATCGCAGTCGACCTCGACCGACACGGCGGGCTGCGGCACCCCGTTGATCGCAAGCGAGATGCTGTGCGGGCCGTCACTGAGGCCGCTGATCACGTGCTCCTCGGTGTCGCCCGGCTGGACCACGACAGGCGTGCCGTTGACCGTGAACGTCACTGCCACATCGTCACCGTTGTTGGTGAGCGACAGCGTCACCGTGCCATCGAGGTCCACGCAGGAGGACGAGTGGGACACCTGCGACGGCTCGTCGCATTTCACCGTGAACGACGTCGAGAAGTCGTAGCCCGGAGCCGTGAGGGTCAGGCTGTGCGGGCCGTCCGAGAGATTCATGTAGGTGCGGGTGACCGAGCCGCCAGGGCCCACCACCACGTCCTCGGAGACCGAGGTGACCGGATCGACGATCGTGAAGGTGACCGACTCGGTACCGGTGTTGGACATCGTGACGACGATCTTGCCGTCGTGCGACGCCGCGTCGCAGCTGAGGTCGACATCGGCGGACGGAAGGGCATGATCGCAGTCGACGGTGATGTCCTGGGCGGCGATGACCTCGTCGCCGACCTTGACGGTGACGCTGTACTGGCCGTCGCCGAGGCCGCTGTAGGTGACCACCTTGTTCGAGTTGGCGCCGACCGTGTGCTGCTCGGTGGCCCCGGACGGGGTGGTGACGGTGAACGTGACCTGCTCACCGCCGGCGTTGGTGAGGGTGACCGTCACCGAGCCATCACCGTCCGAGCATTCCTGGCTGACGGAGGCCGAGGGCTGCGGGGAGTTGCAGTCGACCTGGAGGTTGCCATCGACGAAGAGCCACCCGAGACCCGAGTTGTAGGCCACCCGGTAGGTGTGCGGCCCATCGCCGACGCCGGTGTAGTGGTGCACCGCAGGGGTACCGACGGCGACCGTGTAGGAGGTGTACGAGCCGGACGTCTGGTCGATCGCGTAGACGCGGAAGTCGATGCTCGAGGCGAAGGTGCCGACGGCGGACAGGGTCAGTGCCACATCGCCCGTGCCGTTGCCGGGCGAGCTGAACTCGCATTCCGTGGACACATCGACATCAGGCGACGACCCGCAATCGGTCGGCGCGAAGACCGTCTGCGAGGAGTCCGGCGAGTTGTAGCCGTTCGCGTACGGCGCGAACTCCCGGGTGATGATCTCGACGCTGGCGGCGCCGGCCGGCCATGCCGCCGTCCCGGACAGGCTGTTGGCGTTGTCCGCCGTGAACTGCCCGGCGGCGATCTGGGCCTCCGGGCCGTTGTCCGGGTCCATGAACACGCGGATGTCGGGGTTTCGGCCGGCCGACCCGTCGTCCCATGCCCGCGTGTTCCAGGAGATGGTTCCCGAACAGTCCACCGACGCGGTCGTGTACGAGTGCACGGCACCGGCGACCCCCGCGAACATCGGGGCCACGGCGATTGCGGTGACGAACACCGCAGTGACCCCCAGCAGCCGCCTCCATTGGCGCGGTCGCGACGAATTCGTGTTCACAGTGGACCTCCTGGGCAACGCCTGCGAAGGCGGTTCCGCCTCCGTGCCGCCCGTGGGTCGGGTTCGCTCTTGCTCCCCGTCGGCCAAGCGACCACATACGGCCGACGGTTCAGTGCACCCCACGTGCAACTTCGACTCTAGGCGGACCACGGAGCGTGACCAATGGGCCAAAAGGATCATTCCCGGTCGCGGCCGAGGAACGTGCACCGCAGCCGCTGCGCCGAGCTGCAGGCGCGACCGGCCCACCACCGATGACCGCGCAGCCGGCGAGTGCACCGGTAGGGTCGCTCTGACCCTGTCACCCGTGGTGACGGATTGGCGCACCCTGCCCCTCCGCGATCACCACGCCAGCCAAGGCGGCTCACATGCACTTCAGCGCCGATTCCCTCGATTTCGATGTGGACGAGGAGATCTCGGTCGTCTGCGCGGCGATCGAGACGGCCGTGCACCGCACCCTGCGTCGGCGGGGGGCGGTGGTGGCGGTGTCCGGCGGTATCGACAGCGCCGCCTGCGCCGCGGTCTGTGTGCGTGCCCTCGGTGCCGCGCACGTGCAGCTGATCGCCCTCCCCGAGGCCAGCTCGTCACCGGACTCCCTGCGCCTCGCCACCGAACTGGCTGCGGGGCTCGGCGCCGAACTGCTGGTCGACGACCTCACCGCCGCGCTGGACGGCGCCGGCTGCTACGACCGGCAGGTGGATGCGATCCGCGGAGCCGTGCCCGAGTACGGCGACGGCTGGAAGCACAAGCTGTCGATGCCGTCGATCCTGGCCGGCGACCGCCTCAACGTCACACGGCTCACGGTGGAGGACCCTGCGGGGGTGCAGCGCACCGTCCGGATGCCGCCCGCCGCCTATCTGCAGCTGGTGGCCGCCACCAACTACAAGCAGCGGCTGCGTACCACCACCGCCTACTACCACGGCGACCGTCTCAACTACGCCGTGTGCGGCACCCCGAACCGGCTGGAGTACGACCAGGGCTTCTTCGTCAAAGGGGGAGACGGGCTGGCCGACTTCAAGCCGATCGCCCACCTCTACAAGACCCAGGTCGTGCGCCTCGCGGCTCGTCTCGGCGTCCCCGCGGAGATCCTCGACCGCACGCCCACCACCGACACCTTCTCGCTGGCGCAGACGCAGGACGAGTTCTACTTCGCCCTGCCCTACCCACAGATGGACCTCTGCCTGTACGCCCACAACCACGGGGTGCCGGCCGAGGTGGCCGCACCCGTCGTCGGCCTCACGGCCGACCAGATCGGCCGGGTGTACGACGACATCGTGGCCAAGCGCCGCGCCACAGCAGGGCTCCACGTCCAGGGGCTCCTCGTGCGGCCCGTGCCCGAGATCCACTGAGATGTGCGGTTTCGTCGGCAAGGCCCGCATCGGCGCCGGCGGGTCGCCGCCCTCCCCCGAACTGCTGGCCCGGATGGTGGGCACCCTGCGGCACCGCGGCCCGGAGGGGTTCGGACGATACCGCGACCACCGCATCGGCCTCGCCCATGCCCGCCTCGCGCTCGTCGACCTCTCCAGCGGAGACCAGCCGCTCGCCGACCCCGACGGTGAGTGGTGGATCGTGTTCAACGGCGAACTCTTCAACCACCACCAACTGCGCCGAGAGCTACGCGCCGCCGGATGGCGCTTCGCCACCACGAGCGACACCGAAGTCGTCGTGCAGAGCTTCCGCGCCTGGGGCACTGATTGCTTCCGTCGCTTCAACGGGCAGTGGGCGATGGCGCTGTGGAACCGAGCGGAGGAGCGCTTGGTGCTCAGCCGCGACCCGGTGGGCATCTGCCCGCTGTACGTCCACGAGGGGCACGGTTCCGTCACCTTCGCCAGCGAGGTGAAGGCACTCCTCGCCGACCCCGACGTGCCACGCGGCATCGACCCCCACGGAATCGATCAGACATGCACCTACTGGGGAGCGCTCGCCCCGACCACGCCGTTCGCCGGCATCAGCGAGCTTCCACCGGGCACCTGGCGCGAGTATCGCCGCGGCTCCCGCAGCGACGGCGTGCACTGGGCCGCTGCCTTCCCGCCCTCGGTGCCGTCCTGGGCCGGCTCGCTGGAGGCTGCCACCGAGGAGCTTCGCCACCGGCTGACCGCGGCCAGCGAGCTGCGGATCACGAGCGCCGACGTTCCCGTGGGCGCCTACCTCTCGGGCGGCCTGGACAGTTCGCTGATCGCGATGCTCGGCCACCGTGCCAGCCGCGGCCGGCTGCAGACGTTCTCGCTGCGCTTCGCCGACGCCGAGTTCGACGAGGGCGGGTTCCAACATCGTCTGGCGTCGATGCTCGACAGTGCCCACCACGAAGTCGTCGTCGACCGGCAGGACATTGCCGAGGTCTTCCCGGAGGTCGTGCGCCACACCGAACGGCCGGTGTTGCGCACCGCCGCGGCACCGATGTTCCTGCTCTCGCGCGAGGTGCGACGCGCCGGCATCAAGGCGGTGCTCACGGGCGAAGGCGCGGACGAGATGCTTGCCGGCTACGACCTGTTCCGCGAGGCGCGGATCCGCGCCTTCTGGGCGCGCCGGCCGGGCTCCACCGTGCGGCCGCTGCTGTTCGACCGCATCTACCCCTACCTCGCCGGCCTCTCCGGCCGAGCCAAGGGAATGGCGCAGTCGTTCTGGAAGGTCGGCCTCGACCTCGCCGGGCAACCAGGCTTCTCCCACGACCCGCGCTGGCGCAGCACGCGCGCGGCACTCAGCCGCTGCTACGCACCCGGATTCGCCGAGCACCTCGCAACGTCGCCCGCGCCCGGCCCTCTCGGCCGCCTCCCGGCGGACTTCAGCAGCTGGGAACCACTGGCCCAGGCGCAGTTCCTCGAGATCACCACCCTGCTTTCGCCCTACCTGCTCTCCAGCCAGGGCGACCGCCAACTCCTCGGCAACGGCGTGGAGGGTCGCTTCCCCTTCCTCGACCCGGACGTGATGGCGCTGTGCCACACCCTCCCGCCGTCGTTCAAGCTGCGCGGCCTGGACGAGAAGCACATCCTCAAGCGGGTCGGTCGGGGCCTCGTGCCGGACGAGATCCTCACGCGCACGAAGCAGCCGTACCGCTCCCCCGACGCCGTGTGCTTCGTCGGGCCGGCCGCACCCTCCTACGTCGCGGAGATGCTGTCCGTGGACGCCGTCGCCGCGGCCGGTGTGTTCGAGCCCGCGGCCGTCGGGGCGCTGCACGTCAAGATGAGGGCACTTGCTGCCGACGAAAGAGGCGGCACACCATCGAACGCGGACAACATGGCGTTCACGGGCATACTCTCCACCCAACTCATGTTCCACGAGTTCCTCGCAGGCCCGGTTCCCCGCACGGCGCCGGAACCTGCATTCTCGGTGGACGTCGATCACTCCACTACCACTCCCGGACCCACCAATGGACGCTGACGCACTCCGAGCCGAACTCCGCTCCTTCATCGCCGCCAACTTCCTCTTCGCCGACGAGGCGACCGTGGTCGACTCGGCATCACTGCTCGCCAGCGGCGTCATCGACTCGACGGGAGCGATGGAGCTGATCTCCCACCTCGAAGGGCTGCTCGGCGCCGCGTTCGCCGACGAGGACCTCGTTGCGGACCACTTCGATTCCGTCGATCGGATGATCGCGTTCAGCGCCCCCTACCTGCAATGAACCCGCCGCTCGCCGTCCACCAGCTCCATCGAGGGGCCAGGGAGCGAGGCGACAGCGAAGCGCTCGTGGTGGACGGGCAGAGGTTCACGTACCGCCAACTGGCCGACGAGGCGGACCGCACGGCGGCCCTGCTCGAAGCCGTGGGGCTTCCCCCCGGCGGCCGGGTGGTGGTGTTCCTGCCGAACTCCGCCGCCGCCGTCACCACCCTCTACTCGGTGTGGTTGGCGGGCGGGTGCGTGGTGATGGGCGAGGCCGACAGCACGGCGACGAACCTGCGCTACCGCGTGCAGCACTCGTCGGCCTGTGTCCTGGTGACCACCGCTGCCAAGCTGCAGGTCGCCCGCGCGGCGCTCGCCGGCCTGCCCGACGTCATGCTCGTCGTCGCGGACGACGTGGACCCCACGATCCTCGGGCCGGGTGAGCACCGCCTCGCCGCGGCACCTCCGGCCGCGGGGCGCCGGCCGGCCCCGATCGACCGTCACGCACCCGCAGCCATCATCTACACCTCCGGCAGCACCGGTCCACCGAAGGGCGTGACCCATAGCCACCACTCGATCGCCGTGGTGGTGGCGGTGGTCGGCGAGTACTTGCAGCACACCGCCGACGACGTGGTCCTCTGTGTGCTGCAACTGGCGTTCGGCTACGGCCTGCTGCAGGTACTGGTCACCTTCGCCCACGGCGGCCGGCTGGTCCTGCGGCGTGGCCCCGGCCTTCCGTACGACCTGGTACGCACCATTGCCGATGAAGGTGTCACCGGCCTTGCCGGCGTGCCCACCTTGTTCGCCATGCTGCGCGACCTCAACGCCGAGTCCCTGGCGCGCTGCACCACGCTGCGTTACCTCACGTGCGCAGCTGCGGCGCTGCCCGCACCATTGGCCTTGCAGGTGGCCGCGGCGTTGCCCTCGACGGATGTGATCCCGATGCACGGTCAGACCGAGTGCTTCCGCACCACCTACCTCCCGGCGGCGGAGTTGCCGGACCAC
Source organism: Actinomycetota bacterium (assembly GCA_052034175.1). Lineage (GTDB taxonomy): Bacteria > Actinomycetota > Acidimicrobiia > Acidimicrobiales > Ilumatobacteraceae > UBA668. The sequence continues at coordinate 16,633 of JBPOIX010000098.1, forward strand.
CCGGACTCTGTCGGCCGCGGCATGGCAGGGATGGACTGGTGGCTCGAAGACGCTCACGGCAACCGCCTCCCGAACGGCTCCCAGGGCGAGTTGGTGGTGTGCGGCGAGAACGTGATGCTCGGGTACTGGGACGACCCGGAGGCCACGGCCCGCGTACTCCGCCCCGGGCCGAGTGCGCACGCTCGCATCCTGCGCACCGGCGATCAGTTCTGCACCGACCTCGCCGGCAACCTGTATTTCGTCTGCCGCACCGACGACATCATCAAGACGCGTGGCGAGAAGATCAGCCCGAACGAGATCGAGCAGGCGATGGCCGCGCTCCCCGGCGTGTTCGCCTGCCGCGTTCTCGGCGTGCCCGATCCGCTGCTCGGGCAGGCGGTACGCGCCGAGATCATCCGCCGCGAGGGCCACACCCTCACCGAGACGGATGTGCGGCGGGCACTCAAGGTGGCATTGGAGCCGCACAAGATGCCGCGCGAGATCGTCTTCGTCGAAGCGTTGCCGACTTCCTCCAGCGGCAAGGTGCTCCGCCGCTGACGGTCAGAACACGTCGCCCTGCATCCGGGTCCACCACTCCCCGACCAGGCGGCTCACCGTCAGGTCGCCGGCAGCCAGGCGGGATGCGGCCGCCGCGGCCTCCGGTGTCCGGCCGGGGAGCACCGTCACGAACTCGTTGCGCTGCACATACGCACTGACCCGTTCGCCGAGCGGCACGAGCAGCCGCGGGTCGGCCTGCCCTGTCAGCGCTGCGCTCCCGTGCGACACGGCATCGAGCGACAGCGCGTCGAGCACGGCGCCATGGGCACCCTCCTTCGCGTGCAGGAGCACCACCTGCCCAAGGCCGTCGGCGTTCGGGTAGTAGAGCGACACGCCGACGGTCTCCCCTCGCGGGGCCACGAACCGCACCACGCGCAGCGGCCCGAACTGCCGCTTCGCCCGCAGCATCTCGATCACCCAGTCGAAGCCGGCGGCGTCGACATCGAGGTGGGCGTAGCCGCGGTGACCGATCGTCCCGACAAAGCCGGCCACCTCCTCGGGCGCCGCCTGGTGGACCGTGAGGTCGGGCCGCGCCGGCAGGAGCCGCCCTCGCACGAGCCGATCCGACGGTCGAACGGCCAGGCGGCCCAGCCGCTCGAGCACCCGACTGTGGGTGGCACGACGGACACCCACCATCCCGAGCGCGCCGGCGCGCAGGGGAACGACCCAGCGCATCGACGGGAACCGGCCGGTGCGCCCGCCCACGCTGGACCACAGGCGTGCCGCATGATCATTGGCCGTGTCCGTCAGGGCCAGGTCCTGCGGGCCGGCGGCGTAGCGGCGCAGCAAGCGGGACGCAATCATCGGGTCGCCGTGAGCCGGGTCGACCATCAAATTGCCGCCGACGGCGGCGCGCAGCTGCATGCCGTCGATGCGCAGCGGCAACGGCACCACGCCGATGAAGCCGACCACCCGTTCGCCGTCGTCGGCGACGAGTGACGGCAGGTCCTCGTCGAACCACGGGTTGCCGAAGTACAGCTGCCGGAAGTAGTCGACCGCAGCCGGGACCGAGTGTTCCGCGCCCTTGCGGAATGCACGGAGGAACAGGCGCACCACCGCTTCGAGGTCGTCCGTACGGCACGCGCGTATGTGGGCCATCCGAGCTCCCTGTGGTTCGAGGACGAGTGTAACGGCAGCGCTCAGTCGGCCGGGTCGGGCAGCGCGGCCGGCACGAGGGCCGACATCGCCATCCCGAGCGCGGCCAGCGCCAACGCCCACGAGCCCAGGCAGCCGAGCGACTCCTCGAACACCGCGGCGGCTCCACGCCCGTCATTCCCGGCGACATCCATCAATTCGCTGCCGACCAGCGCCGCGATACCGAACAGCAGCAGCACGCGCCCGGGCACCTGGTGGCGGAGCGGGCGAAGGCGCACCGCCAACCACGCGAAGACCGCCCAGTACACGAGGCGGGCCGTGACGTCGCCCGTCGGCATCAGGTGGTGCAGCCGCAACAGGTTGTCCGCAGCAAGCACCACGAACAGCCCCGCGGTCACGTACCAGGCTCCGCGACCGGTGACGAGGCCGAGGAGGACCGTCACCACCGCGACCGAGAGCAATGCCATCGATGTCACGACGTTGACGATGCCCGGGTGGCCGACGTCGAACACCTCGTGGTAGTAGCCGATGGCGTATCCGGTGTTCCGAATCCCGAGGTGATACGCCACCACGCACAACGCGACGACCCCGCCGAGCACCACGCACGACAGCACCCGGTGCACCCGGATCGCGCCGGCAGACGTCATGAAGCCTCGGCGGCGTCGAGCGGTGGGTCCTCGGGCTCCCCGTCGCGGAGCCGGCGCGCCCGGAGCGCCTCGGCCAACAGCCCGGCCCCGACGGTGAGGACGACGCCGAGCCCTGCCACGAGGATCATCGAGCGCAGGGTGCCGCTGAGGACGGTGGTGGCCTTGTCCGCGCCCACGATCGTCTCGACCCGAATCCAGTAGCTGGGGTCGGTGCCCTGCGATTGCTGCAGGGTGGTGAGCTGGTTCTCCAGCTCGGCCATCACCAGCTTCGTGTCGGCGATCGCCGCCTCCGCCGTGCTCGCTTCCGTGGCGATGTCGATGATCGGCCCGCGATAGAAGTCCCGGTTGGCGGCGATCTCGAACGTGCCCTCCAAGCCCTGCGCTTTCAGGCCGTCGACGACAGGTTCGCTCCCCAGCACGCGCACGAGAATGTCCACGATGACCGAGAGGTCCCCGAACCGGCCGTAGGGGTTCTGGAACTCGGGCGGGATCGTCGGGTTCTCGGCGGTCACCTCGGGCAACGCCGGCGGGTTGAGCAGTACCACAGCGGAGGTGGCGCGGTATTGGGCCGGCTGCACGATCAGCACACCGATACACGCCAGCAACGAAAGGATGGCCGCCGGCACGACGACTCGCCGCTGCCGCCAGAGCAGCCTGAGGAGGGATGCGATACTCACCGTCAAGTTCCACTTCCGGAGGCCGTGTGCACGGGCTCGCCTGGGTGTCGCAGTGTACCCCGGGCGCGTCGAGACGTGGCTGCACCCGATGCGGCATCCAACTGCCCGTGAACCAATAGCCTCCACGGGATGGCCGACACCTTGCCGCGACTGCACTGGCGCCACCGTGCGCTGGCGGTACTCGGCAGGCCCGTGGAACTGGCCGTGCTCGGCACGGTGCTGCTGATCGGCGCTGCGATCGTGGTCGGTCGCGACGCCGACTACGCCGCGACCTCGACGGTGCTGTTCGTCGACTCGCCCACCGTGGAGCAGCACTCCATCGCCACCCAAGAGGACGTTGATCCGCTGGCGGAGAGCCCGCTGGCACGGTTCCACGACCCGACTGTGGTGAGCGACGTGTTCTCCCGGCTGTATCTCAGCAGGGCCAAGCAGGCCCAGTTGCTCGCCGACGGAATGCAGGGTGAGCTGGTCATCACCACCCGCCGCAACGTGGTCAGCGACACTCCCGACCATGGGCCGGTGTTCGAGATGACGGTGATCGCCGCCACTCCCGCCGAGGCGCAGGCCGGCAGCCAACTCGTGCTCGGCGATCTGCTCGACGAACTTGCCCGCAAGCAGGAGGGCTACGACCCGGACCTGTCCGTGGGAGTGGTGCTGTTGGCCGAACCGGAGCTCGGCCGACCCCTCGGCGGGAGCCGTTTGCGCAGCACGGTCGGCTTCGCCGCTCTCGCCGCCCTCCTCGCGCTTGGCGTGCGCCACATCCGCCTGTGGCTGATCTCACACGTGGAGATGCCCCCCGTTTCCTCTGGAGTGCGTTAAGATCATTACGATTTCGTTTCAATTGCCGTTGCAAGAGTAGCCATGCCGGGGCGGGCAGCCGATGACACATCGGTGGTTACGACACGGGATCGCACCCACTGTCAAGGAGCCCACTCATGCGCACCGCAAACCGCCCCCTCCTGTGTGCGCTGGTCACCGCCACACTCGCCGCAAGCGCCTTCGCCGTTCAACCGGCAACCCTCGCCACCGCGTCGGTCGGCAGCGGCAGCGTCACGTCGCTGCAGATCACCGGCCAGAACGGAGTTCCCTCCGACGCCACCTCGGCGCTGGTCAACCTCACCGTCCTGCGTGGGGTGAACCGTGGCTGGCTCACGCTGTACCCGTGCGGCGAGGCCATTCCCCTGGCCTCCAACCTCAACTACGAACCGAACGAATCGGCTCGCACCAATGCGGCCATCAGCCGCATCGGCGCCGGCGGCAAGGTGTGCATCTACGCCTCCACCCGCGTCGAGCTCGTCGTCGACCTCACCGGGTGGACTCAGCCCGGGAGCGGCGTCACCGCCATCACACCGAGCCGCCTCGTGGACAGCCGCAACGGCACCGGCGGGGTCTCCCGGTTGTCCGCCAACAGCACTGCCACGGTCGTCGTGGCCGGGGCCGGTGGCGTGCCGGGCGGCGCCATCGGCGCGGCGCTCAACGTCACTGCCACGGCCGCGTCCTCCGCAGGCGTGCTGACGGTGTATCCGTGCGATCAGCCGCGTCCGCAGCACTCCCAGGTGGCCTTCAGCGCCGGCCGGCCGGTACCCAACCTGGTGCTCACCTCGCTCTCCGCCAGTGGCACCGTGTGCGTGCACACGACGAAAGCCACCGACCTGATCGTCGATGCCGATGCCTGGATGTCCAGCGGCGCCGGATTCGTCAACACCGGCAACACGCGGCTGCTGTCGACGACGGTGAGTGCGGGCGTCACCCAGGTGGTCGATCCTGGCACTGCGGGCGACGGGCGGGGTGCACTCGCCTTGACGCTCACGTCGGGAAGCCCGGCCACGCGCGGTTACCTGACCGCCTTCCCGTGCGGCACGTCGATGCCGGTGTCGTCGAACGGCAACCCGTTCCCCGGCTCTGTCACCACGAACAGCCTCGTCGCCAAGCCCGGCGCAGATGGCACCGTGTGCGTCTTCTCCTCGGTCACCGTGGCCCTGTCGGTCGACCTGAACGGCACCTTCCCTGTCGGTGGCGTCAAGCCGATCACTCCGGTCCGCCTGTTCGACTCACGCGAGGAGTTCCCGACGGCACAGAGCGCCGGTGTGCCCTCGGGCACGACGCTGCGCACATGGCCGTGGGCGCTGCGCACTTCGGCCGCGACGGGTGTGCCGACGGAGAGCCGCAACGGTTTTTCGTGCCCGGTCTTCGACCGCTACCTGGTGTCGCTGTCGGGCAGCCAGACCCTCGTCGTGGACACCCAGTGCGCCATCTTCCGCAACAGCCGCTTCGTCACCAGTGGCGACACCCAAGCGGTCGTCATCGGCAACTCCAGCTCCCGCTACATCGAGGTCTGGCGCAGCGACTTCGACGGTGGCCCGCTGCAGACCCGCGGCATCCAGAGCGACTATGCGACGATGGTCATCCTGGAGAGCGAGTTCGTGCGCTTCGGCAACGCCGCGGTCGAGATGAACAACCGCAACCAGACGGCCACCCTCACGGTCGAGGACTGCTACATGTACCAGGCGGGCGCGTGGCAGCGCAGCCAGCACGCCGACGGGGTGCAGATGGCCGCGGGTGGCGGCGCGTTCGTGCGCAACAACACGATCCTCATGGTGCTCTTCGGGGGCGCCCAGGGCGACTACAGCTACGTCAGCAACTCTGCCGTGGGCATCGGCTCCTCGCTCGGCAACATCGGCACGGTCGTCATCGACCACAACCGGCTCGCGGGCGGTGGGTACGTGGTCTACGCGCAGGACAAGGAGTACTCCTTCACCGGGGACGTGATCGTCACCAACAACGTCTTCGACCGCATGTTCTCGCCGAACTCGGGCATCTGGGGGCCGCTGTACCCCAGTGGCGTACCGGCGTGGATCGAATGGTCGGGTAACGCCTTCGACGACGGCAGCCCGATCAGCCTCCAACTGGCGCTCTCGATGTGAGCCTCTAGGATTCGCGCCATTGCCGTTCGTGACCGCCTCCGCCGCGCCGCCGCGGCCTCCGCGACGGTAGTCCTGGCCGTCGCCGGCGGGTGCAGCGCCGACCCGCCCGCCAACCCCACGCCGACGACGGCGACGGCAGCCCCGGCCAACACCGTGGCGGCAGCCCCGGTGCCCGACGTGCCGGAGGTGGGCGCCGCCTTCACCCGGGCCGCGCCCCCCAGGGGGCCGGCGGCGCCCCCCAACCGACCCGGGCACGG